>NZ_BAAAPY010000002.1:214541-302431 GCF_039531385.1 Aeromicrobium halocynthiae | reverse complement strand
GGCCGGCCGCACCCCGGTCCAGGTCAAGAAGCAACTGAGCCGCCGCACCCGGCAGACTGCTGCCTGACAACCATCACCGGCAACACCAGAGACGTCGACCTGTCACCCCAACCCGTGCTCCGGAAGCTCTAGAGCTCACGCTCAGCCGGCCAGAACCGCTTCGACCTGCTCCCGCTTCGGCAGCCCCGACGCCCGGCCGACGACGGCTCCGGTGGCGTCGAGGACGACCACGGTGGGGGTGCGGCGGATGTCGAGGCGGCGCACGAGGTCCAGGTTCGACTCGGCGTCCACCTCGACGTGGGCGACGTCGGGGCGGTCGGACGTGACATCGGCCAGGAGGGTGCGGGTGGCGCGGCAGGGGCTGCAGAAGGCGCTGGAGAACTGCACGAGCGTGAGGCGCTCGCCCAGGTCGGCGCCGATGTCGTCGGACTGCAGGACGTCCCGGTCGTCGGCGACCGTCCCAGCATCCTCCCCGGTCGACGGGGCAGGCGGCTGAGCACGGAACCGACCGTTCACGCGGCTGTACAGCACACCGAGCAGAACCGTCGCGAGGACGGCGACGAGGAGCACGAGCGGGCCAGTCACCCGACCAACGATACGACCGTCACGCCAGCCCGGCCGGACGTGTCGCCAGCATCACGCCCAGCGCGACCACCGCCGGGCCACGCCACGCCAGCGGCCGCCGACCTCCCTCAAGGCCCGGCATACCCAGCAGCTGGCCGAACCTGTGCACGAACCGCCCGGAGAGACCGCCAGCCGAGGCCGAAGCGCGTCTCAGAACAGCACACCATGGCGCCACCGGCCCGCCACGTGCGCCGCGACCTTGCCCGACAGCTCACGGACGAACCGCGCATGGTCCTCGACACCGAGGGATGCGGCCACCTGCTCGAAGGCACCAGGGGCTCGGGCCGCGAGGTCGCGATAGCGCTCGACACCCTCGCCAGGCGGGAGCCCGAGGCTTCGCGCGCACGACGCGATGTCGTCCTCACCGATCGCCGGCAGGTCGTAGGTCGAGCCGATCCTCAGTGCGCTGCGGGGCCCCTCCGTCCGCAGCCCGGACGACGCGATGCGCTCGGAAAGGTACGGAAGCACCGAGGCGACGTCGTACAGCGGCGCCAACCGAGAGGCCGACCCCGCCCGCAGGACCGAGAAGTTCTTCGCGTGGGCGTCGCTCGCTCCGATGATGACGTTGAAGCACAGGTAGTCGAAGAACGTGCGACGCGCCGCCTGCTGCTGCGCCAACGGCTGGAACTGCGCGAAGACCGTCAGGAACTGCGCCAGGCCGGGCCCACCGTCGCTCTGGTACTTCATGGCAGGAGAGACGCCCAACGCCTGGCAGAGATCCTCTTGGTGAAGGCGCCTCCAGGCGCCGTCGATGACGACCCGGTCATAGCGCTGCGAGACGACGGCGCGTTCCTCGCCCTTCTCGAGCAAGGTGGTGGTGGCCGCCGGAAGTCCCAGCTCTCGGGCGGCTCGTTGGCAGGCGTACTCGTTGATGTCGTGCAGGTCGTACCCGCCGATGGCGGCCTTGAGGATGTGGGTGGTGGGCGTGGAGTCCAGGGGGATGCCCCACCGGTGGCCGTCATGGTGAAGGGCGGCCTTGTTCTGTGCGCCGGCCAGGCTCCACCGGCCGTTCTGCAGCTCCCTGCCCCAGTCCCCCCGACCGCGGCTCAGACCGGCGAGGAGTGACTCGAGATCGTCGTCGGCCAGCCATTCGACGTCGCCCGTTCGTGCGATGGCGTCATCAGCCTCCTGCCCCTCGGGAACCACCTGGACCGCGCCCGCGGCGTCGCGACCCACGTGCCGCAGAAGCGCCAGCGGGTTGCGGGCAGAGACTTGAAACCTGCGGCCCCACTCCTCTCGCACAGCGACGTTGTCCGGGAGGAGTCCGTCGAACCAGTTCCTCACGTGGCCCGGCTTGTGACGAGTGGCCCGGAGTCCGATGACGGAGGACAGGGGCGTGGGGTCGTCGGACTCCACGTAGCCGTCGTCGTAGTCGAAACGGACCCGGCCGTTCCCGTCCTGCCGCAGGTGTCCGGCGAGAACGCCGTCGAGGTAGACACGCAGATGCTCAGCGATCGTCGGCCACCCCCCTCAACGAGTCGATCACCGAGTCCAGCAGGTCGTCCGACGACCCGGCCGCATCCGGCCGACCCACCGCCGACGTCGAGGCCAAGGCGACGTCCAGCGCGGCCAGCACGGCGAGCGCGTTGGCGAGCTCGACCCGCGGGTGGCCGCGCTCGATACGGATCAAGGAGTCCCGGCTGATGCCCGCTGCCGCGGCGACGGCTGCCTGGGTCGCTCCTTGCTCGAGGCGGGTGTTGCGGATGAGGACACCGAGATCGGCAGGGGTGCGAATGTCCATGCTGCTCTCCTCGTGTCGCCGTTCGCCGACATCACCGAAAGTAGCAGTTCTTCGACTTCACGGGAAGTCGGAGAACGTCGACAGTGCGGTCACAGACCCGGCAGGCCCAGCAGCTGGCCGAACACGTGCACCACCGGCGCCGGGAGCGCCACCGCCAGCGCCCCCGGGAACCCCCACCCCTGCGAGGAGTGGATGCGTCCGGCCGACCACGCCCGTCCGAGCACCTGGCCCAGGACGGCGAAGATCGAGACCGCGGCTCCGAGGAGCAGGCCGAAGACCGGCGTGGCCGACCCCCCGAGCGCGAACGCCGCCACACCACCGGCCACCGACGCCGCCACCAGCGCACCCGCCGATGCCACCACACGGCTCACCGGGAGGCCCCAGACGACGAGCGCCGCCCCCACACCGGCCGCACCGATGATCACGACGTCCGCACCCGCCACCGCCCGCGACGCCGCCACCCACGACGCCGCCAGCGCCGCGAACACCCCCAACGTCACGGCATGACCCGTCGAGGAGACCAGCTTGGGCCGACCGTCACTGCGCAGCATCTGCGCCACCAGCGCCGCGATCACCGCCACCGCCACCGCCGGCACCAGACCCGCGATCACCCCGTTGCTGACGATGCCCTCGCGACCCGCGCGCATCCCCTCCGAGCCCACCAGCAACGAGGGGAACGTCGCCAGCGTCGTCGCCACGACGCCCGCGAGGAGCGCCGGCACGAACCGCGGGCCGCCGTGCGCGCGACCACGAGCGTCCGGCGGGCTCGGAGCCGCCGCGATCATGCCCTGCACCACCAGCACCGCCAACGCCACCACCACCGCCTCGCCCGTGAGCGCCGTCAGCACCAGCAGCGCCAGAAGCGCTACCGAGAACACCGACGCCGTGCCGCGAGACATGAGTCGAAGCATGACAGGCGCGCGCCGCCGCCCGCTCATCCGCCGGCGAACGGCGGCAGCAGCTCGACGACGTCGCCCGCGCCCAGGACCACCTCGTCGTGGGGCCGGGCCCCCACCGGCACCTCCCCCACCAGCACCGAACAGATGTCCACCACGTCGGCGAAGCGACGGTCCCCCGGACGACGCCGCTCCACCTCCGCCAGCACGTCGGCCAACGTGCGCGAACCGCCGTCCGGCACCTCCACCTCGTCGGCCTCGACACCCGCTGCGGCCCGCGCCGCAGCCCAGTACCGGACCGTCACGCGGTTCGCCTTCTGGACACCATCTGCCTGGTTGGACGCCACATGGCGTATTCTGTCCCATGCGCAACGAGGCCACGGTGAGACTCACCTGGCCTCTTTCTGTAGGACCTGGAGGAAACCTGTGTCCCACCTGTTGCTGCTCAGCAAGAGCAACCAGTCCTCGGTCGAGGTGCTGCCCGCCCTCGCCCTGCTGCCCCACACGGTCAAGATCCTGCCCGCCGAGGCCAGCGCGCTCATCGACGCACCGCAGGCCGACGCCGTGCTCGTCGACGGCCGCCACGACCTCGCCCAGGTGCGCAGCCTGACCCGCGTCGTGCGCACCACCGGCATCGACTGCCCCCTCATCCTCGTGCTCACCGAGGGCGGGCTCGCCGTCGCCGCCTCCGACTGGGGCATGGACGACGTCATCCTCACCACCGCCGGACCCGCCGAGCTCGAGGCCCGGCTGCGGCTCACCGCCGGCCGCCTCGCCGCCGGAGCCGCCGGCGTCGAGGACACCCAGGTCATCGCCTCCAGCGGACTCGTCATCGACGAGGCCACCTACACCGCGCGCCTCGAGGACCGCACGCTCGACCTCACCTTCAAGGAGTTCGAGCTCGTCAAGTTCCTCGCCCAGCACCCCGGCCGCGTCTTCACCCGCCAACAGCTGCTGCAGGAGGTGTGGGGCTACGACTACTTCGGCGGCACCCGCACCGTCGACGTCCACGTCCGCCGCCTGCGCGCCAAGCTCGGCTCCGACCACGAGACCCTCATCGGCACCGTCCGCAACGTCGGCTACCGCTTCGTCGCCGTCAAGGACGAGCCCGACGCCGAGGACACCGACGCCACCCCCGCCGAGGTCGTGCCCGGGCCCGGCGCCCGCGCCTGAGCACCCCGCCACCCGCGGCCACGCCCGACCCCGCAGGAGACCCGTGACCGACCGGCTGACCGCCCACGCCCTCATCGACCTCGTCCTCGACGCCGACTCCTACGTCTCCTGGGACGAGCCGATCGACGTCTCGACGCACCCCGAGGACTACCGGGCGGCGCTCGCCAAGGCCGCCGAGCGGGCCGGCACCGACGAGTCGGTCATCACCGGACGCGGCACCGTCAAGGGCCGTCCGGTCGCCTTCGTGCTCGGGGAGTTCGGGTTCCTCGCCGGCTCCATCGGCGCGGCGGCGGCCCAGCGCATCGTCGCCGCCGTGCGTCGAGCCACCGCCGAGCGGCTGCCGATCCTCGCCTCCACCGCCTCCGGCGGCACCCGCATGCAGGAGGGCACCCCCGCCTTCGTGCACATGGTCGACATCTCCCGCGCCCTGATGGACCACCGCGAGGCCGCCCTTCCGTACCTCGTGCACCTGCGCCACCCCACCACCGGCGGCGTGTTCGCCTCCTGGGGCTCGCTCGGACACATCACCGTCGCCGAGCCGGGCGCCCTCGTCGGGTTCCTCGGCCCCAAGGTCTACGAGCTCCTGAACGGTCGCCCCTTCCCCGCGGGCGTGCAGACCAGCGAGAACCTCGAGCACCACGGCATCATCGACGCCGTCGTCCTGCACGAGGAGCTGCCGACGATCGTCGACCGCGCCCTCGGCCTGCTGCTCGACCCCGTCAGCGAGTCCACCCGCGAGCGCCGGACCGACCCGGTCCACCGGCGCGTCGACACCTGGACCGCCATCGAGCGCACCCGTGCCGCCGGGCGGGCCGGGGTCCGCGACGTCCTTCGCCTCGGCAGCGACGCCACGGTCCGACTCCAGGGCACCGACGAGGGCGAGCGCGACACCGCCATGATCGTCGCGTTCGCGCGCATCGACGGCGTCCCGTGCGTCGTCGTCGGCCAGGACCGCTCCAAGCAGACCCCCGACAACCCGATGGGACCGGCCGCGCTGCGTGAGGCACGCCGCGGCATGCGCCTGGCCGCCGAGCTGGGGCTGCCGCTCGTCTCCGTCATCGACACCCCCGGCGCCGAGCTGTCGCCGGCCGCGGAGGAGGGCTCCGTGGCCGGCGAGATCGCCCGGTGCATCGCCGGCATGTCGACGCTGCGCGTGCCGTCGATCTCGGTGCTGCTGGGCCAGGGGTGCGGCGGTGGCGCCCTCGCCCTGCTCCCGGCCGACGTCGTCATCGCCACCGAGCACGCCTGGCTCTCGCCCCTACCGCCGGAGGGCGCCAGCGCCATCGTCCACGGCGACGTCGACCACGCCCCGCAGATGGCCGAGCAGCAGCGGGTCTCCGCCATCGACCTCCACGAGGCCGGCACCGTGCACCACCTCATCGCCGAGCCCGACGACGACACCCCCTCCGACCTCGCGACGGCCGTCGCCGCCGAGATCGGTCACCAGCTGCGACGGCTCCTCGCCGACACCTGACCGGGGGGACCGCCGGGCCCGGTCGCTGATCGGTGCCTGCGCAACCTTCTGGCTCGCCCGCTGGCTGATCGGTGCCGCAGCAACCTTCTGCGGCAGCATTCGGTTGGGGTGGCACCGATGCGCGCGGCACAGGACGGATTCCCAAGAGACCCTGGGAATCCGTCCCACGTCGGTGCCTGGAGAACCCCAAGCCGAGCGAAACGGTTGCGGAGGCACCGATCGGGCTCCCGGCAGGCTCGCCACCGCGGGGCATAGTGGTCGCCATGGACGACCTGCTCGCACTCGGTGCCGCTGCCCACGACGTCGACGGGGTGCACCCGTTCAACGAGGCCACCCAGATCGCCCTCAACGCCGGCGACCGGCCGAGACTGCGCGAGACGCGCGAGCACGACGGACGGCTGGTCGGTGCCGCGCTGCGCTTCGGCGACGCACCGCTCGAGCTCGTCGTCCACCCCGAGCACCGTCGGCGCGGCCACGGCACCGAGCTCTGGCGACGCGCCCGCGCCGCAGGGGTCACGCGCGCGTGGTCCCACGGCGACCTTCCCGGTGCGCAAGCGTTCGCCGAGAAGGGCCGCGCGCATCCGGTGCGCACCCTGCTGGTCCTGCGCCGGCGCCTCGACGACGCTCCCGAGCCGGAGCGAGCCGTCCCCGGCATCACGCTCCGGACCTTCGAGGAGGCCGACGCGGAGGCGATCATCGCGGTGAACGCGCGCGCCTTCGCCGAGCACCCGGAGCAGGGCGCCATGGACCACGCCGACTTCGACCGGCGGCGCGCCGAGGCGTGGTTCGACCCGGCCGGGCTTTTCGTGGCCGTCCGGGACGGCCAGGTCGTCGGCTTCCACTGGACCAAGATCGAGGACGGCATCGGCGAGGTCTACGTCGTCGGCGTCGACCCCGACGCCCACGGCAGCGGCCTCGGCACCGCCCTCACCGCCCGCGGCGTCCGCCACCTGTGGGAGCAGGGCATCGGCACCGTCGACCTCTACGTCGAGGGCGACAACGCCCCCGCCCTTGCCGTCTACCGTCGCCTGGGCTTCGAGCAGCACGCCCGCGACGTCCTCTACGCCACCGACGCCTGACTCCCGTCCTGCGGTTTACCACGGTCCCAAGGAGAACTGGTTCTTCCCGCGGCAGATCTGCCGCGGGAAGAACGTGCTTGCCGTGGGACCGTGGTAAACCGCAGCCCGTCAGGAGCCCGGCCGCGCCGCGACGAGCAGGTCGATCCTGCCGCTCTGCACGATCGCGTCGCGGGTGTCCATCAGCTCGAAGCGGCGACGCAGCACACCGGAGTCGCCGGCGGACGTGCGGCGCACGTCGAGGATGGTGACGCGGCACCGCACCGTGTCACCGACGCGCACCGGCGCGTGGAATCGCCACTCGTCGATGCCGAGCAGCGCGATCGAGCACGCCTCGAAGACGCCCAGCCGCGACGCGAGACCCATCGCGACGCTGAGGCCGAGGACGCCGTGCGCGATCGGACCCCCGAACCGCCCGTCGGCCGTGGCGACGGCGTCGGTGTGGACGGGATTGGTGTCCCAGCTCCACCCGGCGAAGGTGACGAGGTCGGTCTCGGTGATCGTCCGTCCCTGGCTGAGGAAGACCTGGCCCTCCTCGAAGTCCTCCAGGAACCAGTCCTGCGTCGACGTCACCGGCCCGCGAGCCTGAGCTCGGTGCGGGCGATCGCTCGCCGGTGCACCTCGTCGGGGCCGTCGAAGATGCGCATGGCGCGGTGCCACCCGTACATCGCCGCCAGGGGGACGTCGTCGCTGACGCCCGCGCCCCCGTGCACCTGGATGGCGCGGTCGATGACCTCCAGCGCGACCCGCGGCACCGCGACCTTGGCCTCGGCGACCAGCGAGGCAGCGGCCTTGTTCCCGTGCAGGTCGATCGTGCGGGCCGCGTGCCGGCACAGGAGCCGGGCCTGGTCGATCGCGATGCGCGACTCCGCGACCTGCTCGTGCACGACGCCCTGGTCGGCGAGCGGCCGTCCGAACGCGACCCGCTCGGACGCACGCGCCACCATCAGCCCGAGTGCCCGCTCGGCGGCGCCGAGCGCTCGCATGCAGTGGTGGATGCGCCCCGGTCCGAGGCGCGCCTGCGCCAGGGCGAAGCCCTCGCCCTCACCTCCGAGCAGGTGGTCGACCGGCACCCGGACGTCGTCGTACCTGATCTCGCAGTGGCCGTGCTGGTCGTGCCGCCCGAAGACCGGCACGTCGCGCACGATGGTCACCCCCGGGGTGTCGGTCGGCACCAGGACCATCGACTGCTGACGGTGCCGCTCGGCGTCGGGATCGGTCTTGCCCATGACGATCAGCAGTGCGCAGCGCGGATCCGCAGCACCGCTGGTCCACCACTTGCGGCCGTTGATCACGTACTCGTCGCCGTCGCGCACGATGCTGGTCTCGATGTTCGTGGCGTCGGAGCTCGCGACATCGGGCTCCGTCATCGAGAAGCCCGACCGGATCCTCCCCTCCCGCAGGGGTTCGAGCCAACGCTCCTGCTGGGCGGGCGTGCCGAAGAGGTGCAGCAGCTCCATGTTGCCGGTGTCGGGCGCCTGACCGTTCGTCGCCTCCGGCGCCAGGTGCAGGCTCCATCCGGTGACTTCGGCGAGCCCTGCGTAGTCGAGCTGGCTGATGCCCGACCAGTCAGGCAGGAAGAGGTTCCACAGGCCACGTCGTCGTGCCTCGACCTTGAGCTCCTCCACCACCGGCGGGAGGGTGCTGTCGAACGGACCGGCCGCGACGCGGTACTCCTCGTAGTCCTGCTCCGCGGGGAGGACGCGCTCGAGCATGAACGCGACGAGCTCGGCGTGCAGCTCCTTCGCGCGGTCGGAGCCTGAGAGGTCGAGGCTCGCGGGGTCGGGCTCGGCCCGCAGGGCGTGGAAGGGGTCGGACATGGTGCCTCCTGGTCGGGACGGGGTGGGTCGTCGCGGTCTCAGCGTCGCGACGCGGCGCTCGCCGTGGTCACGGTCCGCCGGGCCCGGTCGAGCAGCGGCGCGATCATGGCGCCGACGTCGTCGAAGCCCTCGCCGACGGTGTGACCGTCGAGGTGCCGGGCGTGGATCCCCTCGAGGATCACGGCGATCTTCAGGTCCGCGAAGGCCGTGAACCAACCGATGTCGAGGTCGTCCACGCCGACCGCGGCGGCGTAGCGCTCGGCGAGGTGGGTGCGCTCGGGGAAGCCGTCGTGGGTGGTCGACCCGGCGGTGATGGGGTGCTCCGGCTGTCCCGGGCCCTCCCAGAACGAGCACAGGATCCCCACGTCGGTGCGGGTGTCACCGAGGGTCGACATCTCCCAGTCGAGCAGCCCCACGATCCGGGTCGGGTCGTCGAGCGCGACCATCACGTTGTCGAGCTTGAAGTCGCCGTGCACGATGCCGGGGCGGCTGCCGGTGGGGACCGTCTCGCCGAGGTGGCGCAGCACCTCGTCGACGACCGGCCGGTCCTCGGTCGCCGAGGCCTCCCACTGGCGTCTCCAGCGGCTGAGCTGACGGTCCAGGTAGCCGTCCGGTCGACCGAAGTCCTCCAGACCGACGTCGGCCGGCCGCACCGCGTGCAGGGCCACGAGGAGGTCGACGAGGGCGTCGGACAGCCGCGCTCGCTGGCCGCGGGTCAGGTCGGCGGTGTCGGCGGCCGATCTCAGCGTCCGTCCCTCGAGACGTTCCATCACGTAGAACGGCGCACCGATGACGTCCTCCGCGCCGACCGGCCCGACGACACGCGGCACCGCCACTCCCGCGGCGTCGGCGAGGGCGCTCAGGACCCGGTGCTCGCGGTGCATGTCATGGGCGGTGGGGAGCACACGCCCGAAGGGCGGGCGACGCAGGATCCACCGGTGGGTCCCGTCGTCGAGCGCGAAGGTCGGGTTGGAGCGACCTCCGGCGACGAGGCTCGCCGAGAGCGGCCCGGCCACTCCCCCTGCCGCGTGCTCGTCGAGCCAGCGTCGCAGGGCGTCGAGGTCCACCGCGGACTCCGGCATGAGCAACGTCCTTTCCAAACGATCGTTCGGCTATCAGGATGACGGACGGTCGTCCGCGCGTCAACCGACGACGCTGCCTGGATGACGGATAGAGCCTGTCATGACAGGTCCAGATGCACGCACACCGGCAGCCCAGGGCTGCATCCCACACCCCGATGACGACTATTGGTCGAACGATCGATCGGGACGTCAGCGCGCTCCGACCGCGCCGAGGGCCAGCGCGGCGTACCGGTCCGAGAGCTCCTCGGGGCTCAGCTCGCCCCCCGCTCGGTACCAGCTCGCGACCGAGCTGCCCATCGTGAGGATCGCTCGCGCCGCCTCCGCCGGATAGGGGGTGGCGAACGCCCCCACCGACACCCCGTGCTCGATGACGTCGCGGAACATCCGCTCCTGCTCGTCACGCAACGCGATGACGATCGAACGCCCCGCGTCGTCGAGGCTCCGGATCTCCGACGCGCCGATCAACGCCTCGGCCCGTCGGTGGGTGTGGAAGCGGATCCAGGCACGCACGATCTCGGCCAGACGCTCCTCGGGCGCGGCCGGCGCCGCCATCAGAGCCGTGCGCGTCGCGGAGAACGCGTCGCTCAGGACTCGCTTCATGATGTCCTGGAGGATGAGCTGCTTCGACGGGAAGTGGTGGTAGATCGACGCGACGGTGATGCCCGCATCCCGGGCGATGTCGCGCATCGACGTGCCGTGGTAGCCCAATCGTTGGAAGTTGTCGACGGCCGCGGCGACGACGACGTCCCGACCACCTCGGGCCTGCTTGGCCACGCGAGCCTGCGTCACGACGACGGCCCTCCGTGCGTCGGCACCGTACCGAGGTCACGAAGGCGCCGTCGCAGGATCTTCCCGCTGGTCGTCTTCGGCAGCTCGGACAGGATCACCACGGACCGAGGGTACTTGTAGGCGGCCATCCGTTCCTTGCAGAACGCGATGAGCTCGGCCTCCTCGACCCTCGCTCCGTCGACCAGCGACACGAAGGCCCGCACCGTCTCGCCGCGGTACTCGTCGGCGACCCCGACCACGGACGCCTCCCTGACGGCCGGGTGCTGGTAGAGGACGTCCTCGACGTCGCGCGGGAAGATCTTGTATCCGCCGGCGTTGATCATGTCCTTCAGCCGGTCGACGACGAAGAGCCAGCCGTCCTCGGTCTCCTTGCCCACGTCGCCGGTGTGGAACCAGCCGTCGCGCACGGCGTGCGCCGACTCCTGCGGGAGTCGCCAGTACCCGGGCACCACCATCGGGCCCCGGACGACGATCTCGCCCGCACTGCCCGGCGCGAGGTCCTCCCCGGTCTCCGGATCGACGATCCGCACCTCGGCGCCGGGGACGGGCACCCCGACGGCCAGCGCTCCGCTCTCGGGATCGACCGGTGCGTCCACGTCGAGCGGGCCGAGATGGCACGGTGACGTCGTCTCGGTCAGCCCGTAGGCCCCCCGCAGGTCCCAACCGGTGGCGGCACGGACACGATCGACCAGGGCGCGGCCGACCGGTGCACCGCCGGAGGGGGTCTTGGTGAGGCTGCTGACGTCCAGGCGCCCGACGGCGTCGTGGTTGCTGAGCGCGATGAACGCCGTGCTGGCCGCGATCATGAACGTCGCCCGGTGGTGAGCGATCGCCTCGAGCGTGACCTCCGTGTCGAAGCGGTGCAGCAGGACCAGCGGCGCTCCGCTCACCACGTGCACCCCGAGGCACGCCACGATGCCGGTGATGTGGAAGACGGGGGCCAACCCCATGATCACGTCGTCACCGGGTCGCAGGTCCCACCACCGGGTGTACACCAGTGAGCTGTGCAGCAAGGCGCCGTGCAGGTTCATCGCGCCCTTCGAACGTCCGGTGGTCCCTGACGTGTACGTCAACACGCCGATGTCGGAGGGCGACGACGGCGCCCGCTCGGGACGCCGTCCCTCGTGCTCGGCCAGCAGCCGACGCCAGCTCACCGCACCGTCGACCTCCCGCGGCTCCCCCACCACGTCGACGAGCGCACGCGGCACCTCGGCGTCGGGCGTCAGGTCGAGCGGGTGGGTCGTGACGACCGTTCCCACCTCGACGTCCTCGGCCACCGCGGCGACGACGTCGTGCAAGGACTCCAGGCACACCACCACCGACGGCTCCGCGTCCTGCAGGTGGTGACGCAGCTCCGCCTCGCGCAACATCGGGTTCACCGCGACCGGGATCGCCCCGAGGCGCCAGGCCCCGAGCATGACGACGAGCCACTGCGGGTCGTTCTGCAGGTAGACGGCGACCCGGTCGCCAGGACCGACACCGAACGACTGCAGCGCGGACGCGAGCGCCGCCGCAGCGCGGTCGACCTGCCCGAAGGTGAGCGTCGCGCCGAGGTAGTGCACCGCGGGGTCGTCGGGCCGGCTCGAGGCATGCACCTCCCAGGCGTCGAGCATCGAGTCGTGCTCGCTGCGCAGGTCGACGCCGACCGTGGCGGGGTACCGCTGCGTCCACGGACGCCCGGCCGTCGTCATGGGCGGGCCTCCTCCTGCGCCTCGGCGAAGGTCAGGGAGACCTCCGAGCCGAGCACGTTGCGACCGAGCACGAACAGCGTCTCGATGAGCACCATGGCGAAGGCGACCGGCACCAGGAAGAACAGCGGCCACAGAGTGTAGAGCGAACCCCCGGCAGGGAACGCGACGCCACGATCCATCCCGGACATCGCGTAGACCCAGGTGTAGTGCACCAGGACCACCAGCAGGACCACCTCGAGCACCACGAGCACGTGCGTGATCGCGTGTCGCAGCGCGTCCGGCAGCCGGTCGCGCAGCAGGTCCATGCGAGGCAGGACCCCGGCGGCGTAGACGTACGCCAACGCCGGGAACACCGCCAGCGGCATGAAGTAGTTCTGCGCCACCTCGAAACTGCCTGCGATCGAGCCGCCGAGATAGTTCCGGCTGACGACGTCGGCCACGATGAAGAGCATCATCGCGAAGATCGCGATGCCACTAACCAGGGCTCCGGCCAGCTTCACACCGCCCCAGAGCCGGTAGGCGGAGGTCAGACGGTCCATGGTCGCTCCTGAGGTCGGGTAAGGGTCGTCGGCGGTGCCGTGCTCATGTGCCTGCTCCCGGGAGCCAGGTGGCCAGGCCGGGGAACAGGACCAGCAGTCCGCACACGACGATCGCCGCGGCCGCGGCGAAGACCAGCGCCGGTCGGAAGATGGCGCCCGCCGAGATGCCGGTGGCACCGGACACTGCATACACGCTCAGCCCGACGGGCGGGGTGATCAGTCCGACGCTCGCGATGACCGCGATGAACACCCCGAACCACAGCACGTCGACGCCCATGACCTCGATGATCGGCAGGACGACCGGCACCGACATGAGGATGACCGCGGCGCCCTCGATGAACATGAAGAGCACGAAGAACACGAGCGCGAGGATCGCCAGCATCAGGGCCGGCGTCTCGACGATCGGCTCCAACGCATCGATCAGCCGACGCGGGATGAGCGACAGCGAGACGAACCGACCGAACACCTGGGCGCCGATCAGGATCAGCATGACCATCACCGTCACCTTCACGGTTTCGACGAGCGACGTCGACAGGAAGCGACTGGAGACCTTGCCGAGCACGAGGGCCGCGAGGAACGCCGTGAAGGCACCGACCGCGCCGGCCTCGGTCGGCGTCACCGTGCCGGAGTAGATGCCGCCGAAGACCACGAGGACGATGAGCCCGCTGACGGTCAGCGAGACCACGAGGCGGCGTCGAGGGATCCGCGGCAGCGTGTCCTCGGCGGGGCGCAGCGCGGCGGGGTCGATCCCGCTCCGCGCCAGGTAGACGGCCATGACGACCACGAAGACCGCCGTGACGAGCAGGCCCGGGATGATCGCCGCGGCGAAGAGGTCGCCCACCGGCGTCTCGGTGGCCACGCCGTAGAGGATGAGGATGATGCTGGGCGGGATGATGCCCGAGAGCGAGCCGGCAGCGGCCGCGACCGCGCCGGCCAAGCGCGGCGAGTAGCCGTTCGTCCTCAGCTCGGGCACGGCCACCTGCCCGAGGGAGGCCGCCGTCGCCGTGCCGGAGCCGGAGACCGCCCCCAGCATCGAGCCGGCCAGCAGGGTCAACGAGCCGAGCAGACCGCGGCTGCCACGGGAGATCTTGTTGACCACGTAGAAGAGGTCCTTGACGATGTCGGCCTGCAGGATGAACTGGGCCATGAGGACGAACAGGGGGATCGTCGTCAGGGTGTACGACGCCGTCCGCGCGAACGGCTGCGGACCGAGCAACCCGGTGAGGATCGCCGCGCCGTCGAGCAGGACGAGACCTCCGACGCCCGCGAGCAGCAGCACGGAGTGGATGTAGTGGCCCGCGAGCAGCAGCAGCGCGAAGCCGGCCACCACGACGGTGATGACGAGCACCTCGGACATGGAGGACCTCCCGGTCGGAACGGACGACGTGGCGGTCCCGGCCCGCCGGTGCGGCGGGCCGGGACCGAAGGGCTCAGCCCAGGTCCTGGATGGGCTCGGGGACCGAGCCGCCGGCCTCGACGAGCAGGTCGCGCCACAGGGTCGCGACGTCGGTGCCGGGCAGGCCGTCCGCCTCGAGGAGGTCGATGTAGTCCTGCCACGTGGCCTCGACGCCGTCGAGCATGAGGTCCTGAACGGACTGGTCGAGCGTGGACAGGTCGACGAACTGCCCGCCGCGCTCCTCGTTGTACTCGATCATCTCGTCGGAGCGATCGACCCACTCCTGAGCGCCAGGGGTGAAGATCTCGTCGTGCGCCTGCGTCATCGCGTCCTGGACGTCGGCGGGCAGGCTGTCCCAGCGGTCCTGCGTCATGCCGATGAGGCCGTTGAAGTGGCCCGCGTCGAGCCCGGTGAGGGTGTACTCGAAGAGGTCCTGGAAGCCGTATCCCGACCAGTCGGCGACACTGTAGAAGCTGCCGTCGAACGCGCCTCGGCTCAAGGCGTCGAACATCTCCACTGCGGGGATCGTGACAGAGTTCACGCCGATCTTGGAGGCGTAGATCTCGTGGATGCGCGACGGCGTCCGCAGGGACAGGCCCTGCACGGCGGCGACCGAGTCGAGCTCCTGGCCGGTGGTGGAGATGGAGTACTCCTGGGTGGTCGAGACGGGGAACGCCTTGATCCCCTGGTCGCCGAACTGCGACTCGTAGTAGGTCTTGCCGTCGCCGAGCTCGACGTCGCTCTCCACGAGGGCGCGCCAGGCCTCCGAGCCGATGAGGGTGTCGGACTCGCTGACCGGCAGCATCGTCACCTCGGCCATCGGGAACTGGTCCGGGGTGTAGATCGGCAGGATCAGGGCGACGTCGACCGTGCCGTTCTGGATGGCCTCGACCTCGTCGGGGACCTCGACGAGCTCGCCACCGGTGAAGGACTGGAAGGTCACCTGACCGTCGGTGAGCTCCTCTACGCGGTCCATCCACGGGACCATCGAGTCCGACCACCAGGCGTGCTGCTCGCTCAGGCCGGTGGCCACCCGCAAGGTGACGGTGTCGTCGGAACCACCCCCGGACCCGCACGCTGCGGTGACGGCGAGACAGGCTGCGGCGACGCCGGTCGCCAAGATCTTGGTGGGACTCACGATGGGCTCCTTCGGGGGACGGGTGACTCGCGTCACAGCGATCCTTCTAAACGAACGCTCGTTTGTCAATGGTCCGAGGCCGGGAAGTGTTCTCCCGCCGTGAGCACCACCGGTCTCGCAGCCGCCGGCCGATCCCGAGTGCTCGTACGGCCAGGGCGCGCCGCTCCGCGACCCGGCGGCGCCGACCCGGACCACCGCCGTCCTGCGGTTTACCACGGTCCCACGGAGAACTGGTTCTTCCCGCGGCAGATCTGCCGCGGGAAGAGCTGGCTTGCCGTGGGACCGTGGTAAACCGCGCTACGTCAGGCCGCGCTGGAGGGCGGCAGCCATCCGGCGGACCGCGCGGGGGGCGACGGTGCCGAGGCCGACCATGTTGGCGAAGCCGTGGATGAGGCCCTCCTCCTCGACGTGCTCCACCGGGACCCCGGCGGCGCGCAGCGCATCGGCGTACGCCTGACCCTCGTCGCGCAGCGGGTCGAAGCCCGCGGTCACGACGTACGCCGGCGCCACCCCGGCAGTGTCGTGGTACAGCGGCGAGAGCCGACGGTCGGTGCGGTCCTCGTCGCCGGTGAGGTAGTTCTCCTCCGCCAGGTCCATGAACGCCTTCGTCAGGAAGAAGCCGTCGGTGAAGATCCCGCGGCTCGGAGCCCGCTCGACGAAGTCCACCGCCGGGTAGATCAGCAGCTGGAAGGCCGGGGCCGGGGTCGACGTGCGCACCGCCTCCTGCGCGATGATCGCCGCGAGGTTGCCGCCCGCGCTGTCCCCGCCCACCGCGATGCGCTCCGGGTCGATCCCCAGGCCGACGGCGTGCTCCACGACCCACGTCCACGCCGCCCAGCAGTCGTCGAAGGCCGCCGGGAACGGCGCCTCCGGCGCGAGCCGGTAGTCCACCGCCACGACCCGCACCTGCGCCTGCTCGGCCAGCACCCGGCAGAGGGCGTCGTGGCTGTCCAGGTCGCCGTAGATCCAGCCGCCGCCGTGGATGAAGAACAGCGCGGGCGACCGACCCGTCAGGTCGCGCGGGGTGTAGAAGCGCATCTTCAACGGACCGGCCGGTCCGTCGACGTGACGGTCCGTCACGGCACCGATCGGCTGCGTGCCGCCGGCAACGAGGGACGACTCGACGATCCCGCGGCGTCCCTTCGTGATCGGCAGGGACTCCACGGGTGGACCCTCGGCAGCCATCACGCGCAGCATCAGCTGCATCTCCGGGTCGAGACGACGTCCGTCCCGCTCCACCGGAGCCCCGGCGAGCCGACGGATCACCGGCCGCGGCAGCGACATCAGACCCTTCGCGGCGAGGGACTTGGCGCGGACGAGGGCGGTGACGGAGGGGGAGGCCATGGAGGCACGATATCGGGCGGGGCGCGTCGTTCAGGCGGAGTTCACCGCCTGCTGGGACACTGTCCTCGTGAGCCAAGACATCGAGGAGAGCCCCGTCGAGGTGCCCGCGTCCCCCGACGAGTTCGACGTCGACCCGCCGTACGACCCCACCGACGGCGAACTGCCCGAGGACCGCTTCCTCGACCGGGAGCTCTCCTGGATCGCCTTCAACGAGCGGGTGCTCGAGCTCGCCGGCGACCCCGACCTCCCCCTGCTCGAGCGGGTCCGGTTCCTGTCGATCGTCGGCAGCAACCTCGACGAGTTCTTCATGGTCCGCGTCGCCGGCCTCAAGCGGCGCATCGCCGCGGGCGTCGCGGTGCCGTCGGCGAGCCGGCTCAACCCGCGCGACGTGCTCGCGCAGAGCCTCGCGCAGAGCCACGCGCTCATGATCGAGCAGGCGCGCGTCTTCGTCGACGGCCTCGCTCCCACGCTCGCCGAGGCCGGCATCGAGCTCGTGCACTGGGACGACCTCGACGCCGAGGAGCGGGAGCGGATGGACGGCGCATACCGCAAGCGCATCTTCCCGATCCTCACGCCACTGGCCGTCGATCCCGCGCACCCGTTCCCCTACATCTCGGGCCTGTCGCTCAACCTGGCCGCCATCATGCGCAACCCCCAGACCGGCAAGGAGCACTTCGCCCGGGTCAAGGTGCCGCCCATCATCGACCGGTGGATGCAGGTCTCGCCCGGACGCTTCGTCCCCGTGGAGGAGGTCATCGCCGCCCACCTGGACCTGCTGTTCCCCGGCATGGAGATCGTCGCGCACCACACCTTCCGCGTCACCCGCAACGAGGACCTCGAGGTCGAGGAGGACGACGCCGAGAACCTCCTCAAGGCGCTCGAGAAGGAGCTCCTGCGGCGACGCTTCGGGCCCCCGGTCCGGCTCGAGGTCGAGGACTCCATCGACGACGAGGTGCTCGACCTGCTCGTCTCCGAGCTCGGCGTCAGCGACGACGAGGTCTTCCGGCTCCGCGGTCCCCTCGACCTGCGCAGCCTCGGCGAGATCGCCGACCTCGACCGTCCGGAGCTGAAGTTCGAGCCGTTCGTCTCCGGCACGCACCAGCACCTGGCCGAGGTCGAGACCGCGAGCCCGGCCGACATGTTCCGGGCGCTGCGCCGACGCGACGTGCTCGTGCACCATCCGTACGACTCCTTCGCCACGAGCGTGCAGCGCTTCATCGAGCAGGCGGCGGCCGACCCGCACGTGCTGGCCATCAAGCAGACGCTGTACCGCACGTCGGGCGACTCGCCCATCATCGACTCCCTCGTCGACGCCGCCCGCGCCGGCAAGCAGGTGCTCGTCCTGGTCGAGATCAAGGCCCGCTTCGACGAGCAGGCCAACATCCGCTGGGCCCGCAAGCTCGAGCGGGCCGGCTGCCACGTCGTGTACGGGCTCGTGGGTCTGAAGACGCACTGCAAGCTCGCCCTCGTCATCCGCGACGAGCCCGACGGCCTGCGCCGCTACGCCCACCTCGGCACCGGCAACTACAACCCCAAGACGGCGCGGGTCTACGAGGACCTCGGCCTGCTCACCACCGACCCCGACATCACCAACGACCTGCTGGAGCTGTTCAACCGGTTGTCCGGCTTCTCCCAGCAGGACGACTACCGTCAGCTGCTCGTCGCCCCGCACGGCGTCCGGGACGGGCTGATCGGCCGGATCGAGCGCGAGATCGAGCACCACCGTGCGGGCCGACCCGCTGCCATCCGCTTCAAGCTCAACTCCCTCGTCGACGAGGCGGTCATCGACGCGCTCTACGCGGCGTCGCGCGCCGGCGTCCCCGTCGACCTCGTCATCCGCGGGATCAGCGCCCTCCGTCCGGGCGTGCCAGGGTTGAGCGAGAACATCCGCGTCCGCAGCGTCCTCGGCCGCTTCCTCGAGCACAGCCGCGTGTACTGGTTCGCCAACGGGGGGATGCCCGAGGGCTGGATCGGTTCGGCCGACCTCATGCACCGCAACCTGGACCGCCGCGTCGAGGTGCTCGTGCGCATGCCCACCGAGCAGCACGTCGACGAGCTCGGCGCGCTCCTCGAGCGGATGGCCGACGACGACAGCACGTCGTGGCACCTGGGCCCCGACGGCAGCTGGACCCTGCACAAGGGCGAGTTCCACGTGCAGGAGGAGCTCATCGCCCGCGCCCGCAAGCGGCGCAGCCGCGCCGCCTCCTGAGGGCGGTCAGCAGGCGGCGAAGAGCAGAGGTCCGGTGGCGGTCATGACGACGTCGCGTGCGGGGTCGCGCTCGAACTCCAGCGTCAGCACCCGCCCCCTCGTGCGGGAGTCGACGAGTCGCAGCACCTGCTCGACCTGACCCGTACGACCGATGAACGGTCCCGTCGACACGCTCTCGCGGATCCGTGCCTGCTCGCGGGCGGTCGCGGCGGCGTCGAAGGCCATCGCGAACCGCACCGTCTGAGCCCCCATGCCGTCGCCGCCCCGATCGGTGATCGCGCGCCCGCTCGTCGTGTGCGACGCGAGCGGTCCGACCGACTCGAGGGCCACGTCGGCCTGCCGCAGCGACTCCTCGCTCGTCAGCCGAGCAGCGTCGCACCCCACGCCCGCGCGCTGCAGCAGGACGGCGTCGGACCCGGCGAGGGCCTGAGCGACCGCCACGGCCTCCCGGTCCGCGCTCAGCGCAGGGGCGCCGCCGCGGACGACCTCGACGACCGCGGCGGTGGCGGCCGGGGTCTCCGCGGCGACGACGAGGCGCTCGCGCTCGAGGACGACGACGTGCTCGAGGACCGTGCTCAGCCCGGTGCGCGTCAGCACGCCGGGTCCCGCCGTCCACCCACCCGTCGACGGGACGAACCCGGCGTCGCCGAGCCCGACCTCGACGGCATCCGGGGACAGCCCGTCCAGCGCCGCCACGAGCACCCCGGGCCCGCCGCCCTGCGCGAACGCCTCCCAGGCGAGGTCGTCGACGGACCAGCCCATCAGCTCCTGCATGGCCGCACGGGAGCGCGCGAGCTCCGAGCGGGTCGAGACGTCCCGCTCGGACAGCTCGTCGACCGGCACCCCGGAGTCGCGGATCCGCCGCCAGTCGGTGAAGCCGACGACGGTCGTGCCCGACGGGACCGACGCGAGCGCGGCGGTCAGCGACGGTGTGGGGGCTGTGGCCAGCGGGCCCGACGCCCAGCCGAGCCCGACCACCAGCGCGATGACCAGCACCGAGAGCGCACCGGCACGCAGTGATCGCATCACTGCACACCTCCATTACGTCGCGGACCCCTGCAGAAGGGACAATACGACGCATGGCACGTGAACGACTGGTGACCGCAGCCGGAGCCGTCGTGTGGCGCCGCCGTCCGAACGCCCCCGAGGGGGTGCGTCGTCGAGCGGTCGAGGTGCTCCTCGTGCACCGCCCCCGGTACGACGACTGGACGTTCCCCAAGGGCAAGCCCGACCCCGGCGAGGACCTCGTCGTGACCGCGGTCCGCGAGGTCGCCGAGGAGACCGGGCAGGTGGTCCGCCTCGGCCACCCCCTGCCCGACGCCCGCTACCACGTGTCCGCCGGCCCCAAGAGCGTCAGCTATTGGGCCGCCCGCAGCACCGGCGTGACCGACCCGCCGTTCAGCCCGAACAAGGAGGTCGACGAGCTGCGGTGGGTGCGTCCGCGGGACGCACGACGGATGCTCACCTACGAGCACGACATCGACCTGCTCGAGGCGTTCCTCGAGACCCGCGACGGCGGCGGCCACCGCACCGGGACGCTCGTGGTCCTGCGCCATGCCAAGGCGCTCGACCGCCAGGACTGGAACGGCGACGACGTCGACCGCCCGTTGGCGCCCCGCGGGGAGCTGCGCGCCAAGGAGCTCGTCGACCTCCTCGACGCGTACGGCGTGCGGCGGGTCGTCAGCAGCCCGGCCGTCCGGTGCCTGAGCACCGTCGAGCCGTACGCGGCCGTGGCCGAGCACGAGCCGATCGTCATGGACGAGCTGAGCGAGGACACCAGCCGCAAGGCGGTGCGCGGCGCCGCGCAGATCCTGCTGGAGCGCAAGCGCCCCACGGTGCTGTGCACCCATCGGCCGACGCTCCCGTGGGTCTGGCAGGCCCTCGACCTGCCCGACACCGCTCTCGCCCCGGGGGAGGGCGTCGTGGTGCACCACCGCAAGGGCGTCGTCGTCACGACCGAACCGCTCGGCAAACCGACTCCCAACCTCCAAGCCTGACGGCTGGTGTGAGATCCGTCTCGGCAGCGGAGCCACAATCGGCGATTGTTATGCCGCCGTTCACCTCTCGTTCATCCATGGCGACGTCGCGATACACCTGCGCTCCTTAGCGTCCTTCACGTCAGTCAACTTTCACCAGCGAAGGATCCCCCTGTGAATCGCACCCTGTCGCGCATGGCCACCCCGGCCGCGCTCGCGCTGACCGTGACCCTCGGACTCTCCGCCTGCAGCGCAGGCAACGAGGGCGGCGGCTCCGACGACGCCGCGTCCGACCTCTCGGGCACCCTCTCCGGCGCCGGCGCCAGCTCGCAGGAGTCGGCCGTCAACGCCTGGCGCGCCGGGTTCCAGTCCGCCAACCCCGACGTCACCGTCAACTACGACGCCGTCGGCTCCGGCGGTGGCCGCGAGCAGTTCATCGCCGGTGGCGTCGCGTTCGCCGGCTCCGACGCCTTCTTCGAGGGCGACGAGCTCGCTGCCGCCGAGGAGCGTTGCAACGGCGACATCGTCCAGGTCCCCGTCTACGTCTCCCCGATCGCGATCATCTACAACCTGCCGGGTGTCGACGAGCTGAACCTGACCCCCGAGGCCCTCGGCGGCATCTTCGCCGGTGACATCACCTCCTGGGACGACCCGGCCATCGCCGACGCCAACCCCGACGCCGACCTGCCCAGCACCTCGATCACCCCCGTGCACCGCGCGGACGCCTCCGGCACCACCGAGAACTTCACGGACTACCTGAACACGGTGGCCGAGGAGGAGTGGGGTCAGGGCGTCGTCGAGGAGTGGCCCATCAGCGGCGGCGAGGCTGCCAGCCAGACCTCCGGCGTCGTCCAGGCCGTCTCCGGCGGCGAGGGCACCATCGGCTACGCCGACGCCAGCCAGGCCGGCGACCTCGGCGTCGCGAACGTCCAGGTCGGCGACGAGTTCGTCGCCTACACGCCGGAGGCCGCCGCGGCCGTCGTCGACGCCTCCGAGCGTGTCGCGGACCGCGCCGACACCGACCTCGCCGTCGAGGTCGACCGCGGCATCGACGAGGGCGAGGTCTACCCGATCGTCCTGCTGTCCTACGGCATCGCCTGCCAGAACTACGAGGACGCCGCCGAGGCCGAGCTCGTGAAGGCCTACTTCAACTACGTCGTCAGCGAGGAGGGTCAGCAGGCTGCCGCCGACGGCGCCGGCTCCGCCCCGCTGTCGCCGGAGTTCAGTGAGCAGGCCACCGCCGCGATCGAGACCATCTCGGCCGGCAGCTGATCGACTCGCTCGGTCCGTGGGTCCGTCCGTACCATCGGACGGACCCACGGACCTTCACCATGAAAGGCGCGACGTGAGCACCACCTCACAGAAGCCGGCCGGATCCACGCCCGAGCGTGCCGCCAAGTCGATCCAACGCCCGGGCGACCGCATCTTCCGCGGCACCTCCTTCGCTGCCGGCCTGCTGATCCTCGTCACTCTCGCCGGCGTCGCGATCTTCCTGACGATCGAGGGCATCCCCGGCATCACCGCCTCGCCCGACGAGGTACGCAGCGGCCAGAACTTCGTCGACTTCGTGACGCCCCTGGTCTTCGGCACGCTGCTGTCGTCGATCCTGGCCCTGATCATGGCCGTCCCCGTCGCCATCGGCGTCGCCCTGTTCATCTCCCACTACTCGCCCAAGCGGCTCGGCTCGGTCTTCGGCTACGTCATCGACCTGCTCGCCGCCGTGCCCAGCGTCGTCTACGGCCTGTGGGGCATCGCCTTCCTCGCACCGCAGCTCGTGCCGTTCTTCGTCAGCCTGGAGAACAACCTCGGCTTCATCCCGCTGTTCGCCGGCCCCACGTCGCCGACCGGACGCACGATCCTGACCGTCAGCATCGTTCTCGCCATCATGATCCTGCCGATCATGACCGCGATCTGCCGCGAGATCTTCCTGCAGACCCCCCGACTGCACCAGGAGGCCGCGCTGGCCCTCGGCGCGACTCGCTGGGAGATGGCACGGATGGCGATCTTCCCCTACGCCCGCTCGGGCATCATCTCCGCCGCGATGCTGAGCCTCGGCCGAGCCCTCGGCGAGACGATGGCCGTCGCCATGGTGCTGTCCGCCACCGGCGTCATCACCTTCAACCTGATCAGCTCGGTCAACCCCAGCACGATCGCCGCCAACATCGCGCTCGGCTTCCCCGAGGCCAGCGGGCTGACCGTCAACGCGCTGATCGCCTCCGGCCTCGTCCTGTTCGTCATCACCTTCGCCGTCAACTTCGCGGCCCGCGCCATCGTGGAGCGGCGCAAGGACTTCTCAGGAGCCAACTGATGAGCACGACCACGACTCGCACGCCCGCTCCCGACGACGTCTCCGCGTCGCTGCGCGGTCGCACGCTGCCCAAGGGTGCCGCGCTCGCCGTCCTCGCGCTCGCCGTCGGCGCGGGCGTCCTGCTGCGGCTCGCGGGGGCCGGCACCGTCCAGGCCGTCCTGCTGGCGTGGGTCCTCACGTTCCTGCTCCCCGCCTGGTCCGTCGCCGTCGAGGGCACGCGCAAGGCCACCGACCGCCTGGTCACGACGCTCGTCTACTCCGCCTTCGGCCTCGCCCTCATCCCGCTCTCGAGCATCATCTGGACGGTCCTGGACCGCGGGTCGCGCGTCCTCGGCGCGGAGTTCTTCACCTTCTCGATGCGCAACGTCGTCGGCGAGGGCGGTGGCATCTACCACGCCATCATCGGCACCCTGCTGATCACCGGCGCCGCCGCGGTCATCAGCATCCCGATCGGACTGTTCACCGCCATCTGGCTGGTCGAGTACGGCGAGGGCACCGGGCTCGCCCGCTGGATCCGCTTCCTCGTCGACGTCATGACCGGCATCCCCTCGATCGTGGCGGGGTTGTTCGCCTACGCTCTGTTCGTGGTGTTCTTCGGCGAGGGCGTCCGGATGGGCATCGGCGGCGCCGTGGCGTTGTCGGTGCTGATGATCCCCGTCGTCGTCCGCTCGAGCGAGGAGATGCTCAAGCTCGTCCCGAACGAGCTGCGCGAGGCCTCCTACGCCCTCGGCGTGCCGAAGTGGCGCACGATCGTCAAGGTCGTCCTCCCCACGGCCCTGGCCGGGATCGTCACCGGCATCACCCTGGCGATCGCCCGCGTCATCGGCGAGACGGCCCCGCTGCTGATCATCGCCGGCATGACCGACTCGGTGAACTTCAACCTCTTCGACGGCCGCATGGCGACGCTACCGGTCTTCGCCTACACCTCGCAGCGCAGCCCGGGCATCCCGCCGGAGTTCAGCCTCGAGCGGGCGTGGGGCGCGGCCCTCACCCTGCTCGTCATCGTGATGGTGCTGAACCTCATCGCGCGCCTCGTCTCCTACTACTTCTCCCCCAAGGGCGAAAGGTAACCCCATGGCCAAGAGCATCGACGTCTCCGACCTCAACATCTACTACGGCGACTTCCTCGCCGTGGAGGGCGTGAACATCCCCATCCGGGCCCGCTCGGTCACGGCGTTCATCGGCCCCTCCGGCTGTGGCAAGTCCACGTTCCTGCGGTCGCTGAACCGCATGCACGAGGTCATTCCCGGCGCCCGCGTCGAGGGCAAGGTGACCATCGACGGCGAGGACCTCTACGGGCCCGACATGGACCCGGTCAACGTCCGCCGCATGATCGGCATGGTCTTCCAGCGCCCGAACCCCTTCCCCACGATGTCGATCTACGACAACGTCCTCGCCGGCCAGAAGCTCAACAGCAAGCGCATGAAGAAGGCCGAGTCCGACGCGATCGTCGAGAAGTCGCTGCGCAGCGCCGGCCTCTGGGCCGAGGTCAAGGACCGCCTCGACCGGCCCGGCTCCGGCCTGTCCGGCGGGCAGCAGCAGCGCCTGTGCATCGCCCGGGCCATCTCCGTCGAGCCGGAGGTGCTGCTCATGGACGAGCCGTGCTCGGCCCTGGACCCCATCTCCACGAGCATCATCGAGGACCTGATCCACGAGCTCAAGGAGAACTACACGATCGTCATCGTCACCCACAACATGCAGCAGGCGGCACGCGTCTCGAGCGAGACCGCGTTCTTCAACCTCGCCGGCGTCGGTCAGCCCGGTCGCCTCGTGGAGACCGGACCGACGGAGAAGATCTTCTCCAACCCCGACGAGCAGGCCACGGAGGCCTACATCCAGGGCCGCTTCGGCTGAGTCGAGGCGTCTCAGGACTCCTTCACGACGATCTGCTCGACGAGGTTCGCCACCGTCTCGAGCGCGTCGATGGCCGACTCGATCGACTCGACGACGTCCTTCAGCTTGAGGACCTCGAGCGTCCGGTACTGACCGCCGAACAGGTCGGCGAGGATGCGCCGGTGCGTGCGGTCGGCCTGGTTCTCGAGGCGGTTGATCTCGAAGCAGAACTCCTCGAGGTCGCCCAGACCGCGCAGCCGCGTCATCGCCTGTGCCGTCAGCTCGCACCCGCGCTGCAGCACCTGGACCTGGTCGGCGAAGGCGACGGGCAACGCCTCGACCTCGTAGACCTCCACGAGATCGACGCACTCGTCCATGTGGTCCATGACGTCGTCGAGACAACCGGCCAGCCGGTGGACGTCCTCGCGGTCGAAGGGCACCAGCGACGAGCTGTTCACCGCCTTGATGATGCGGTGGGTGGTCTCGTCGGCGCGGTGCTCGGCCTCGCGCATGGCGTCGGCCACGGCTCGCTGGTCGACCTGCGGATCCAGCAGCTGGGCGACGAGGCCGGCGCCGGTGACGAGGTGGGCGCCGGACTCGGCGAAGAGCGCGTAGAAGCTGCCTTCGACGCGACCTGGACGACGTCGCACCACGATCCTCCTGTCACGACCCGGGAACGACCCTCATCGTAGGGCCAGCGTTCACCCCCGGGTCATGCGGTGAGCCTCAGGCGGACGCGACCCCGAGGATGGCGTCGAGCTCGCACTCGGTGAGCTTGCCCTTGGCCTCGGAGGCGGCGATGATCACGCGGCTCACGAGCTCGATCTCGTCCATGGCGGCGTCGTCTCGCAGACGCGCATCCAGTTCAGGCATGGCAACTCCGGGGGGCTTTCGTGGCCCGGACGGGGGGATTTCCGGGACTTTCCGAGGATAGCGCAGCAGACGCGACGGGCGACAGGATTCGCCGAAGATCACGCGGTGCCGCTCGCGGCGTTGTTACGGTGGCGGCGGGAGACGCCGGCGACCGAGAGAGAAGGCTCATGGCACTCGCGATGCACGATGCTGCCGACGACGGGGACGGTGCCCTGCGGCACGCGACCGCCGACGAGGCGGTCATGGACTACCTCGCGGTCGTCGACGACGGCGACGACGACCTCGACCAGCTGGTCCGTCTGGTCGCCGACGTGTGCGACGTGCCGTTCGCCGCGCTCAACCTCATCGACCCCGACCAGCAGCATCAGGTCTCCCCGATCGGCGTCCAACGGTCCATCTGTGCGCGCAGCGACTCCATGTGCGCGCTCGTGCTGGACGAGGCCGACGTCGTGGTCGTTCCTGACGCCTCGCAGGACCACCGGTTCGCCGCGAACGCCTTCGTCACGGGTCGGCTCGCGTCGGTCCGCTTCTACGCCTCGGCGCCCTTGACGACGAGCGACGGGCACACCATCGGGCGACTGTGCGTCTTCGACGACGTGCCACGCGAGCTCACCGATCGTCAGCGTTCGGCTCTCGCGACCCTCGCCCGGGGAGTCATGGACGTCATCGAGCTGCGTCGACGCACCCACGACCTCGCGGCGAGCCTCGAGGGTCTACGTCAGGCGGAGGCCGAGCTGCGCCGTTCCAACGAGGGCCTCGCGACGTTCGCGGGACAGGTCAGCCACGACCTGCGCAACCCCCTGACGGCCATCCTCGCGACGGCCGATCTGCTGGGCGAGGAGCCCGCGGTGCGTGCGGACGACGCCGTCCGCGAGATGGCGACCTCGATCTCGGAGGCCGGCTTCCGCATGGCCCGCATGATCGACGAGGCCCTCAAGGTCGCGATGGCCGACGGGAAGCCTCGCCGCGAGTCCGTCGACACGGCGGAGGTCGTCCGGGCAGCGATCAGCGACCTGCAGATCGTGCTCGACCGGACCGGCTCGAGCATCCAGGTCGACGACCTGCCGGTGGTCAGCGGGGACGCCGACCTGCTCTACTCCGTGCTGCTGAACCTGCTCACCAACGCCGTGAAGTTCACGCGCGGGGAGGGTCCGGCCCGCGTGCGCGTCGGAGCGGAGCGCGGCGAGCACCGGTGGCGCCTGGTGGTCGACGACGACGGACCGGGGATCGCCGAGGACCGCCGGTCCTCCGTCTTCCTGCTGCACGAGCGGGGCGAGGAGGACGTCGAGGGGCACGGGATCGGGCTCGCCACCGTGCGCCGCATCGTCGAGGCTCACGGCGGCGGGTGCGGCATCGACGACTCCCCTCTCGGTGGCGCGCGCGTCTGGATCGACCTGCCCGACTGACCCGCCGGCGTCCGCGAGGGCGGTTGCGGACGTGCCGTGGAACGGCGACGACGGTGCGGCGAAGTTGTGGACCACGAGGGGAACTCGTGTGGGAATCGTGTGGCTTTCGGCTCCATAGAGTCGTAGACACCACCCGGAACCACACAGCGCCACCGCGCACCACCCACGGAGAACCTCATGAACCGCAGCAAGAAGAAGATCCTCCTCCCCCTCGCCACCCTCGTCGCTGCCGGCGCCGTCGCCATCGGCTCGGGCGCCACCTTCACCTCCACCACGGCCAACACCGCCAGCTCGGTGACGTCGGGCTCGCTGAACCACACGAACTCCAAGGCGAACGCCGCCATCTTCTCGCTGACGAACATCAAGCCCGGTGACACCGTCAACGGTGGCCTGGTCATCACCAACACCGGCTCCCTCGACGCCGCCTTCAGCCTGACCGAGACCACCTCGACCAACGGCTTCTCCAACGACTACCTGACGCTGAAGATCACGAACACCACCACGGGCGCCGAGGTCTTCTCGGGCACGTTCGGCGACCTGGTCGACGGCCAGAAGAACACCCTCGGCACCATCCCGGCCGGCGCCGCCAACTCCTTCACCTTCAGCGTGAAGCTCGCCCAGGACGCCCCGAACAGCCAGCAGGGCAAGACCGCCTCCGCGGCCTACCAGTGGGACTCGGTGCAGCTGGACGCCACCACCACCAACCAGTGACGGCGAACGGCCGGTGATCACCTCGGGGATCACCGGCCGTCCTGCTGCTCCCCGACCATCGCGAAGGAGACGACCATGCGCACCACCCGGACGACCCGCCCGGCAGGACCCAGCACCGACGCTCCGCGTCCCGGCATCGTGCGCCGGGTCGTCTCCGCCGCACTGACGACGCTCATCGTCGTCGCGACCGTCGCCGGCCTCGCCTACCTCGCCCCGAGCGTCCTCGGCTACGAGCGCTACGCCATCACCGGCGGATCGATGTCGGGGTCGATCGAGAAGTACTCGCTCGTGCTCGGGAAGCGCGTCCCCGTGGACCAGCTGGCCGCCGGTGACGTCATCACCTACCTGCCCCCGCCGGACAGCGGCGTCAGCACCCTCGTCACCCACCGCATCGTCGACGCCACCACCGACGAGGCAGGCGTCCGCCACTTCGTGACCCAGGGCGACGCGAACCCCGATCCCGACCCGTGGCTGTTCTCCCTCGACGAGGGGACGCAGCCGGTCGTCTCCCACGTCGTGCCGCACGTCGGCCACGTGGTGATCGCCCTCGCCGACCGTGAGACGCGGATGCTGCTGCTCGGCGTGCCGGCAGCCCTGATCGCCCTCGCCAGCCTGGTCGAGCTCGTCCGAGCGCTGCTACCGGCAGGCCCGGGCCGGCGACGCCTCGACGACGGCATCGTGCCCGAGCCGCCGTCGGTGCCGGCTCCGGGCGGTCGGGCCCTCCCCGGCAGCGACCATTCCCGACCGTCGCCGGCAGTCCCGGTCCTGCCGGAACCTGCCCCGGCCTGACGGTCCACGCGATCCTGTGGAACGCCACCTCGTAGCGTTCTGATCACGGCCCGGCCTCCGGGCCTCGAGAGGTCCCGCCTCGCGGACAGCGTCTCCCCGCTGGTCCGCCCCGAGCGATTCTCCCCCTCCCGAGGCCCGGAGGCCGGCCTCGTCCCGCTCCCGCGCTGTCGGGTCGACGAGCCCCTCGAGCAGTCCTGGACTGTGGAGCCGATGTCGACCGGATGTGGAACGGCTGTGGAACGAGTCTCCGTAGCGTTGACCTCATGGTCAGCACCCCTCGTCACCGTCAGGCACGACGCCGCCTTCCGCGGCGACTCGCCCTGCTCGTCGCGCTGGCCGGCGCTCCCCTCATGGTGCTGCTCGGACCGTCGCTGTCGTCGGCGACCTTCACCTCCGTGACCACCCCCGCCCTCGCCACCGTGCAGGCCGCGAGCGACTGGACGCCCCCCACCGTCGCCCTCAACGCCCCGGCCCCCGCCGTCCGCGGCACGGTGACCCTCACCGCCACCGCGTCCGACGCCGACTCCGGCGTCCCCGACGTCCGCATCCAGGCCCGGGCCGCCGGCGCCTCGAGCTGGACCACGATCTGCACCGTGACCACCAGCCCCTACTCGTGCGCCTGGGCCACCGGTACCGCGAACGGCGCCCACGAGCTACGCGCCGTCGCCACCGACCGCGCGGGAAACACCGCCACGTCCGCGGTCCGCACCACGCTGGTGGACAACCAGGCCCCGTCGGTCACGATGAACGACCCGGGCGCTCTGCTGACCGGCACCACGACCTTCTCGGCATCCGCGTCCGACGCCGGCTCCGGCGTCGCACAGGTCGTCATCCAGGCATCGTCCAACGGCAGCTCCTGGACGACGCTGTGCACCCGCACCTCGTCTCCCTACTCGTGCGCCTACGACACGAAGCAGCTGGCCAACGGCACCTACAGCGTGCGCGCCGTCGCCACGGACGTCGTCGGCAACTCCGCCACCTCCGCCACCGTCACGGGTCGCGTCGTCGACAACACGCCCCGCGCGGTCACCCTCGCCGACCCCGGTTCGCCGCTCAGCGGCACCGTGAATGTGGACGCCACCGCGAGCGCACCGGGCGGTGTCACCTCCGTCGCCATCCAGCGCTCCCCGGCCGGAGCGAACCAGTGGACGACGATCTGCACCGCCTCCTCCGCTCCCTACCGCTGCTCGTGGAACACGACGGGCGTCACCGACGGGCTCTACGACCTGCGCGCCGTCATGGCCGACAGCCAAGGGACGCTCACCTCGGCGCCAGTGGGAGCCCGCCGCGTGTTCAACGCCCCGCTGGCAGCCGCGGACATCCAGGCCGCCCACGGCGGCAGCGCCATCGGCCGACCGGACGCCGGCGACCGCATCACCTACACCTTCAACCGCGAGGTCGACCTCGGCTCCATCCTGAGCGGTTGGGACCGCGGCTCCCGCAGCGTCACCGGACGCTTCACCTCCAACCTGTTCTTCAGCGACAGCACGCTGAGTATCGACGGGACGCAGCTCGGCATCATCGATCTCGGCGCCCGCTACAACAACTTCCTGAACGGCACGACCACGTTCACCGCCACGATGACGGCGTCGACGGACACCGCCACGGGAACGCCGCGCACCGTCGTGACCGTGGTGCTCACCTCCTCGCCGAACCTCGCGAACCCCGGCGGCACCCCCACGATGGTCTGGACGCCCGCCGCCGTGCGGGACACCCTCGGTCGGGCGATCGCGGCCTCGTCCGCCACCGAGTCCGGCCCCGCCTCGCGGGACTTCTGATGACCGCCAACACCGCCACCCCCCCTCGCGGCGCTCGCCACCGCGGCCTCCGCCGTGCTGCTGCTCGTGGTCGTCGCCGACGCCGGGGCCTGGGTCCTGGTCGGAGCCGGCGCCCTCGCGCTCGCCGGGATCACGTCGTCGGTGCGCCTGGTCACCGGCACGTGCCCGTACTGCGCCCCCGTCGCTGCCGGCGCCACCGCGACCCAGGCCGTCGGCGCGGTGCTGGTCTCCACCGTCGGCGTCCCCGGCGGACCGGTGCGGCCGGTCGACGGGGTCACCGTCGCGCTCGTGGCCCTCGCCGTGACCGTCAGCGCGCTCCTCGTCGTCGCCACGCTGGGCCGCTCGCGAGAGACGAGCCCCGGAAACTTCTATGCTCTGTGAATGCCCTCCCAGCTGCTCCTCGTCGAGGACGACGACCAGATCGCCGCGCCGCTCGTGCGTGCCCTCGAGCGTGAGGAGTACGTCGTCGACCGTGCGGCCACCGGCGGTGCCGCACTCGAGCGCATCGCGGCCGGCGGTGTCGACCTCGTCCTGCTCGACCTCGGCCTGCCGGACCTCGACGGCCTCGACGTGTGCCGCCGGGCACGCAGCGCCGGCTTCGACGGAGCGATCATGATCCTCACCGCGCGCGGGAGCGAGATCGACCGCGTCGTCGGCCTCGACGTCGGCGCCGACGACTACCTCGCCAAGCCGTTCCCTCTCGCCGAGCTGCTGGCCCGCGTACGGGCCCTCCTGCGCCGCGCCGCTCGCGCCGGCGTCGCGCCCGAGACGACCGCTCCGTCCACCTCGGACGACACGTCGACGCGCCTGCGTGTCGACCGTGACGCCCGGCGCGTCTGGGTGGAGGACGACGAGCTGGGTCTGACGGTCAAAGAGTTCGACCTGCTCGCGCTGCTCGACGCCGAGCGCGGCACCGTCATCACCCGCGAGCGCGTGATGGACGAGGTGTGGGACGAGAACTGGTTCGGTTCCACCAAGACGCTCGACGCCACCCTGGGACGGTTGCGCCAGAAGCTCGACGACGCCGACGCCGGTGTCCGGGTCGTCACGGTGCGGGGCGTCGGCTTCCGGTTGGAGGACGTCACGCCCGATGCGTGAACGGCTCGTGGTGGCGTTCGTCGGGCTGACGCTCGTCTCCCTCGCCCTGTTCGCCGTCCCCCGCGCCTACGCGACGGCGGACCTTGTCGCCGCCCAGGACCAGCGGTCCGCCGAGCGCACCGCCGCTCTCCTGGCCGACGTCGTCGACGCCCGTCTGGAGGCCGGCCGCCCGCCGACGGAGGAGACGCTCGCGGAGCTGCTGGGAGCGGGCGAGGGGGTACGGCTGGTCAGCGACGGCGCGGTCGTCACCGCCGGCACGTTGTCCGACGACGTCGTGGTGACGACCGACCTCGACTCCGGCGGGACCCTCACCGTCACGACGTCGTCCGCGGGCACGCAGGACCGCGTCGCCGACGCCCTGCTCCCGCTCGTCCTGCTCGTGCTCCTGCTGGGCCTGTTCGCGGGTCTGGTGGGGCTGTACCTCGCGGACCGGCTCGCCCGTCCGTTCCGTGCCCTCGCCGACGCCACCGACTCGTTCACCGGGCAGGGCACGGCGCCCGACCTCCCACCGTTCTCCATCCCGGAGGCCGAGCGGCTGCGCGTCGCCCTCGGCAGCGCCGTCGTGCGCATCGCACGACAGGAGCAGCGCGAACGCCAGCTCGCCGCGCAGGCCTCCCACGAGCTGCGGACCCCGGTGACGGCGCTCCGGCTCAGTCTCGAGGACCTGTCGATGTGGCCCGAGACGACGCCTGGAGTGGCGTCCGAGCTGACCCGAGCCGTGAGCGAGCTCGACCGGCTCGACGCTGCCGTCACGCAACTGCTGGAACGTCCCGACGACGGAGCAGCCGTCGACCTCGGACGCCTGGTCGCCCACGGGGTCGAGCGCTGGTCCGACTCGTCGGAGCAGCGCGCCACGGTCGTGATGGGCGAGACAGAGCCCCTACCCACTCGCATCGATCCTCACCAGCTGCTCGTGGTGTTGGAGGCGATGCTGGACGACTCCCGCGACGCCCCTGGCCCGATCGAGGTGGCGGTCCGCGCCGTCGGCGCCGGGGTCGAGATCCGTGTCGGCGACGCGGGGCCGCGGCGCATGGACCCCGGCCACGTCCACCGCCTCGGTCCGGACGACGAGGACCCGCTCTCCGTCGCCGGCGAGCGCGCCGAGGCCCTGGGCGGTCACCTGCGCGTCGACGACACGGACCGCCACTACCTCGTGCTCACGCTCCCCCACCGCGACTGACGACGACCCCCGCCGCTCGTGCCGTACCCTGACGCTCGTGCGGGCCCGACCCGCGCGGGCCTCTAGCTCAACTGGCAGAGCAGCGGACTTTTAATCCGCGGGTTGTGGGTTCGAGTCCCACGGGGCCCACCGTTGTGTGATGTCTCAAGACATTGCGGACAGCCCGGACCCTCATTGTGGGGGTCCGGGCTTCCTCTTCTTGGCGGGGCCGCGGGGTCGGCCAGTGGGCTGGTAGTCGCGGTCCGGGTCGATGGTGAGCTCGCGGAGGAGCTCGCCGGTGGTGACGTTGACGACGCGGACGTGCAGGTCGTGGGTGAGGACCAGGACGTGGGTTCGGGCGTGGGTTCGCCCGATCCCGATGTGTCGGAGCCGGCCGGCGACTCGGAGGGTGACGGTGCCGTTGGAGCCGACTTTGTCGGTCCGGACCCGGTCGTAGGTGTCGGCGGACCGGTCGCTGGTGGGGGTGGCTTTCGGCCGTGCGGTATAGGCCGTGGCCGGGGTCGCTCGGTGCGGCAGCGAGCGGTGGGGCCGGTCGTGGTTGTAGTCGCTGACGAACTGATCGAGCAGTGTCTGGAGGTCGGTGATCGTGGCCGGTTGGACTGGTTGGGCGCGGAGCCACCTCTTCAGCGTCTGCTGGAATCGTTCGATCTTGCCGCAGGTGGTCGGGTGGTTCGGGCGGGAGTTCTTCTGCCGGACGTTCAGCTGCCGGAGCTCGTGCTCGAGGTGGTTGCGTCCGCCGCGGCCGCCGGAGAATCGGGTGGTGGGGGCACCTCCCTGCACGAAGTGCTTGGGGGAAAGACCATGCCGTTGTCGGTCAGCACCGACGCCGGCAGTCCGTGATCTTCAGTCGTGGCGCGGAATGCGGCAGTGGCGGGTCAGGATCCGGTGGATCGTCGACCGCGGAACCTGATGTCCGTGTCGGTGCGCCAGGTGCCAACTAATGGTGTCGGCGCCCGCGTCATGACCCCGCGTCGTGAGGTCGTCGCGCAGCGCGAGGATCCGCTCGACCACCACCGCTGCCCTGGGAGACACCGTAGGTGCGGGCGACCTCGCTCTACGACGAACCCGACAGGACGGCGGTGATGACCAGGTGACGCTTCGACATGCACCAGCATCAGGTGCCGCCGGATCGTCGGTTCAGCAATTCCGAAGTCGTGAGACACGCCCATTCCGATGACGCGGGACACCCCATCCCGATGTCGTGGACCAGGACACCACGGGGCCCACCGTCTCAACCGTGGTCGTGTCCTGCGACGTCGCCGTTGCCGGTGGAGCCACGGTCCCCTCGCATGGCGCTCGAGCTGGTTCTGGCTTCGTCCGTCGATCTGGTCCGGGTCCAGTCCGCCGAGACCTGGATCCCGCGCGAGAACCGCTAGAACGAGAGGGATCTCTCCGACGGATCGTCATGCTTCGGGCATGACGCGCAGGCGACCTTCGAATGTGGTCCCTCGTCGAAGCACCGTCCGGATCGAGGGCGGGGCCGTGGGCCGAGACTCACGATGCCGGGAGGACGAGGTCCCATGTGTTCCCGTCGTCGTCACTGACGACGACGCCCCGGTCGTCGGCGACCGCGACAGCGAGCCCACCGCGCACCGGATGCACCGCCACAGCGACGGCCGGCCCCTGGGACGCGCCGAGACGCTCGAAGGTACCGGGCATGACGGCTGAGCCTCTCCAGATCGTGGAGTCGGCTGCGACGCCGACGACACCACCTTCGCGGGTCGGGTCCGCGGCGACGACCACCAGCAGGGGCGCGTCCTCGACCGGCGCGAAGGTCCGTCCGGCGTCGCGACTGACCAGCGGTCCGTCCTCGGTGGTGACGACGACGATCGCGGGGTCCACGTGATCGACGGCGAGGTCTCGCGCTTCGACCGTGGCGCGGTCCGTCCAGGTCGTCCCACCGTCCTCGGAGACCGCCAGCGCGTCGCGGTCAGCAGGGAGTCCTGCGACGACGTCGGGGGTGGCGTCGGACGTCGCCAGTCCGTGGAAGTCGGTCTGCCCGGCGAGCGCCACCGATTCCCAGCCGCGCTCGGGGGTGTGCCGCACGAGGCCGATGTCGGGCGGCACGAACACGTCGTCGGTAAGGTCACCGGGATGGCCGGAGGCGAGGATGTCCTCGCCGGCGCCGGCCATGCCCATGGCGTCGAACTCGACGTCACCGACGAGCTCGGCGGTGCGCTCGGCAGCGTCGATCGCGTAGACGCCGTGGTGGCTGGCGACGAACAGCTCGCCGGCATCGTCGAAGGCGAGCGCGTGGACGTGTCCGAGGTCCGGCGGTGCAGGGTCATCGGCCGATGGTGCGCAGCCGGCGAGGGTGAGACCGGCGAAGCAGAGGGCTGTCAGTCGGGACGGTCGGGTCATGTCATCTCCAAGGGGTGCGAGGTGGCAGTGCTGTGCGAGGCAGTAGGGAGAGGCGTGCCGGGGCAGACGTCGCGTCCACCCCGCCCAGACCTCCCGTCAGAGGGTCTGGAGCAGACGTTCCATCTGCTCGATCTCGGCCGAGCGCAGCTCCGCCAGGTCGGCCGCCGACATCATGCCGCTCATCGAGCCGTGGTCCATCCCGCTCATGTCGTCGGGATCGACGCCCCAGTCATCGAGCCAGCCCTCCAGCTGCTCGACCTCCGGCTCGAGGCCGTCCTTCTCGAGCACGATGTCGGACACCTCGATCACCTGCTCGTGGTGAGGCAGCACCATCGTGGCGAACCTGACGTCGGCGTCGTTGACGTCGGCGTCGGCCTGGCCCGTCTCCGCGGCACCGGAGCGGGTGTCGTCGGGGCCGGCGCAACCGGTCAGGCTCACGGTGAGCGCGAGGACGATGGCAGCCGTCGCGGGTGTGGTGTTCTTCATCTCTGGTCCTGTCGTTCAGTCGTGGGTGCGGGCGACGACGGGGCCCGCCCGAAGGGTCGGCTGGAGAGCACCACCCGGTGGGTGGGCGCCAGCGTCCCTCAGGTCCGACTGATGCAGAGGACGTGCAGACAGGGTGGCCGAGGCGGTCGAGCCGTGACCGACGGCAGCCACCGGGCGTCGCGCAGACGCAAGGGCGTCAGCGACCACCGGGCGAACAGGCGTGGCCGCAGCAGGAGCAGCGAGATCGCCACCGCGAACAGCAGCGACAGGCACATTCCGGCCATCCCGGCGTGGGAGTCCGCACACTCCGGACAGGAGTGACCGGCCGTGGCACGGGCCTCGGGAGCGACCGACCCGTGAACGGCGTCGGAGTGAGCGCCCGGCACCACGGTCGACGACGCAGCGGGAGCACTCGTGCCGTGCAGCCCGATCGTGTGCATCGTGAACAGTCCGGCGAGCACAGCGGCCAACGCCGCGAACCTCACGCTCCGACGATGCCTCAGGGCGCTCGAGGGGGACTGTCCTTCCACCACGCCAGACTAACCGGCAACACCCGGGACTCAGTCGGATGACGACGCCTGACCTGTGCGTCCTCAGTGCGCGAACGGGTTGAACGTCCGCCCCATCACGTACTGGGCGCGGAACGGCACCGGACGCATGGCGTGGGAGAGCACCTTGTTCACCCGACCCGGGACGCAGACGGGCTTGCCCTTCTGGACGGCGGTCCACCCCTCGCGGACGACCTCGTCGGACTCCTGCCACAGGACCGACGGCAGCTTCGCGGCGGCATCGGCGCTGCCCATCGTCTGGTGGAACTCGCTGCGGGTGAATCCGGGGCACAGGGCCGTGACGTGCACGCCGAACGGCTTCAGCTCCATGTCGAGCGCCTGGGACATGTTCAGGACGTAGCTCTTGATGCCGGTGTAGAGCAGGCTCTCGCCCGGGGGCGCGAAGGCCGCGAGCGACGAGACGTTGACGATGCGGCCCCAGCCGCGCTCCTTCATGCCCGGCGCGAGGAGGTGTGCCAGCTCGGTCACCGCCGTCACCATCACCTGGATCTCCGCGGCCAGCGACGACCAGTCGGTCGCGAGGAAGGCCTCGCTCCCCGACAGGCCGGCGTTGTTGATGAGGACGTCGATCGCGAGACCACGCTCGCGGAGCTCCTCGACGATCGCCCTCGGCGCCGCCGGGTCGCTGAGGTCCGCCACCACCACCTCGACCCTGACCTGGTGTCGCTCCGCAAGCTCCTGGGCCAGCGCGTCCAGCTTGTCCCTGCGTCGGGCGACGAGCACGAGGCTCATGTCCTCGGCGGCGAGGTGACGGGCGAACTCTGCACCGATGCCGGACGAGGCGCCGGTGACGAGGGCGGTGCGGGACGTGCTCATGCGTGCTCCTTGGGGAGGGGTGGGACGTGCTGGAGGAGGAAGTCGACCTGGTCGGCGACGACCGTGTCGAAGAGCGGCGCGACGTAGGGGTCGAAGTGCCCGCCGTCGTAGACGCGCACGGTGGAGCGCCGGATGCGAGAGGCGGCCCGCTCGGCGACGCGTCGCGGCGTGATCGCGTCCTGTGCGGCGATCTGCACGAGGACGGGGCAGTCGATGCCGGCGACGTGCCGCTGCGGTGAGTAGAAGCCGATCCTCAGGGCGATGCGGGCGGCGACCGTCTGGGGATAGGCGTCCTCTGTCAGGCCCGACTCGTGCAGGAGCCGCAGCATCCCGGGACGAGCGTCGGGGGAGGTCATCATCGCGGTCTCGCCCGGCCGTCCCACGCAGAGCACGTGCACCGGTTCGCGACCGAGCTGCGCGGCCACCACGTCGCGGACAGCAGGGCCGATGGTCCGCAGCGCGGCGCGCACGCCCGCCGAACGGAGCGCGGCCGGGCCGCTGACGTGCGGCACCTGCGCGATCACGGCAGCCAGGGGCTCGCCCCGGCCGCCGAGCGTGAGCACGTGCCCGCCGGCGAACGACGTGCCCCAGGCGACGACCCGGTCGGCGTCGACACCGTCGAGCGACCTGGCGAAGCGCAGGGCCGCCCGCCAGTCGGCGTGCTGCATCGCGATGTCGAGCACCTGGCGCGGTCGACCCTCGCTCTCGCCGAAGCCCCGGTAGTCGAAGACCACGACCGCGTAGCCGGCCGCGGCGAACCGCTCCGCGTAGGCGTAGAGCCGCAGGGCCCGCACCGAGCCGAACCCGTGGGCCATCACCACGACGGGCGTCCGGCGTGCGGTGCCGGGTCGGTGGACCCGCGCGGCGCACCGCGTGCCGCCGGAGTCGAACCACTCCTCCGAGACCACGATGCCGCCGTCGACCGACTCGCCCATGTCTCCTCCTGACCCGGCGTGCCACCGCTCTTGAATGATGTTCAAGAGGCTACCGGATGTCTTGAACGTCATTCAAGATAAGGTGACGTGTGCCTCGCAACAGACGTCCGCAGGACCGGGAGACCAAGTCCGCGGAGATCGTCGCCGCGGCGGCGACCCTGTTCGCCGACGTCGGGTACGAGAAGACGACGATGGCTGCCGTCGCGCGGGCCGCCGGCGTCACCACGACGACGATCTACTGGTACGTCGAGGACAAGGAGGCACTGCTCCTCGCGGTCCTCGACCACCTGCTCGCCACGATCCTGGGCGACCTCGAGCAGCTCGTCGACCGGTCGCCCACCGACCAGCTGCTCTGGATCGTCGAGCGCCTGCAGGAGCAGAGCCGCCTCGTGACCACCGTCCACGCCCTCGCGACCACGTCGGAGGCGGTCGGAGCGTGGCACGACGGGTTCCACGAGCTCACCGACGCCATGCTCGCCGAGGGCCTCCGGGAGGTCGGCGTCCCCGAGGAGCGGGTGCCCGCGATGACGCGCCTCGGGGTCTTCGCGATCGAGGGTCTGCTGATGCACCCCCTGCCGCCCCAGGAACAGCGGGCGGTGCTCGAGCTCCTCACGACCGGCCACGGGCACGGGTGAACGAGCGTCCTCGCATGGTCGTGGGCTACGTCGCGTTCTCCTCGCTCCAGTGACCAGGGCGAGCGAGTCAGCGACCCGCTCCTCCTGACGCCGGCACCTGGCCGGCCTCGCGGAGTCCCGCCGCGTCGTGGCAGGACGCTCACCGCAGCTGAGCCGTCGGGCCGTCGAGGGATGTCAGTGGTCGAGCGTATGTTCGTTACATGGACATCGGAACCACCGCATGCGACCGGCCGCTCGCTCTCGCGGCCCGGACGCTCGCGATGGCAGAGGCTGCGTCGTACGTCGCGATGGTCCGGTTCCGTGACGCCGAGGTGGCGCGGATCGAGGCGTCGGCCTCGCCGATGCGCGCCCTGGTCGAGCGATCGATGATCGCTCTGGAGATCGGGCAGGAGATGGGCTTGTCGCAGGCACAGGTCAACGCGCGGCTCGCCATCGCCGACCGGATGATCGAACGCGCGCCAGTCTCGTGGGTGGCGTTCCTGGACGGGCGGATCGATGCCGCTCGGGTGCGGGAGATCTCCACCGGCCTGGACCGACTCGAGCGGGAGGAGTCCTGGGCGCGGCTGGACGAGGCGGCGCTTCGCTACGCGACCACCCACACCACCAGCGAGCTACGAGCCTGGGTCAAGCGCTTCCTCACCCGGGTGGAACCGGAGGAGGCCCTGGACCGAGCAGAGAAGGCTCGGGCCGACCGGTACGTGCAGGTGACGCACCTGGACGACGGCATGTCCTGGCTCTCGGCCTACCTCCCGTCCCACCAGGCGACCGCGGTCATGAAGCGACTCGACCGCGCCGCCCGCACCCCCGTCGACGAGGACGATGATCGGACGCTGCCGCAGCGTGCGGCCGACATGTTCGTCTCGTGGCTCACCCACGGCGAGACCACCGACCTCCCGACCATCAGTGGCGACGTCGCTGTGATGATCCAGGCCGATGTCCTCACCGGACTCGCCGACGGCCACGCCGAGTCCTCCGACGGCGAGTGGTCGGTGCCGGCGTCGTGGATCCTCGACGACCTCGACGCGGACGACACCTTCTGGCACCGCATCATCACCGACCCGATCCACGGGGACACCTTGGCTCACGACTACGCCGGCAGGTTCGCCCCCGAGACCCTCGCCAAGGCGATCAGGTTCAGGGACGGAGTCTGCCGAGCACCCGGATGTCGAGTTCCGGCGGAGAGATGTGACCTCGACCATCGAGAACCTTGGCCCACCGGGGCGACGAACGGATCGAACATGTGGGCACTGTGTCGACGGCACCACTCCATGAAGGGCCACGGGGTCCTGCAGTGGACCCTGCGCTCCGGCCGCACCATCGACACGGCCCCGTCCGAGCACGCCCCCCGCCCAGCACCACCCACGATCCTCGGCGACGGCTTAGCCCGCATGATCATCGAGTACACCGCCGCCTGAGCGTCAGCCGTCCTGGCGCCGGTCCGTCATCTCGTCGTAGAGCAGGTCCGACGGCAGCCGGGCACCCGAGCGGAAGATCCCGCGACTCAGCGACAACCCGCCGACCGGCGCGGTCAGCAGCTGCAGGACGATCGCCATCGCGAGCTTGACCCCGTTCTGCACACCGGGCGCGGCGATCATGACGGCGAGCAGCACCAGCACCAAGCCGAGGGTGCCCGACTTCGTCACGGCCGTCAGCCGCGTGTACGGGTCGGGGAACCTCACCAGTCCGACGGCCGCGACGACGAACAGCCCGACCCCGACCACGATCATCGACGCCGCGACCACACTCGCGACGGCCCCGAGGACGTCCGCCGGACTCATCGGTCGCCACCGTCCTCACGCTCGGCCCGCGTGGCACCGAGGTAGCGGCCCAGGACGAGGGCCGAGATGAAGCCGATCACCGTCACGACGACGACCAGGTCGATGAGCAGGTCCCGGTCCCAGACCAGGCTCAGCAGCATCAACGACCCGACGAGCACGAAGAACACGTGGTCCGCACCGACCGCACGGTCGGCCTCGTCCGGACCTCGGACCACCCGGTACAGCGCCGGCAGGACGGTCAGTGCCAACACGGCGAGACCGACCCACCCGAAGGCCTCCAGCAGCGACACGCCCATCACCCCTCCTCCTCGGCCACGAGGTCGCGAGCAGGACGCACGACCCGCAGCAGACGGTCCTCGAGCTCACGGAGCTCGGCATGGAAGTCCCGCGCGTCCGCGGGTGCGTAGAGCCCGAGCACGTACAGCACCTGGTCGTCGTCCCGCTCGTCGACGTCCACGTCGATCGTCAACGTCCCAGGCGTCAAGGTGATGAGGCTCGTGAGCGCGGTCAGCTCCATGGGCGAGAGCCGACGCGTCCGGTAGGCGACGATCGCGGGCGTCGAGGCGCTGCCCGGCGTCAGCAGGTCAGCCGCGACCTGGGCGTTGGCCCTGAGCATCTGCCAGGCGAACCACACGGCGAACCCGGGGAACCGGAGCAGTCGGCGCACGATCGTCACGGCGTCAGCACCGCCTCGACGTAGGCGGTCGAGTCGCTGAGTCCCTCGCCGGCGGTCATGCTCAGCTCGAGCAGCACCTCCGCGCCCAGCCCGATCGTCACCGTGCACGCGGCCAGGAACGCCGCCGGCAGGATCAGTCGACGCGGCACCCTCGTCGGCCGCTGCACCCGGGCGGTGACGAACTCCGGGCGCAGCCTGCCCGAGGAGGGGTCGGTGACGTCCGGGGCGGTCGCTGCGGTGTCGAGCGGCCCCTCGCGCTCGAACTCCGGGTCGGGCCCCCAGAACACCCCGTTCCAGATCTTCAGCATCGACAACAGCGTCAACAGGCTCACGACGACGGCGAACGCGGCCGCCACGTACGACCCGGCCGACAGGGACTCGCGGATCACCAGCGCCTTGGCGACGAACCCCGACAGCGGGGGGATGCCGACGAGCGACAGCGCGCTGACGATGAACACCAGACCGAGCCAGGGCTCGCGTCGTGCGTAGCCGCCGAGGTGGCTCAGCCGTCCGCTGCGGGCGTGGTGCTCGACGGCTCCGCAGGCGAGGAACAGCGCGGCCTTCACGATGATGTGATGAACCATGTAGAAGATGCCTGCGGCCATCGCGAGCGGTCCGAAGAAGGCCAGCGGCACCATGATGTACCCGACCTGGCTCGTCATGTGGAAGCTCAGCACCGCGCGCATCGTCGACTCACCGAGCGCGCCCAGGACGCCCACGACCATCGTCGCGAGCAGCACCACCAGCCACACGGTCTCCAGGCCGCGACCGTCGTGCAGGAGTCCGTAGACGCGGAAGACGCCGTACACGCCGATCTTGGTCAGCAGTCCCGAGAGCAGGGCGGTGACCGCCACCGATGCGAACGGGTAGGACCGCGGGAGCCAGGAGTGCACCGGCACGAGGGCGGCCTTCGCGCCGAGCGCGAGCAGGACCACCCCGGCCGCCAGCGCCACCGCCGTCGAGTCCGACGCACGCCCGGCGAGCTCGGCGAGGTTGACGGTGCCCGCCGCGCCGTAGACGAGCCCGATCCCCGACAGCAGCACCCCGGAGACGAGGAGGTTCACGCCGAAGTAGATCCGTCCTGCTGCGACCGCCGCCGCCGACCCGCTGCGCGTCAGCAGGACGTAGGACGGGATGAGCGCCACCTCGATCATCACGAACAGGTTGAACAGGTCCCCGGTGAGGAAGGCTCCCAGCACCCCGGCCGACAGCACGAGCACCAGCGGGTGGAAGAAGGGGTCGACGTCGTCGTGGGTGAGGACAGCGAACACGCTGCACACCAGGACCATCAGGGCGGCCACGGTGAGCATGAGGGCCGCGAAGGTGTCCAGCACGAACGGGATCGACACGCCGGGCACCCAGCCGGAGACCTGTTCGACCACGAGGTCACCACCGCTGACCGCGACCAGGCCGACCACCGCGCCGACCAGCATCGCGGTGTGAGCGCTGAACGCCACCGCGCGCTGCGCCACGACGGACCTTCGGACGGCCAGGGCGATGCCGCCGGCGAGGATCGGCAGCCAGACGAAGGCGGGCAGCAACGGCTGCAGGACCTCAGTGCTCATCAGCGGCCTCCTCCTCGACGTCGCTCGGCGCTCCGTCGTCGTCCCCACCGTGCCCGGCAAGCGCGAGCAGGTAGACCGTCAGGGCGAAGGTGATCACGATGGCCGTGAGGGCGAAGGCCTGCAGGAGGGGGTCCGACAGCCCGGCCGACGACCGACCCTCGCCGACGTAGGCGGGCTCGCGACCGTCCTGCCCGCCCGCGGCGAGGATCATGACGTTGGCGGCATGACCGATCAGGACGAACCCGAGCGTCGCGCGGACGAGCCCGCGCTGCAGCACCAGGTAGACGCCACCGGCGACCAGGACCGTCACGAGCACCACTGCGCTCATCGGATGGCACCTCCCGTAGGGGTCGCGCCGCGCGAGAACCGGTCCATGGCCGCGACGACCAGACCGAGGACGGCCAGGAAGACCCCGAGGTCGAAGATCAGCGACGTGGTCAGACTCAGGTCGAGGCCGAGGATCTCGATCGAACCGGTGAGCGGACGCAGGAAGGACCCGTCGAGCAGTCCCAGCGCGCCGGCCGCGACGGCGACGACCAGCCCCGCGGTGAGCAGGACGGCCGGGTCGAGGCGCGACCGCGCGTCCGCCCCGCGAGGCAGACGCGCCAGGACCAGGGCGAGTGCCGCCGCGAGCGCCCCCACGAACCCGCCTCCGGGCTCGTAGTGCCCACGCAGCAGCAGCCACGCCGAGACGGCGCAGATCACCGGCACGAGGATCCGTGCGGCGCTGCGGATGACGGTGCGGTCGCCGGGCAGGTCCATGGACCGCGCCCGCACGTCGGGCGCGGCGTCCGCCCGAAGGAACGCGAGCAGGCCGATCGCCGCCACGGCCAGCACCGTCATCTCCCCGAACGTGTCGAGGCCGCGGAAGTCGACGAGGATCGCGTTCACCAGGTTCGTGCCGCCGGCGGCGTCCTCGGACTCCTCGACGTACCACTGCGCCGCTGCGGTGGGCCCGCTGCGCCCCGTGAGGAGCAGGGTCGCGGCACCGGCGGCGAGTCCCACCGCGACGGCCAGCGCCGCCGCACCCACCCGCCGTGTCCTCGGCGTCGGCGCGAACCGTGCGGGCAACCGCTGCAGGACGAGCACCGCGACCGCGACGGTGAGGATCTCCACGAGCATCTGGGTCAGGGCCAGGTCGACACCGCCGAGCAGCAGGAACCAGGCCGCAATCAGGAAGCCGACGACACCGAGCACCACCACCGCCCCCAATCGGGAGGGGCTCAGGCACAGGCCGAGCACGGCCAGCGCCGTCAACGCGACGACGACCCAGTCCTCGGGTCGAGAGACCGGCGGACCGACCCCGTCGACCCCGCCGAGCACGACGACGCCGACCGCGAGCACGACGAGCGAGAGCAGCGGCCACACCAGGTGGGGTGCCAGCTCACCCGAGCGCGCCGGCGCCGCGACCCGGTCGCACGCGCGCAGCAGGGCCGCGTAGGCGCGGTCGTAGACGTCGACGCCGCGCACCCGCAGGTCGAGCCGCTGCAGCGCGCGGTCGACGGGCTCGCGGGCCCGGAACAGCATCAGACCCAGCAGCACTGTCGCGATCGACATCGCGAACGCCGGGGAGGTCAAGGGATCGGGGACCAGGCGCAGGTCGGCACGCGCGGACTCCGCGAGCACGGTCGCCTGGACCGACCGGTCGAACAGCGGGTTGAGCTGGGCGACGAACAGGCCCAGCAGCAGACCGACGACCGCCGGTACCGCCGCCGGAGCGAGGAAGCTCGGCGCGGCGTCGTAGAGGCGACGCTGCTGCGTGGGACCGGCGAACGCGCCCCACACGAGGCGGACGCTGTAGGCGAAGGTGAAGGCCGCCGAGAGGACGGCGACCCCCCCGACGACGAGGCCCCACGTGCCGGGGAGGTCGAGGAACGCGTAGTAGCTCTCTTCCTTCGACACGAACCCGAGGAACGGCGGCAGCCCGGCCATCGACATCGCCGCCATCGCGGTGAGGACCGCCGTGAACGGCATGACCCGGTACAGGCCGGAGAGCTCGCGGATGTCCCGACTCCCGGCCTCCCGGTCGATCACTCCGACGAGCATGAACAGGGTGGCCTTGAACAGGGCGTGGGAGAAGGCGTGCAATCCTGCGACGCTCAGTGCGTCCTGGGTGCCGACGCCCACCAGGGCGACGATCCAGCCCAGCTGGCTGACGGTCGAGTAGGCGAGCAGGGCCTTGAGGTCGTGCTGCTGCAGCGCGAAGAGCGCACCGATGACGGTGGTGATCAGACCGATGGTCACCAGGACGAACGTCCACCACCAGAAGTCGGTGAACGGCTGGGAGAAGCGCATCAGCACGTAGATGCCGGCCTTGACGAGCGTCGCGGCGTGCAGGTAGGCACTCACGGGCGTCAGGGCGACCATCGCATCGGGCAGCCAGAAGTGGAAGGGGAACTGCGCCGACTTCGTGATCGCGGCGTAGATGACCAGGCCGCCGATCCACGGCGCGAGCGGCGAGTCGGTGACCTGGTCGGCGTCGGCGAGGATGGCCGTGAGGTCGGTGGTGCCGGTGACGTGCCACAGGAGCAGCACGGCGGCCAGCAGCGCCAGGCCTCCGGACGCGGTGACGACGAAGGCCCGCGTGGCCGGCTTGGCCTGGTGCAGACCCTGCGCGCCGATGAGGAAGAACGAGCACAGCGTCGTGATCTCGAAGAACACGAACAGGACGATGATGTCGGCCGACAGGACCATCCCGAGCATGGCCGTGGCGAACAGGCTGAGCAGCATGTACAGCCGGCCGTGGTCGTACTGCTCGCTCAGGTACCGGGCGCAGTAGGCCATGATGAGCGCGCCGACGCCGAGGGCCAGGATCGCGAAGATCAGGCTCAGGCCGTCGAGCCGCAGCCGCAGCGCGACGTCGAGGCTCGCGATCCAGGTCCACCGGCCCTCCACCACGCCACCGGACAGCACCTCCGGCGCTCCGCGCAGCACCAGGGCGAGCGCGAGCAGGAAGAGCCCCGCCATGGGGTAGCCGGCGTCGCGCCCGAGCCGGTACGCCAGCGGACGAGCCACGACGACCGCGACCAGCATGGTCGCGAGGGCCAGCAGCAGCGTCACGGGACGTCCTTCCCTCAATCCATCGGCGGGGGCGATCCTGCGGCCGTGGTCGCCGAACATCTTCGCACAGCCGGGCAGGGTCCACTCGACGGTACCGCGATGTCCGCGAGCACGGCGGCGGAGCCGTCAGCGGCTCGGGTCGACCAGGATCTTGGCGTGCCTCTCCGGGTCGGCGAGGGCATCGAACGCGTCGGCCACACCGTCCAGGCCGACCGTCCCCGTCACGAGTGGGCTCGGGTCGACCTTTCCCGACGCGACCATCTGCAAGGTCTCGTGGAACTCGGCCGGGTCGTAGCAGAACGCGAACCGCAGCTCCACCTCCTTGTTGATCGCCATGACCGGACGGAACGAGTCCGGCTCCATGCACACCCCCACGACGACGATCCTCGTCAGCAGCGGGGCCTCGGCGATGATCGAGTCGAGGATGCCGGGCACGCCGACACACTCGAAGACCACCGGACCGCTCGGCCGGGCACCGAGACGCTCCCCCAGCCGGAACACGCTCTGCCAGGGCACGATCGAGACCGCCCGCAGCCGCTCCATCGTCGTCATGCCGAGACCCATGAGGTCCTCCGCGCTGGTCAGGTAGCGCTTGTCCGACGCGAAGCGCGCCCAGGGCGACTCCGAGGACGGGTCCACCACCACGTCGGCACCGCACCGTCGGGCCAGCTCGCGACGACCCGCGGACAGGTCGCTGGCCACCACCGTGCGCACCCCTGATGCCTTGAGCATCAGGATCACGGCGAGACCGATCGGCCCGCAGCCGATGACGACGGCGACGTCCTTGGCACCGACGTCCCCCTTGCGCACCGCATGCCAGGCGACGGCGAGCGGCTCGGTCATCGCGGCGTGCTCGACCGGGACGTTCGACGGCACCTCGAAGGCGACGGCCTCGGAGACCGCGACGTACTCGGCGTACCCGCCGCCGGCCTTCGGTGACAGGCCCGTCATGTGCAGGCCGTCGGGCTGACGCAGCAGCGGCAGCGCGACCACCGAGGTCCCTGGCGCCCACCGACGCTTGGTCCCGGGCCCGTACTCGACCACCTCGCCGACGAACTCGTGGCCCATCACCACCGGGGTGTCGGGACGCATGAAGTCGTCGTAGCCCACCTCGGCGGCGACGTCCGCGGCGGCGTCGGCGTGGACCCGCGCGTGCAGGTCGGACCCGCAGATGCCGGTCCGCTGCACCTTCAGCAGCACCTGGCCCTTCGCCGGGACGGGGGTCGGGGTCTCGCGGACCTCGAGGTTCTGGTGCTCGCAGACGACGGCTCTCATGGGGTCATGATGCCCTCCGCCGGTCCGCGGGACCGGCCGAACGGTCGGATCGGACGGTTCCGATGGGCCCCCGGGGAGCCGATGGACCATGATGGACCCATGGATCTCGACGTCGCCGTGCTCGTGCTCCGCGTCGTCGTGGGCGCGGTGTTCATCGCGCACGGCTGGAACCACGGATTCGGGCCCGGCGGGTTGGACGGCACGGCAGGGTGGTTCGAGAGCATCGGGCTACGGCCGGCCCGCCTGCAGGCCGCCGTCTCCTCGTACCTGGAGATCGCCGTCGGCGTCGCGCTGATCGCCGGGCTCCTCGTCCCGTTCGCGGCCGCCGCGGGGATCGGCGTCATGGTGACCGCGTACGCCACCGTGCACCGTCCTAACGGCTTCTTCATCACCAGCGAGGGCTACGAGTACGTCATGGTGCTCGTCGCGACCCTCACGGTCCTGGCCACGCTCGGCGGCGGCTCGTGGTCCGTCGACGAGCTCCTCGGTACCGATGTCAGCAGCTGGGCGGTCGGCATCGGTGCGCTCGGCGTCGGGATGCTCGGGGCCGTGGCGATGCTCGCCGTCTGCTGGCGTCCGCCGGCCGACGACGAGGCGTGAGACGCTGCGGCTCGCGGCCGATAGCCTGACGCTCATGTCCGTCCGGCCCGTGCGAGCCCCCGACCGCCGCCGTCAGGAGCTGCTCGACGCGCTCGTCGAGGAACTCCTGCGCGACGGCTTCGGGCGACTCAGCGTCGAGGAGATGGCCCGGCGGCTCGGGTGCTCCAAGTCGACGCTCTACGTCGTCGCGGAGAGCAAGGACCTCATCGTCGCCGCCGCCGTCCGAGCGTTCTTCCGGCGCGCGACCGACCGCGTCGAGGAGGAGGTGCGACGCACCGCCGACCCCGTCGAACGCGTCGGCACGTACCTGGAGTCCATCGCCACCGAGCTGTCCGCCGCGTCACCGCGGTTCTTCGCCGACCTCGACACGCACCCGTCCGCCGGAGCGGTGTACCGGCGCAACACCGAGGCCGCCGCCGACCGGGTGCGCAGCCTGCTCGCCGACGCCGGCGACCTCGACGTGGACCCCGTCTTCGTCGGCGCGGTCGTGACCCTCGTGATGGAGGGGATCCACCGCGGACGCGTCACCGAGGCCACCGGGCTCGGTGACGCCGACGCCTACCGCAACCTCGCCCGACTCCTCACCGCCGGCCTGCGCTGAGTCCGCGGACCGAGCCGGACGTGGGCCCGGACGTGGCCTCGACACGCGGGGACCCGCTCCTTCGTCGCCGTCCCCGCTACTCGACCACCGAGACCTGGACCGCTCGGCTGGCCGAGGGATCAGCGCTTCAGGAAGCCGTCGATCAGGTCGCGGGAGGCCTGGGTGCCCGAGGACTCCGAGATCGAGACGGCCTCCGCGTCGAGCTGCTCGTCGAAGGACCGGTCCCAGGCGCTGCGGAGCAGGCGACGGGCCCGCCCGAACGCCTCGGCCGGGCCGGCGGCCAGCTGCTCGGCCAGCGCTCGAGCCTGCTCGAGGTGCTCGCCGTCGTCGACGACGCGCGTCACGATGCCCCAGTCCTGCGCCTGCTCGGCGGTCAGGCGACGCGGCGTGAGCGTCAGCTCCAGCGCCCGCTGCAGACCCACGGCCCGCGGCAGCAGCCACGACTGACCGCCATCGGGGGTGAGCCCCACCGACGTGTACGCGGTGACGAAACGCGCCGACCGGGCCGCGACGACGAGGTCGGCCGAGAGGCAGAACGACAGGCCGATGCCCGCAGCCGCACCGTGCACGGCCACGACGACGGGCTTCTCGAGCGCGTCGAGCAGCCGCACCCCGCGGTGCGCCGCCTCGGCGAGCTCCCGCACGAACGCGGGACGGTCCTCCGCTGCGGCCATCGCCGCGAGGTCGCCGCCGCTGCTGAACATCCGTCCGTTGCCGCTGACCAGCAGCACCCGGGCGGAGTCGTCGTCGCCGACCTGCTGCAGCGCCCGCTCGAACTCCTCCCCCGCGGCGAGGTCGAGGGCGTTGGACGCCTCGGGGCGATCGAAGACCAGGTGCGCGACGCCGTCGGTGACGTCCAGCCGGATGCTCATCGCGTCACCGCCGTCGAGAAGTGCGCAACGTACACGGAGGACGCGTCGAGGTGTCGTGTGTTCACTCGCTCACGCTCGCTCATCGGGGAGCCATCCGCAACGCGCCGTCCATCCGGATGACCTCGGCGTTGAGGTAGTCGTGCTCGACGATCATCGTGACCAGCCGGGCGAACTCCTCCGGGCGCGCGAGGCGCTGCGGGAACGGGATGCCCGCCGCCAGCCCGGCGCGAACCTCCTCGCCGACCGTCGCCAGCATCGGGGTGTCGACGATGCCGGGGGCGATCGTGTTGACCCGGATGCCGTGCTGCGCGAGGTCACGCGCGGCCGGCAGCATCATCCCCACGACGCCGCCCTTGGACGAGGAGTAGGCCACCTGCCCGATCTGTCCGTCGAAGGCCGCGATCGAGGCGGTGTTGACGACGACTCCGCGCTGCCCGTGCTCGTCAGGCGCGGTCTGCGCGATCGCCTCCGACGCCAGCGCCATCACGGTGAACGTGCCGACGAGATTGACCTGCACGACCTTGGCGAACAGGCCGAGGTCGTGGACGCCCCTGCGGCCGAGGACGCGGGCCGACGGTCCGATGCCGGCACAGCTGACCACGGTGCGCAGCGGGGCGAGGTCGGCGGCCACGCCGACGGCGTGACGCACCTCCTGCTCGTCGGTGACGTCGGCGGCGACGTAGCTGACGCCGTCGACCGGGGGTGCGTCGGCGATGGCAGACCCGAGGTCGACGGCGACGACCTGCGCACCGCCGTCGGCGAGGGCCCGCGCCGTCGCGGCGCCGAGCCCGGAGGCTCCGCCCGTGACGAGGGCCGAGGTGTCCGTGAGCTGCATGGGGTGACTCCTACCTGAGGTGGCGGCTGATGACGAGACGTTGGATCTGGTTGGTTCCCTCGAAGATCTGCATCACCTTCGTCTCGCGCATGTAGCGCTCGACCGGGAAGTCCTTGGTGTAGCCGGCACCGCCGAGCACCTGGACGGCGTCGGTGGTGACCTTCATGGCGTTGTCGGTGGCGACGAGCTTGGCCACCGACGCAGCTCGACCATAGGGCCTGCCGGCGTCCTTGAGGCGTGCGGCGTGCAGGTAGGTGGCGCGGGCGGAGTCGACGGCAGCGGCCATGTCGGCCAGCAGGAAGCCGAGTCCCTGATGGTCGATGACGGCACGGCCGAACGCCTCGCGCTCCTTGGCGTAGGCGACGGCCGCCTCGAGGGCGCCCTGCGCGACGCCGACGGCCACGGCGGCGATACCGAGACGGCCCGCGTCGAGCCCGGCGAGCGCGATGGACAGGCCCTCGCCCTCCTCGCCGAGGCGTCGCTCGACCGGCACGCGCACGTCGTCGAAGAGCATCGTGGCCGTCGTCGAGCCCATCAGGCCCATCTTCTGCTCGGGGTGGTCGGCACTCAGGCCGGGCGTGTCGGCAGGCACGAGGAAGCAGCTGATGCCGGCAGCGCCGTCGTCGCTGGTGCGAGCCATGACCTTGTAGAAGTCGGCCTGTCCACCGTGGGTGGTCCACGCCTTGGCGCCCTTGATGACGTACTCGTCCCCCTCGCGGACGGCCCGGGTGCGCATGGCGGCGGGGTCGGAGCCGGCGTGCGCCTCGGAGAGGCAGTAGGCGCCGAGCTGGGCGCCGCCGAGCATGTCGGGCAGCCACTGCTGCTGTTGCGGTGTGCCGCGGGTGAACAGCCCGAAGCAGCTGAGGGCGTGCACGCTCACGCCGACGCCGACGCTCGCCCAGACGCGAGCGATCTCCTCCACCACCTGGAGGTAGACCTCGTAGGGCTGGCCGCCGCCACCGACCTCCTCCGGGTAGGGCAGACCGAGCAGACCCGCTCGACCCAGGGTCGCGAAGACCTCGCGCGGGAAGGCCGCGGTGGCCTCCGCCTCGTCGACTCGCGGCCTGAGCTCGGCCTCGACGATCGTCCTCGTGAGCTCGAGGAGGTCAGCCGCCTCCTCGGTGGGCATCAGACGGTCGACGGTCACGCGCGCTCCTCGGTGGGTCTCGACGGTCTTGGGTACCAGAACTACTCCTACAGTACTGGTCGTCGGACCCGCTACCGTCAGCACATGCGCGCCTCGCCATGGGTCTGGGCCTTCGCAGCCGTGACCACCGTCCACCTCGTGCTGCTCGGGCTCGACCTCTCCCCGTGGGACAGCGTCACCAAGTGCCTGCTGGCACCCGTGCTCATCGGCTGGACCGCGAGCGCCGACGGTCCGCGCGCCCTCGTCGCCTTCCTGACGTTCTGCCTGCTCGGCGACCTCTTCCTGGAGATCGACGGGTGGTTCGTCGCGGGCATGGCGGCGTTCGCGATCGCCCACGTCATCCTCGTCACGCACCTCGTGCGGCTCGGCGCGGCACGCCGACTGCGAGCGGCACCCTGGCTCGCGATCGCCTACGTCGTGGCCGGCGGCCTCCTCGTCGCATGGATCTGGACCGACCTGCCGGCAGACCTCGTGGTGCCCGTCCCCTTCTACGCCGCCCTGCTCGTCGCCACCGCAGCGACCTCGGCCGCGATCGGTCGTGTCACCGGTGCCGGTGGCCTGGCGTTCCTCGTCTCCGACGCCATCATCATCCTCGGCGTCACCGAGCAGATCCCTCCGGACGCCGCAGCGACCCGGCTGGCGATCATGGTCCTCTACGCCGCGGCCATCGCCCTCATCACCGCCGGCCTGCTGCGCCGCCAGCCCGACCCCGACCGTGGGGACCACACCGCTGCGGCGAGGAGCAGTGCGGCGTGAGGGGGGACGTCGTCTACCGCACGGTGGTGCGGTGCTTCGCCGGCGTGTTCGCCCTGCTCGGGCTGCGCATCCGCGTCCACGGCGAGCACCACCTGCCCACCACCGGCGGAGCGGTCCTGGCCATCAACCACACGAGCTACCTGGACTTCGCGCTCGTCGGGTACGCAGCGCGCGAGCGTGGACGGCTGGTGCGGTTCATGAGCAAGGCCTCGGTCTTCGAGCTGCCCGTCGTCGGCTGGCTCATGCGCTCCATGCGCCACGTCCCGGTCGACCGTCACAGCGGCGCGAGCGCGTTCCGCCAGGCACGCCGTGCCTTGGGCGGCGGCGAGCTCATGGGAGTCTTCCCCGAGGCGACGATCAGCCGGTCGTTCCGGATCAAGCGGCTCAAGCCAGGAGCCGCCGCCCTGGCGCAGGCCGCCGACGTCCCCCTCGTCCCGTGCATCCTGTGGGGTGGGCACCGGGTCGCGACCGTCGATCGCCGGCCCAGCCTGCGCCGGGGCGTCGCGGTGACCGTGCTCGTCGGCGATCCCATCGTCCCCACACCCGAGGACAGTTCCGTCACCCTCACCGCTCGCTTGCGCACGGCCATGGAGCGACTCCTGGACGAGGCGGTCGACAGCTATCCCGACCAGCCACGCGACGACGCCGACCTGTGGTGGGTCCCCGCCGACCGCGGTGGGACCGCACCCGACGTCGCCACCGGTGACGCGCTCGATCGCGAGGCGCTGCGTCGCATCGGGGCACCGACCGACTGAGAACGCCCGTCCCGCTCCCGAGGAGACCGTCCGATGACCCTGCCGTCCGTCCACCGCGTCGATGCCAACGCCCTGACCTTCGACGTCCGCGTGGCCGGCCCTGACGACGGGGTGCCCGTCGTGCTCCTGCACGGCTTCCCCGAGACGTCCGCCACGTGGGGCGAGGTCGTCCCCGCGCTGGTCGACGACGGACACCGAGTCATCGCGCCGGACCAGCGCGGCTACTCACCGGGTGCACGTCCCGACGGCGTGGAGGCCTACGCCGTCGAGCATCTCGTGGACGACGTCCTCGCGATCGCCGACGCCCTCGGCGTGGACCGGTTCCACCTCGTCGGTCACGACTGGGGGGCCTCCGTGGCGTGGGTGCTCGCCGCTCACCACCCCGAGCGTCTGCACTCCCTGACCGCGTTCTCCGTCCCGCACCTCGCGGCCTACAACCGGGCTCTGCGCGAGGACTCCGACGCCCAGCAGCGAGCCTCGTACATCGGGCTGTTCCGACAGGACCGGGCCGCCGACCTCCTTCTCGAGGACGAGGCCGCGCGCCTGCGCGCCATGTACGACGGTGCCGTGCCCGAGGAGCAGGTCGAGACGTACGTGCGGCACCTGAGCGAGCCGGGTGCGATGCGCGCGGCCCTGCACTGGTACGGCGCGATGACCCCGGCGCTCGGTGACCTGCCCCCGGTCCGCGTGCCGACCACGTTCGTGTGGAGCGACCGTGACTCCGCGATCGGGCGGGCCGGCGCGGACGCCTGCGGCGACCACGTCGACGCCGACTACCGCTACGTCGTGCTCGAGGGCGTCACGCACTGGATCCCCGAGCAGGCACCCCACGCCGTGGTCGAGGCCGTCCGTGCGCGGATCGCCTCCGCCGGCTGACGCTCGGCCGAAGGACTCAGCCGGCCAGGGGCCACCCGGCGGGGTCGTCCAGGTCTCGTCCCGCGCGACGGGCGTAGGCGTTCCAGTCCTCGGCGCGGTGGGCGTACCACTCGCGCTGCCGTCCCATGAGCGCGTCGAGGTCGGCCGAGCCGACGTGGACGTGGCACGCCGCCTGCTCGATCGCCACCGCACGCGCCGCACGAGCGTCGACGGCGGCGTCGTGCGCCCCCTCCAGCGGGACGCCGTAGTAGGCGGCCACGTCGCCGAGACGGCGCGCACCGAGCTCCCCGGCCTCGATGCCCCAGTCGAGGACGAGCGGGTCGACCACCAGCAGACGCTCCCAGTCGGGCTCGTCGAGGTGGTGGCGACGGGCCTCGGTGCGCAGCATCGTGAGGTCGTAGCCGGCGTTGAAGACCACGAGCGGCACCCGACGCTCGACGAGCGTGCCGACCCAGTCGAGGACGACCCCGATCGCCTCGGGTGCGGCCGGGGCGCCCGCCACCATGACGTCGGTGATGCCGTGCACCGCACCGGCGCCCGGCGGGATCGGCACGCCGGGGTTCACGAGCCCGGTGATCTCGAAGCCCGGCTCGTCGAGCAGCGCGTAGGAGACGACGCGGTCGACGAAGGGGTCCACGCCGGTGGTCTCGAAGTCGAGCGCCGCGAGCGGGCCGTGGTGCCAGCCGCTGTGAGCCCCCCGCGCGGGCGGTCGCGGCGAGCAGGCGAGGCACCAGGTGCGCCAGCGGCCGGGGCGACCGGTCAACGCACCGTCACCGGCAAGCACGTGCTCCTCGCACGTCGCGCACAGACCGTCGAACCTGTTGGGCCTCACGGCACCTCCTGAACCTGCGTCGACCCTAGAGCCGAGGACCGACACACGACCGCATCGACACGCCTGCCGACCGACGACCGCTGGTAGGTTCGGTGGACCCGAGGAGGCTCATGTCCCGCATCCGCACCGACCCGACCGGCCGCACCGTGCTCGTGACGGGTGCCGCGAGCGGCATCGGCCTGGCACTCGCGAGGTCGCTCGCCGCCGAGGGCTCGCGGCTCGTCCTCACCGACGTGGCGGCCGAGGGCCTGGATCGGGCCGTCGCCGAGCTCCGGGACGCCGGTGGCGACGTCGCGCACCACGCAGCCCTCGACGTCGCCGACCGTGCCGCCGTCGACGCGTTCGCAGCCGCCGTGCACGAGCGGGTCGGACCCGTCGGCGTGGTCGCGAACGTCGCTGGGATCTCGACGTGGGGACGCCTCGAGGACCTCTCCCCCGAGCACTGGCAGCGCACCGTCGACGTCGACCTCATGGGTCCGATCCACGTGCTCTCGGCGTTCGTCCCGTCGATGATCGAGGCCGGCGACGGCGGCCACGTCGTCAACGTCTCGTCGGCCGCCGGCCTCCTGGGACTTCCCCTGCACGCCCCGTACAGCGCGGCGAAGTTCGGGCTGCGCGGCGTGAGCGAGGTGCTGCGGTTCGACCTCGAGCAGCACCGGATCGGCGTCACGCTCGTGTGTCCGGGTGCGGTCCGCACGCCCCTGGTCGGCACCGTCGACATCGTCGGCGTCGACCGCGACCGACCCGACGTCGCCTCGCTCGTCGAGCGGTTCGAGCGGCACGCGGTGAGTCCTGAGCACGTCGCCGCGTGCATCGTGCGCGGCATGCGACGGGGTCGCTACCTGGTGCTCACGTCGCGTGACATCGCCGCCGGCCACCTGGCGCAGCGCTACGCTCCACCGCTCTACGACGCCGCGATGCGTCTGCTCAACCGACGGGTGCAGAAGGTGCTTCGACCGCCCGCAGCGCGCTGACCTCGAAGCGTCTGGCCGACGTGGCCCTCGGTGCGCGACAGGTGAGCACGGCGGCGGGTGCGGCGACGGCCGAGACGGTCGCCTCGAACACGGCCGGCAGCGGGACGGTCGCGGTCAGTCGCACCTGCCAGGTCCGGTCGTCCAGCTGCCGGCAGTCGTGCCCGATGACCGAGCGCGGCGCAGCGGGACCCCACCGCCGAAGCCCGGCGACGGCGACGGCCTGGGCGACAGGCGGCAGCGCGCTGGAGCCTCGCACGTACTCGGCGCGGACCCGGCCGGCGAGGTGGTCGCCGATGACGTCGACGACCGACTCCTCCTCCAGAGCGCCGTAGTAGGTGCCGTCGGGCACGATGACCACGTTCGGCGCGAAGCGGTCGCCACCGACGTGGCTGCTCTCCCACGTCGCGTCGGGCCACCGCTCGGCGAGGGCCGCCGCGACGGGCCGCCCCCGCACGGCGCAGCACGTGTCGTGCCGCCCGTGGGCGCACACGAGGAAGGCCGGCTCGCTCGTCCAGTCCTCGCTCGAGGCGGCAAGGGTCGGCACGGCCGTGGCGACGAGGTCGGACGGCTCGGTCCAGGTCCCCCAGCGGATCCGTCCGGCGTCGACGTCGACCACGGCCCAGGCGCGACGCTCCGTCGGCTCGCGCCGTCCCGTCCGCCGGATCAGGAAGGTCCGACCCTCCGCCGCTCGTGTGGCCTCGACCAGCGCCGGCACGACGTCGACGACGCCCTCGGACTCCAGCGCGTGGAAGGGCCACGGGCCGGGGTGCTCGATGAGCAGCAGCCGGCTCAGGTGCAGCGCGGTGCCGACGATCGGGTCACCCCGGTCGCGGGCGGACTCGGCGCACAGAGGCGCGGACGCGTCGCCCACTCAGACCGACCGGACGACGCCCGCGGCGAGGAGCTCCCGAGCGAGGTCGGCGAAGCGCTCGTCGGCGGCGGGGATGGACAGGACGCCCGTCTCCAGCAGCACGCGCACGGGCTCGACCGAGTGCTCGTCGAGGTCGACGGCGCCGGCACGCGTCACGAGCCTCGAGCCCTCGATCCGCGCACGCAGGTGCTCGCGGAGCTCGAGGCGAGACGATGCTCCCCCGACGTCCTGGGCGGCCCGGAGCTGGGCGAGGGGGCCGACACCGCTCGCGCGCGCCGAGGCGTCCACCCGCGGCGACATCCGCGCGGCGATGGTCGCGTCGTCCACCGCGTCGATCGCTGCGTGCAGCCGCTCGCGCACCAGTGCGAGGTCGGCACCGAGGTCCGCCTCGTCGGCGACGTCGACGCCGAACGGCAACGAGGCTCGGACCTGCTCGTCCGCCGCCAGGTCGGCGAGCGCGACCTCGAGCAGATCGCGTGCCAGCTGGCGGCGGGTCCAGGTGTGGACGCCGAAGGTCAGGTGGGTGCTGACGTCACCCAGGGCCGTGGCGGCGTGCAGGTAGCCGCGCGGGAGGTACAGGCAGTCGCCCGGGCGCAGCACCTCGTCGATCGTCGGCTCGGTGCGCGCCGCGGCCGCGACGTCGTCGCGCCGGTCCGTCCACGGCTGGTCGCGCAGCGGCGACGGATGGACCGGCTCGTGGATGCGCCAGCGCTTCTCGCCGGAGATCTGCAGGACGAACACGTCGTGCACGTCGTAGTGGTCGTCGAACCCGCGCGACTGCGGCGGGGTGACGTAGGCGTTGACCTGGACGGGGTGGCCCAGCTCCGCGGCGAGGTCGCCGGCGAACGAGCCGACGGGCGCCCACGTGCGGTGCAGCGCCTGGAGCACGAGCGTCGCCCCCGAGGCGAAGAGCTGGGTCAGCCGGGTGTCGTCCAGCTGGTCGGCGATGCCTGCCCCCACACCCCCTCCGGAGGTGAACGCCGAGGCAGGGAGGGTGCTGCCGTCCTTCGCCACGCGCAGGAACGGCGTGCGCAGTCCCCGACCGGCGATCAGCTCGTCGACCGCCGCCTCCCCGAAGAGGTCGGAGAAGCCGCCTGGGAGGTCGCCGGCGGGCGTCAGGACCGCCCGTCGTCCGAAGTCCTCCCGTGCGAAGCGGTCGGGGTCGGCGACGAGCCGGGACAGCGCCGTGCCACCGGCCCCGACGAGCGTGTCGTCGGGACCGGTGGCACGAGGAACGGCTGAGAGCGTCACGGCTCAGACGGAACCGTCCGCGCCACCGTCGGCGCCGCCGTCCTGCACGCCCGGCGTACCCTCGGCACCACCGTCGGCGGGACCCTCGGCACCACCGTCGGCGCCACCGTCCTGCACGCCCGGCGTGCCCTCGGCTCCGCCGTCGGCGGGTCCTTCGGGAGTCGTCTCGCTCATGTGGTCCTCCTCGGTCGTCCGCGACCGTGGGTCGGCCGCTCTGTCCAGCCTGGCACCGCGAGGACGGCTCGCAAGTCGGATCAGGAACCGACGAGCGCCCGCCAGTCGGCGCCGGTCCAGACGCCCGTGGCCGGTCGTCCGAGCTGCTTCTGCCTGGCCTTGACGGCGGCGGTCGTCGGCGCCCCGAAGTAGCCCGTCACCTGCTTCAGCGGCAGGCCCAGCGCACGCTGGAGCACGAGCACGTGCCGGCCGGTGTCGAGGCTCCTCATCGACAGTCCGGCGTAGTTCTTCGCCCCGAACGCGCGCGCCGACGCCGGGGTGTACTCCTTGGCGACGTTCGTGCGCACCGTCGACGTCCTCAGGATCGCCCACGTCGGCTGGTCCAGCGCCCCGGTCTTGGGCAGGTTGTTGGCGCGCTGCCAGGTGATGAGCGCCGACCGGAGCCCGAGGTCGAAGGTTCCCGTCTCGGCACGCCCGAGCAATCGCTGGGCCGTGGCGACGGCCGAGTGGCGATGGCCGTACTCGAGCGTCGGCATCGTCGTGCTCTTCATCAGCGGGCTCACCGCCGGGCACCGGGTGCGGTTGACCCTGGTGTCGACCGCCGACGGCTGGTTCGCGAAGCGCTGGCACGGCCCGTAGTCGACCGGCTGCGGTGCGCCCTTCCACCACGAGGTGTTGCCGCGGGCGCCGTTCCAGGAGAACGAGATGTGGATGTGGTCGGCGTGGCCCGAGCTGGGTCGCCACCCGTCCTTCGAGCGGTAGGACGCCCAGATCATCTTGTTGTAGATGACGTACATGATGCCGAGGCGTCGAGCCATCTCGCCGTCGTTGCGGGTCAGCCACGCGAGGAAGTCCGCGGCCGCGGCACGCTCCTTCGGCTTGTTCACGTCGACCATCCAGTCCCAGGCGCGCCCGTCGGAGTGCTCGGACGTCCCCTCGGCGCAGGTGCGCGCGGTGTTGCCGATCCCGCCGACGCCGTAGGTCTTCATGACGAGGGCGCGCAGGTCGGCAACCCCCTTCGGCGTCCCCGGCTGGCAGGCGTTCTGCGGCGTGTACGTCGGGACGGGGTCGAGGGCACCCATCGACCCCGGCACCGGCAGACCCGTGGGCTTCGACGGGAACGGGGTCGGACGGGGTGGGGCGGCCTGGCTCGGTGCCGTGAAGGTCGCCGAGCAGACGACGACGGCAACGGCGACAGCGACGATCCTGCGCATGGTTCTCCCTTGGAAACGGGCCGCTCTCCCTGCGGCCAGACCCAGTGTGAGTCCCACGCGTCACACCCGCCACGGGAATGATCGAACTACACCGTCGTACTTCTGACCTACCCGCAGGTGCACGACGCCAGGGCGGCGGCGACCCGGTCGAGGGCGGCCTGGGTCTCGAACGGGTTGATCCCCTCGGTGTCATCGGCGAGCACCGCGAAGACGACGGGGACGCCGCGGGCGTCGAGCGTGTACCCGGCGAGCGAGTGGACCCCGGTGAGCGTGCCGGTCTTGGCGCGGACCACACCCGCACCGGCGGCCGCCGAGTCCTCGAACCGGTCATCGAGGGTGCCGGTGAAGCCGCCGATCGGCAGACCGGTGAGCAGCTGCGGCCAGTCGCGGCCACCGGCGGCACGGGCGAGGACGGTCGACAGCGTCGTCGGGTCGATCCGGTTGGAGCGTGCCAGGCCGCTGCCGTCGTCCAGGCGCAGCCCGTCGATCGGGACGTCGGCGGCGGAGAGGGCGGACGCGATCGCCCTCGCCGCACCCTCGAAGGTCGCCGGCTCCCCCTCCGCGATCGCCACGTGGCGGGCCATCACCTCGCTCGCCTCGTTGCTGCTCGACGCGGTGAGCGCCTCCACCGCTTGGGCGACCGTCGGCCCCTCGACCCTCGCGACGGGCGTGGTCCCCGGAGCGCTCACCTCGGCGATCCGTCCCACGAGGTCGATGCCCTCAGCCTGCAGGCCCTGGGCGAACGCACCTGCCGCCTCCCGAGCCGGGTCGGAGGTGCGACGCCCGTCACGGATGCCGCGGTCGACCCACAGGGCCGTGACGGGAGTGACGACCTGGTTGCGCAGGTAGGACTCCTCCCAGCCCGCGCTGCCGACCGGTCCGGTGAACAGCGACGCGTCGTACCCGACGGAGACCTGCCCGACACCGGCCTCGCGCAGTGCGACGGCGGTGCGCTCGGCGAGGGTCCGGACGTCGGCCCGCGCGATCCGGTCGTCCTCCTCCGGCTCCCGGGCCAGATAGGGATCGCCGCCCCCCACGAGGACCACGCGGTCGCCGTCGCGCTCGACGGTGGTCTCGAACCGTCGCTGGGGGTCCAGGACGGCGAGCGCTGCGGCGGCGGTGAGCACCTTGGTCGTCGACGCCGGGACCAGCGCGTCGGGTCCGGTGCGCAGCACCTCCTCGCCGGAGACGGGGTCGACGACGGAGATCGCGACACGTCCCCCGAGGGCGTCGGCAGCGAGCGGACCGTCGACGGCGGCCGCCACCGCTGCGGGGTCCAGTCCACCCGCGACGGGCTCGTCGGGTCGCACCGTGCTGACGGTCGCGGACCGGTCCAGGGCGAGCGGGTCGGCCACCGCCTCCGGACCGCAGGGCCCGCCGCACACGAGGGTGTTGAGCCGGCCGGTGGTCCACGCCGCGGCCGTGCCCACTCCTGCCAGCACCAGCAGGAGCACCGCGGCCAGGAGGAGGACCGCGGCACGGCGCCCGGACCTCCGTGCTCGGCTCTGACTCACATGGGTCAGACTAGGGGCACCCGTCGACGACAGCTGGAAGGCCCGAACCCGTGATTTTCGATGTGACCGTGGAGATCCCGAAGGGCGAGCGCAACAAGTACGAGGTCGACCACTCCTCGCACCGCATCCGCCTCGACCGCACCCTCTTCACCTCCACGCAGTACCCGGCCGACTACGGGTTCATCGACGACAGCCTCGGGCTCGACGGCGACCCGCTCGACGCGCTCGTCCTCCTGCCCTCGCCCACGTTCCCCGGCTGTGTCATCACGTGCCGGGCCATCGGCATGTTCCGCATGACCGACGAGGCCGGTGGCGACGACAAGGTCCTGTGCGTCCCTGCCACCGATCCGCGACAGGAGCACCTGCGCGACATCCACCACGTCGCGGAGTTCGACCGGCTCGAGATCGAGCACTTCTTCACCGTCTACAAGGACCTCGAGCCCGGCAAGTCCGTCGAGGGGTCGACGTGGACGGGTCGCGCCGAGGCCGAGGCCGAGATCCAGCGCAGCTTCGACCGCTTCAAGGACAACGGCGGCTACTGAGCCCGGGGACCGAGGATCTGCAGGGTCGACGTGGACGATCGACTCCCCGTCCACGCGACGACCGTCAGGACCGCGACGTGCCGCGCAGGAGGGCTCGCATCGTCTCGGCGAAGACGTCGACGTCGAGCTCGGGGTCGAGCGAGCGCATGGCACCGAGCCCGATGCCGAGGCTCAGCAGGGCCGTGGCCGCCTTGCGCGCCTCGATGTCGATCACGATCCCGGCGTCGGTGGTGACCTTCTCGATCAGGACGCCCGCGGCGTCGACGAGCATGCGGTGGCGCTTGACGAGCTCCTCGGCGACCCACGGGCTCGTCCGCGCGATCGCCGCGAACTCCACCTCCAGCGCCGTCCAGCGCGGGTGGCCGAGCTTCTCGCGCGCCCACTGCGCGAAGGCGTCGATCCGGCCGTCGATGTCGGCGTCGATGGTGAAGGCGGCCACGACGCCCTCGATCTGCTCCTCGTGGATGGTGTCGAGCACCGCCATGCAGAGCTCTTCCTTGCCGGCGAAGTTGGAGTAGACCGCGCCCTTGGAGAACCCGGCCGCCACGGCGACCTTGTCGAGCGACGTGGCGTTGTACCCGACGTCCAGGAAGAGGTCACGGGCCACCTCGATGAGGCGCTCGCGCGTCCGGGCCTGGCGTTCGGCGCGGGTGAGACGCTCGGACTCCATGCTCACTGGCGGCCCCCTTCCGTGGGTCACGACACCTTGGCACACGATTCGCATACCGATAGTATCCGAACGTGATCTCCACTGACATCCTCATCGTCGGCAGCGGCTTCTCCGGGCTCGGCATGGCCGTGAAGCTCCGCGAGGCCGGCCGCAACGACGTCGTCGTCATCGAGAAGGCCGACGACGTCGGCGGCACCTGGCGCGACAACACCTATCCGGGCGCCGAGTGCGACATCCAGAGCCACATGTACTCCTTCTCCTGGGACCTCAACCCGGGATGGAGCCGCGAGTACTCCGCGCAGCCGGAGATCCACGACTACATGCGCAAGGTCGCGGCCAAGCACGGCCTGTACGACCTCATCCACTTCGGCACCGAGATGACGGGAGCCACGTGGGACGAGCACACGCTCCGCTGGACGGTCACCACCTCCAAGGAGACGTACGAGACCCGCATCCTCGTCTCCGGCATCGGCGGCCTGCACATCCCCAACATCCCGACGCTCGAGGGCGCGGAGTCGTTCGCCGGCCCCCGGTTCCACTCCGCGCAGTGGGACCACGACGTCGACCTCACCGGCAAGCGCGTCGCGGTCGTCGGCACCGGCGCCAGCGCCATCCAGTTCATCCCCCAGATCGTCGGCGACGTCGCCCAGCTCGACGTCTACCAGCGGACGGCGCCCTGGGTCGTGCCCAAGCACAACCACGACATCGAGGGCCGCAAGGCGTCGGTCCTGCGCAAGGTTCCCGGCGCCACCCGCGCCTACCGCAACGCGCTCTACTGGTTCAACGAGGCGCAGCAGGTCGGCTTCACCGGCCCGGCGCAGAACGTCACCAAGCTCGTCGAGAAGCGCGTCTCCGACTACATCCGGCGCACCGTCGACGACCCGGCCGTCGCCGAGAAGCTCGTCCCCGACTACCGCCTCGGCTGCAAGCGGGTGCTCAAGACCGACAACTACATCCCGGTCTACAACCGCGACAACGTCGAGCTCGTCACCGACGGGATCGCCGAGGTGACCCCCGAGGGCATCCGCGCCAAGGACGGCACGTTCCGCGAGGCCGACGTGATCATCTACGGCACCGGCTTCCACGTGACCGACGCGTTCGAGTGGGTGCACGTCACCGGCAAGGGTGGTCGTGACCTGTCCAAGCACTTCGACGCCGAGGGCATCGAGACCTACCTCGGCATCACCGTCACGCACTTCCCGAACTTCTTCTTCATGCTCGGCCCGAACACCGCGCTCGGCCACAACTCCGTCGTCTTCATGATCGAGCAGCAGACGAAGTGGATCATCCGGATGCTCGAGGTGATGGACGAGCGCGGCGCGGAGGCCGTCGAGCCCACCCCGCAGGCTCAGCGCGAGTTCAACGACGAGCTGCAGGCCAAGGTCGAGAAGGGCGTGTGGAGCCAGGGCGGCTGCACCAGCTGGTACCTCGACAGCAAGGGCAAGAACCGCACCATCTGGCCCGGGTTCACGTTCCGCTACTGGTGGCGGACCCGCAAGGTCGAGACCGACGACTTCGCCTGGCAGAAGGCCGCCTGAGACCGGCCCCGTCTCCGCTAAGCGCTTGCTTACCGGCGCGGCCCGGGCCTAGGGTCGGGCCATGCGTGCCGTGCAGATCACCTCCCTCGACGGGCCCCAGGCCGTCGACGTCCACGACGTCCCCGACCCCGTCCCCGGCGACGACCAGGTCCTCATCCGCGTGAGGGCCGCCGGCGTGGCCTTCCCGGAGGTCCTGCAGTCGCGTGGGCTCTACCAGCTCAAGCCCGACCTGCCGTTCGTCCCCGGTGCCGAGGTCGCCGGCGAGGTCGTCTCCGCCCCGGCCGAGTCCGGTCTCGCCGAGGGTGACCGCGTCTGTGCGCTGCCGCTGCTCGGAGGACTCGCCGAGCTCACCGTCGCTCACCACAGCACCGTGTTCCGTCTGCCCGACGACGTCTCCTTCGAGGCCGGTGCAGCACTGCCGTTCAACTACCTCACCTCCTACTTCGCCCTCGTCGAGCGCGGGCGCATGGCCGAGGGCGAGACCGTCCTCGTCCACGGCGCCGCCGGCGGCATCGGCACCTCCGCCATCCAGGTCGCCAAGGCGTTCGGTGCCGGTCGCGTCGTCGCCGTCACCTCCACCGCCGAGAAGGGCGCCGTCGCCCTCGACGCCGGTGCCGACGAGTTCGTCCTCGCCGACGGCTTCCTCGACGCGGTCAAGGAGTCCGGCAAGGTCGACGTCGTCGTCGACCCGGTCGGCGGCGACCGGTTCACCGACTCCCTGCGCGCCCTCAAGGACGACGGTCGCCTGCTCGTCATCGGCTTCACCGCCGGCCAGATCCCCGAGGTCAAGGTCAACCGCCTGCTGCTCAACAACATCAGCGTCGTCGGTGTCGGCTGGGGTGCCTACGCCATGAAGCGGCCCGGCCACTTCGCCAAGGAGTGGGCGGCCATCGAGCCGCACGTCGCCTCCGGCGCCCTCACCCCGCCGATCGGGGCGACGTTCCCGATGGAGGAGGTCACCGACGCGCTCCTCACGATCGACGAGCGCCGCGCCACGGGCAAGGTGCTGCTCGTCCCGTGAGCTGGTTCCTGCTGCTGACCCCGGCGCAGACCACCGGCATCCTGCTCCAGGGGTGGGACGTCGTCTCCGGACGGGTCCTGCCCGAGGCCGAGGCGACGTTCGCCGACGCCGACGTCGCGCGCGCCGCGCTCGGCCACCCGGATCCGCAGACGGATGCGACGGGCGCGGCCGTCGGACGGTTCGTCGACTTCCTGCTGCTGCCGGACGACCTCCCCGTGCTCGACGTCCGCGACGGCGTGCTCGCGCCCACGCGGGCGCCGTCAGGCACGTCCTACTGGAGGATGGAGGCCGACGGCAGCCGCCACCTCATCTCCTGGTACGACACCCCGGCGTTCGGGTGGCGCAACATGCGCGGCCCGGTGTGGCCGGCGAGCGAGGTCGGGCTGCGGGCGCGGTGGCGCGACCTCGACGTCGTCGCGGCGCTCGAGGCGGGCGTCGACGGGCTGCACCTCGTGGCGCGGTCGGCCGAGGGCGAAGACCCGCCCGAGGGGTTCGAGTGGACCAAGACGCGCGTCTCGCGCCGGACCGTCCCGCTCGAGGAGTGCGAGACGTACGAGCGGGTGGCGCTCGTCGTGCAGGACGGCGTGCCGGGTCGGGTCGTCGACGTCACCGACGGCACCGCCCGCGTCCTGATGGAGGGCCCGGTCACCGGCTCCCGCGAGCTCGGCCCCGACGCCCACCTGCTGGAGGTCGGCGTCGAGGAGCTGTCGAACCTGCTCACCCGCGAGATCCCGCGGTCGGTGGGCTGAACGAGTCCGCGCACAACCCACCGGCCAGGTCAGTCGGGACGCTCCAGGAGCGCTCCATCCGGCGCAGGGAACGCTCGTTGCGGACGTCGGGCTCGGCGACGACGCGCTGCCGGTCCCAGCCGGACAGGCTTACCTAGACAGATGGGACCCGGTGCTCTCGAGGGAGCACCCCTGTCGGCCATCTCCCGTGGGCCGTGCCACGCTGGTCCGATGGAACGCTTCGACGGCTTCCCCGAGGCGGCGCTCGACTTCTACGACGACCTCGAGCTCGACAACACGAAGGCCTTCTGGGAGGAGCACCGGCACGTCTACGACGCCTCGGTGGCCGCTCCGATGCGGGCACTCGTCGCGGGGCTGGAGGAGGAGTTCGGGCCGGCCAAGGTGTTCCGCCCGTACCGCGACGTCCGCTTCGCGAAGGACAAGACGCCGTACAAGACCCACCAGGGCGCGTTCGTGTCCGCGGGTCCGTCGACGGGCTTCTACGTCCAGGTGGGCGCTCCGGGCGTGCGCACCGGAGCCGGTTTCTACCGGGCGGAGCCGCCCCACCTGGCCGCCATCCGCACGGCCGTCGACGACGACCACCAGGGCCAGCGCCTCGAGCGCATCGTCTCGGACCTGGCGTCGGCCGGCTGGGAGATCGGCGGCGACCGCGTCAAGACCGCGCCGCGCGGCTGGGACGCCGACCACCCACGCATCGACCTGCTGCGCCACCGCTCCCTCGCCCTGTCCAGGGACCACGGCTTCGCCCCCTACGTGCACACCGCCGAGCTGCTCGAGCGCGTCCGAGCCGACTGGCGGCAGGCCAGACCGCTCGTCGACTGGGTGGTCGAGGCGGTTCGCGAGGGCGTCGCGAATCAGCCCGCGGGCTGACGACGACCGCCACCCGGCCGGACAGGTTCGGGCCCATGCGAGGCGACCCCGGAGGCGGTGAGGTGCTCGGCCTGCTCGGCGTGGCCAACACGGTCGGCCTGTCGGTGCTGGAGCGACGCCGCGAGCACGCCCTGCTGCGGGCGCTCGGCCTCACGCGCCGCCAGCTGCGACGGGTGCTCGCCGCCGAGGGGTTGCTGCTGGCGCTGGTCGCCGCGCTGCTGGGGACCGGCATCGGTGTGCTGTACGGCTGGCTGGGGCTGGCGACGGTCATCGCGCCGACGCTCCCCTCGGCCGGGCTCGTCGTGCCGTGGGGGCAGCTGACGACGATCGTCGTCGTCGCAGCCGTCGCGGGTCTCGCCGCGTGCGTGCTCCCAGCACGTCGTGCCGCAGGCATCGCGCCGGCGCAGGGGCTGACGCTCGACTGAGCCTCGACCCGGCCCCGAGGTGCGGCAGACTCGCCGCATGAGCGACTCCACACTGACCTCCTTCTGGCGCGCGACCAACACCCTGCACGCGGTGGTGTACTTCGCACCCGACGCCAAGCAGCGCTACGAGGCGCTCGGGCTGAAGGGCTACTGGATGGGCTACTTCGCCTCACGCAGCGCCTCGCTCGGCACTCCGCCGGCCGACCTCGTCACCGCGACGTTCCACGGCTTCGCGCCGTCGATCGTCGAGCGAGCCATCCCCGACGCCTGGGGTCGGGTCGACCGCGACGCACTGCTCGCCGAGCGGGCCGCCGTCGCCGCCGACGCCCTGCGTCCTGGTCTCGAGGGCCACGACGTCGACGCGATGACGACCCGACTCGCGGGGATCGCCGCCGGGCTCGACGTCGCCGGCAAGCCCCTCGCCGCCGCGCAGCGCGAGCTCGACGCACCCGACGATCCGGTGCAGGCGTTCTGGCACCACCTCACCGTCGTGCGAGAGTTCCGCGGCGACTGCCACATCGCCGTGCTCATCGCCGCCGGACTCGGGGGCACCGCCGCCAACGCCCTGCAGGTGGCCGTCGGCAAGGCCCCGGCGGAGCAGCCGGCCCTGCGCGGCTGGGACGAGGCCGCGTGGGCGGCGGGCGTCGACGACCTACGCCGGCGCGGCTGGGTCGACGACGACGGCGTCGCCACCGACGCGGGCCGGCAGGCGCGCGAGCGCATCGAGGACGCCACCGACCGCGCCTGCGCCGCGTTCATGGACCGCGAGGCCACCGCGCACGCCGTCTCCGTGAGCGACGCCGTCCGTGCCGCCGCGCGCAGCGTCGTGGGCTCCGGCGTCGTCGCGTTCCCCAACCCCACCGGCAGCGCCCGCCCCTGACCCCTCGCGAGCCACTCCCTCCGGTCCCGACAGCCCTCGACGAGCACCCGCACCTGCGACTGGTGCGTTTGCGATCGCCGGGCGACGTCCGCCGGTGGCTCGCGACGCTCGGGCACCCGGCAGACTGACCCGTGTGACCGACAGTGCAGGGACCGACCCGACGAACCGCTCCCTGATCGACTCGTGGCGCTTCGCCGTCGGCACCCTCACCGTCATCCCCGTGAGCCCGCCACGCAGCGGTGACCGGGCGGTGTCCGGACCGGCGATGGTGCTCGCTCCGCTGGCCGTCGTCCCACTCGGCCTGCTGGTGGCACTGGTCTGCCTGGCCGGCCGCGAGCTCGGCCTTGCGTCGATCGGCGTCGCGGCCGCGGCCGTGGGGGCGCTCGCCCTCGGCAGCCGTGCCTTCCACCTCGACGGACTCGCCGACACCGCCGACGGCCTCACCGCCTCCTACGACGCCGAGCGGTCCCTCGCGGTCATGAAGACCGGCGACGTGGGCCCTGCCGGTGCCGGGGCACTCGTGCTCACCCTCGGGATGCAGGTCGGCGCGATCACCGCGTTGCTCGGACTCGACCACGGCCCGTGGTTGGCCGGGCTGATGGTCATCGTCTCCCGCGGGGTCCTGACGCTGACGTGCCTGCGTGGGGTGCCCGCAGCGCGCACCGGCGGGCTCGGTTCGGCGTCCGTCGGTGCCGTCCACCCGGCCGTGACCGTCGCCGTCTGGGTCGCGCTGACCGCAGCGATGTCGGCGATGTTCGTCGTCGGCGGCGAGGCGTGGTGGCGCGGACCCGTCAGTGCCGTCGTCGCGGTGGTCGTCGTCGCGATCGTCGTGCGGCGCGCGGTGAAGCGTCTCGGTGGCGTCACCGGTGACGTGTTCGGCGCGAGCATCGAGCTCGCCCTCGCCGCTCTGCTGCTCTCGGCGACGTAGGCCGTCAAGACGGGCTCAGAGCGAGAGGACGCGCCCGGCGACCACCAGCAGCACCTCGTCGCACTCGACCGCGAACCGCTGGTTGACGACGCCGAGCAGGTCGCGGAAGATCCGGCCCGACCGGTGCTCGGGGACGACGCCCATCCCCACCTCGTTCGTCACCACGACCACGGTCCGTTCGGTGCGGGCCATCGCGCGGACGGCGTCGTCGACCCGCGCCATCAAGACCGGCTCCCAGTCCTCGCGCACCTGGTCCCACCCGTCGAGCTCGTCGACCTGTGCGGTCAGCCACGTGCCGAGACAGTCGATCAGCACCGCGCCCTCGCCGTGCTTGATCGCGTCCGCGAGGTCGGTGGTCTCGAGCGTGCGCCAGTGCGACGGTCGACGGCCCTGGTGGACGGCGACCCGCGCGGCCCACTCCGGGTCGAGGTCCGGGTCGGCCGGCGGACCCGGTGCGACGTAGGTGACGACGTCCTCGGCGACGACGAGGGACTCCGCGTGGAACGACTTGCCCGAGCGCACGCCACCCGTCACGAGGACCTTCACCGGCCACCTCCGCTCCCGCCGTCGGACTCCGGATCCTACCGTCGCGGCGGGGCCCGGGACACCCCGCTGCAGCGCCCGTCCCGGTCCCGTCGGCAGGCCGAGTCCGCCGCGCCGGCCGCTCGCTCGGTCGACTGGACGCTCGAGGGGCTGCAGCAGCTCGTCATCGTCACGGCGGTGCCGTTCGCGCTGGTGATGCTGCTGATCATCGTCGCGTGGTGGCGCGACCTGCGCACCGACCCGCTCGCCCTGCGCCAGCGGTACGCCCACACCGCCATGAGCAACGCCGTCCTCGACGGCGTCGACCGCTACGGCGACGACTACACCGACTGGTACCGCCGCACCGACGAGAACGGCGACCCGTCGGTTACGACTACGCCACCGACACGTGGGCCGACGGGTGGAGCCCGGACGGGGAGGACGACGAGACCGGCCGCCGCTGACGTCGCGGCGCCGAACGAGCCTGCGTCAGGAGGCGGCGGGTGCGGTTCGCCGGAGCAGGAAGACGTCCATCACCCAACCCGCTCGCGCCTTGACGTCGGTGCGGGCCGCCTCGACGTCGTCGCGGACGTCGCCGACCCGACCCGCCACCAGCCGCTCGTGGGGCGTGCCGAGGTCGGCACCCCACCAGAGGTACCAGTCGTCGAGGCCGTCGAGGGCCACACCGCTGGTGAGCATCACGAGGACGTTGTCGGCACCGCCCGCGACGGCGTCGGCGAGGCGACGTTCGGTGGTGACGAGGATCGGCTGGCCCACCTCGTGCAGCACGATCCGGTGACGCGCGGCGAGCAGCTGCAGGGCCGAGATGCCGGGCAAGACGTCCCACGCGAACGTCACCCGGCCGCGCGCGAGGATCCGCTCGACGATGCGGATCGTGGAGTCGTAGAAGGCAGGGTCGCCCCACGTGAGGAACACGGCGTCGCCGTCACGGGCGAGCAGCTCGGCCTCGAAGGCCTCGGCGCGCGCATCGTGCCAGTCGGCGACGACCCGCTCATACCCGTCGCGAGTGGCGGTCGACGCCTTCCGGCGGTCGCGCTCGGGGTCGCGGACCGTCACGATCGGCAGGTCGGGTGCGTGCCGCGCGACGAGCGCCCGGCGCGCCTCGACGAGCGGGTCGTCGTCGCTCTTCCGCGCCACGAGGGCGAAGCGCGCCGCCCGCATCGCGGACACCGCCTCGACGGTCACCTGGTCGGGATGCCCGGCCCCGATCCCGACCACGCGCACCCGGCGCTCGCTCACTCCTCCCCCCGGCATGGGCGAGCGGTCACGAGGGGCGGTCCTCGAGGTCGCCCTCGACGTCGAGGTAGACCTGCTGCATCGCGGCGATCGTCTCCGGGTCCGGCTCGGCCCACAGGCCGCGGTCGGCGGCCTCGGAGAGCCGCTCGACGATGCCCCGCAGCGCCCACGGGTTCGACTGCTTCATGAACGCCTGGTTCGTCTCGTCCAGGACGTACTCCTGCGCGAGCTTCTCGTACATCCAGTCGTGCACGACGCCGGCCGTCGCGTCGAAGCCGAACAGGTAGTCCACCGTCGCCGCCAGCTCGAACGCACCCTTGTACCCGTGGCGCTGCATCGCGCCGATCCAGCGCGGGTTCACCACGCGGGCGCGGAAGACCCGTGCCGTCTCCTCGCCCAGGGTGCGGGTGCGCACCGCGTCCGGGGTGGTGGAGTCGCCGACGTAGGCCTTGGGCTCGCTGCCGGTCAGTGCACGCACCGTCGCGACCATGCCGCCGTGGTACTGGAAGTAGTCGTCGGAGTCGGCGATGTCGTGCTCGCGGGTGTCGATGTTCTTGGCCGCCACCTGGATGCGCCGGTAGTTGGTACGCATGTCCTCGGCCGCCGGCTCGCCGGACAGCTCGCGCCCGTACGCGAAGCCGCCCCACTGCGTGTACACCTCGGCGAGGTCGTCGTCGCTCTTCCAGTTGCCGGCCTCGACGACCTGCAGGATGCCCGCACCGTACGACCCGGGCGCCGAGCCGTAGATGCGGGTGGTGGCGCGACGCTCGTCGCCGTGCTCGGCGAGGTCGGCCTGCGCGTGCGCACGGACGAAGTTCTGGTCGTCGGGCTCGTCGAGCGCCGCGACCATGCGCACCGCGTCGTCGAGCATCTCGATGACGTGCGGGAACGCGTCGCGGAAGAACCCGGAGATGCGGACGGTGACGTCGATGCGCGGACGGCCCAGCTCCTCCAGCGAGACGACCTCCAGGCCGTTGACGCGACGCGAGGCCTCGTCCCACTCCGGACGGACACCGATGAGCGCGAGCACCTCGGCGATGTCGTCGCCCGACGTGCGCATGGCCGACGTGCCCCACACCGACAGTCCCACCGACCGCGGGTACTCCCCGGTGTCGGACAGGTGCCGCTCCAGCAGCGAGTCGGCCATCGCCAGTCCCGTGTCGTAGGCCAGGCGCGACGGGACGGCCCGCGGGTCGACGGTGTAGAAGTTGCGACCCGTGGGCAGCACGTTGACGAGCCCGCGCAGCGGCGAGCCCGACGGACCGGCTGGGATGAACCCGCCGTCGAGGGCGTGCAGCAGGTGGTCGAGCTCGTCGGTGGTGCGGTCCAGGCGCGGCACCACCTGGGTGGCGGCGAACTCCAGCACCTTCACCACCGTGGGGTCGTCGTGCAGGTGCGCCGCCGCCGACGGCTGCCAGTCCGCCTCCTCCATCGCCAGGACGAGTGACCGCGCCTGGGCCTCGATCTCGTCGATCGCGCCGAGCTGCTCGCTCCCCTCCTTGAGCCCGAGCGCCGAGCGCAACCCCGGGAGAGCACCGACCTCGCCGCCCCACACCTGCGTGGCGCGCAGCACCGCGAGCGTCAGGTTGACGCGCGCCTCGCCGGTCGGCGCCTGGCCGAGCACGTGCAGGCCGTCGCGGATCTGCGCGTCCTTGACCTCGCAGAGCCAGCCGTCGACGTGCAGCAGGAAGTCGTCGAACTCCTCGTCGTCGGGACGCTCGTCCAGGCCGAGGTCGCGGTGCATCTCCGCGGCGTGCATGAGCGTCCAGATCTGCTGACGGATCGCGGGCAGCTTGGCCGGGTCCATCGCGGCGATGTTGGCGTACTCGTCGAGCAGCTGCTCGAGCTTGGCGATGTCGCCGTAGGACTCCGCGCGCGCCATCGGCGGGACGAGGTGGTCGACGATCGTGGCGTGCGCGCGGCGCTTGGCCTGCGCGCCCTCACCGGGGTCGTTGACCAGGAACGGGTAGACGAGCGGCAGGTTGCCGATCGCGGCGTCCGTGGCGCACGACGCCGACAGCGCCGCGTTCTTGCCCGGCAGCCACTCCATCGAGCCGTGCTTGCCCAGGTGCACCACCGCGTGGGCCCCGAACCCGCCGTCGTCGACGCGCGCCTCCAGCCAGCGGTACGCGGCCAGGTAGTGGTGGCTGGGGGCGAGGTCGGGGTCGTGGTAGATCGCGACCGGGTTCTCCCCGAACCCGCGAGGCGGCTGGATCAGCAGCACCACGTTGCCCGCCTGGATCGTGGCGAGGACGATCTCGTCCGCGTCGTTGACGAACAACCGGCCCGGCGCCTCGCCCCACGCCTCGACGACGTCGTCCATGAGCGCAGACGGCAGGGCCGACGTCCAGCGACGGTAGTCGTCGGCGCCGATGCGGACGTGGCTGTCGGTGAGCTGGGCGTTCGTCAGCCACTCCTCGTCCTGCCCGCCGGCGTCGATGAGGGCGTGGATGAGCGCGTCGCCCGCGGCGGTGTCGTCCTCCATCGCCAGAATCGAGTGGACCGGACCGTCCGTCGGTCCGAGGTCGTATCCCGCGTCGCGCAGTCGTCGCAGCAGGCGCACCGTCGAGACGGGGGTGTCGAGTCCGACGGCGTTGCCGACACGGCTGTGCTTGGTCGGGTAGGCCGACAGCATCAGCGCGAGGCGTCGCTGCGACGTCGGCGTGTGCCGCAGCCGGGCGTGGTTGACGGCGATGCCGGCCACGCGGGCGCACCGCTCGGCGTCGGCGACGTAGCGGGGCAGGCCGTCCTCGTCGATCTCCTTGAAGGAGAACGGCGCGGTGATGATGCGCCCGTCGAACTCGGGGATCGCGATCTGGTTGGCCGAGTCCAGCGGCGTGACGCCGTCATCGTTCGCCTCCCACTCCTCGCGGCTCGACGTCAGGCACAGGCCCTGCAGGATCGGGATGTCGAGCGCGGCCATCCGCTCGACGTCCCACGCCTCGTCGTCGCCGCCGGCGCTCGCCGAGCCGGGCGTCGTGCCGCCCGCCGCAAGGACGGTGACGACCAGCGCGTCGAGCGTGCCGAGCTCGGCGTAGAGCTCGTCGGGAGCCGAGCGCAGCGAGGAGCTGAAGATCGGGACGCCGACCGCCTCGCCCGTCGCGTCGATCGCGTCGGCGAGGGCGTGGGCGAAGCCGGCGTTGCCGCTCGCCTCGTGCGCCCGGTAGTACAGGACTCCCACCCGGGCCTTGCCGTCGACATCGGCACCGGCCTCGCCCTCTTCTGCCGGCCTCGGGGCAAGGCCCCACGCCGGGACGGCGGCGGGCGGCTCGAAGCCCTCACCGGTCAGCAGGACGGTGTCGGAGAGGAACGCGTGCATCTGCGCGAGGTTCGCCGGACCGCCCTCGGCGAGGTAGACGTGCGCGTCGGCGGCGACGCCGATCGGGACGGTCGACATCTCCATGAGCTCGGCGTTCGGCGTCTGCTCGCCGCCGAGGACCACCATCGGCGTGCCGGTGTCGCGGATGCGCGCGAAGCCCGTGCACAGGTCCTGCGGTGAGCCGAGGATGCGAGCCACCACGAGGTCGGCCGACTCGATCGTCGCGGCCATGTCCTGGTGGCCGGGGCGGGCGGGATTCAGGTAGACGTAGTCCGCGCCGCTGGCCCTCGCGGAGAGCAGGTCGGTGTCGGACGTCGAGAGCAGCGCGATGCGCGTCATGGTTCCTCCTCGGGGTTCTCGCCCCGTTCGGCGGGCGTCGTCGCGGCGGTGTCTGGCTGGACCCGAGGGCCTCACAGTGGCGGAACCGCGCAGGACTCTCACCTGCTTCCCGTGACCCGCGACGACGGATCGGGGTCAGCCTAGGGCACGGTGCCCGCAGGGGGAACGGTCTGCCTCCACCCGCGGCCGGTGCTGCGGCGCCAGGACGCAGTCGCCGCAGTACCCACCGCCCGGGAGCCGGTAGTACAGGCAGCAGGACCGGCGCACGAACGGCTCGCCGGGCAGGGCCGCGTCGGCGAGCGCCGGGTGGTGCAGCAGCCGCGTGCGGAGGGCACCCGCTGCGCCGGCGAGGTCGGGCCGGCTCCGCGCCGCCAGGCGCAGGGATCCGTCGACGGCTGACGCGAGGTTGCCTCGCAGGACGGTCCTGCTCAGGCGGTGCCGGTCTGCAAGGAGGTCGACCAGCGGCAGGAGGAGCCGGCCGAGGGTCTCGTCGAGGGCGTCGCGGGTCCAACGCGTCGCGCTGAGCGGCACGGTGCCGGGCGTGCCCGGCCGCCAGCGCAGGGCGTCGACGGCCGGTCCCGGGAGGTCGAGGAGGGTGGCGCCCAGCGCCGGCGAGAGGAGCCGGGCGAAGAGTCCGAGCGACGCGGTCGACGCCGCGACGCGCGGCTCGACGTCGGCGCCTGCCATGCCAGACAGTGCCGCCCCGACGGTCTCGACGCGCCGTCCGAGCACCGCGGGATCGAGCAGGTCCGTGACCGGGTGCCAAGGACCGGGATCGCTGGCCGGCTGCACCGCGAAGAACTCCCCGAGGCGGGCCAGCACGCGGCGTACCTCGTGCTCGTCCATCGCCCCATGGTGCCGCACGTGGTGGGCGGGCGAGCCGTCGATCCCACCCCAAACCACCGAGACTCGACGTATCGAGACCGCCACCCTGCCGGCGGACACTCAGGTGCGGTCCTCCAGGAACGCGAGGGTGCGACGCATCGCGTCGGGCCAGTCGGCGGCGAAGGTGTGGTCCTCGCGGTCGTAGACGCGCAGCGTCACGTCGGCCCCCTCCTCGGTGAGGATCCGCTCGCTCTCACGTGTAGGTGCGCGACGACAGGTCCGCGTAGAACTCCGGTGACTCCTCCGGGGAGCCCCATCGCTCCCGCATCGCCTCGACCCGCTCGGGCCGGTTGGGCTCGGTGAACTGGCGGAGGTTGTCGACGAAGTCGCTGCTCACAGAGGCGTGCACCACCGCCGCGTCCACCACGTCCGGCTCCATCACCAGCGCGTTGAGCGTCACCCCGCCGCCCATCGAGCGGCCGAACATCGCCACCCGGTCCGGGTCGACGACGTCCAGCTCACGCAGTCTTGGCCGCGGCGAGCCGTGGTTGAGCACGACCGCCGGGAACGGACCGTCGCCGACGGGCTCGAGCAGCACGCCGGAGGCGGTCGTCTCGTCGCTGCGGTACGTCACCTCCCGGCGCGTGTATGCGCCGCGGTCCTCGACCGGGCCGACGCGCTCGAGTCGTCCGCCGCGGACGGGGCGCTCGAACCGTGCCGGCAGCGACACGTCGTCGAACGTCGGCTGCGGTGTCGGCTGCCGTGGGCCTCACAGGTCGAGCATCCCCGCGAGCACCCGAACCTGCCGCCCGTCAGGCGCTGGCCGGGCGATCGGCGAAGACCACCTGTGGCACGAGCCAGACGTAGACGATCATCGCGAGCAGCTCGACGAGCGACTGCGTCACGACCACGATCGGCACGATCTCCCAGCCGGCCGGCAGCGCCAGCGCGAGCGGCAGCACGATGAAGGAGTTGCGCGTCCCCATCGTGAACGCGAGCGTCCGGCCCTGCTCCAGCGGCAGCCGGACGAGGGTCGCCAGCAGGCGGGCCGCGCCGAGTGCGAGGGCGAGGTAGGCACCCGCCACGAGCCCGACGACCGCGAGGACGTCGAGGGAGCCGCGCACCGCGCCGACGTTCGCCGTGGCGACGGCGAGGATCACGGTCGCGAGCAGCGGCACCGGCCACCAGCCGAGCCGCTCGACCCACGCCTCCCGCGGCCCGCCCGCGGCGCCACCGCGCCCCACTCGCACCGTCAGCACCGCCAGCACCAAGGGCACCAGCACGACGAGCACCGCCGGCCAGACCTCGCGAGCGGGCACCACGACGCCGAGGTCGACGTCGGTGAGCAGCCAGAGGTAGGCGGGGAGCAGCATCAGCTGCACGAGCAGCGACACCGGCGCGAACGCCGTGGCCCGCACGGCGTCGGCCCGCCCCAGCTGGGCGAAGGTGATGAACCAGTCCGTGCACGGCACCACGAGCACGAGCACCAGGCCGAAGCGCAGCATCGGGTCGTCCGGGGTCAGTGGCAGCAGCGCCGCGACGAGTGCCGGGACGACGACGAAGTTCCCGGCCAACGCGGTCACGAGGAACCGCCGGTCCGCGAAGGCGGCACCGAGGGAGCCCAGCGGCAGCTGGGTGAACGTCGCGTAGAGCAGCAGGGCGAGCAGCGGCCACAGCGCCGGCTCGACCCACCGGTCGGCGTCGTCCCACCGCGAGCCGAGACCGAGGCCGACGAGCAGCGCGGCGAGGTACCACCAGACCTGGTGACGCTCGAGACGGTCGCGGCTCATCCCTGCGACTCTAGGCGCGCGGGCGCCCGGCCCCGTCAGCCGGACCGTGCGCCGGACGCGGGCGGCGAGTGCCTACGACGCGACGTAGGACCTCCCGATCACGTCGGATACCGTGGCGCCATGCTGCGGTGGCACCTGACGTCCGGCGCTGCGCGCTGGGTGCGCGGCGGCGTCGTCGCCGCGCTCACCGTCGGTCTGGGCACCGGCGCGCACGTCGCCGCCGGGGGGCACGCCCCGCCCGTCACGCTGCTGGCGCTCGTGACCATCGTGTTGACCGGCCTGGCCGTGGCCGTCGCGGGACGCCGGTTCGACGCGTCCGGCCTGCTCGGGCTGTTCCTGCTCGCCCAGACGGGCATCCACCTCACGGCGATGGCCGCCGCGCCGCACGGCTCGATGACCGACCCGGCGATGATCGCCACGCACGTCCTCGCGGCCGCGGCCCTCGTGCTCGTCGTGCTGCACGGCGAACGCGCCCTGCTCGCGTCGCTGGACCACCTGCTGCCACGCATCCGCGCGGACCGGACATCCGCACCACGGCCGCGGGCGACCGTCGTCGCCTGCTCGCCGCGTCCGCTCGTCGGCTCCGCGGCTCCCGCCGACCTCCTCGGTCGGGCCCCGCCCGTCCCCTCCTGAGCACCCGACCCATCGGGCGGCCGGCGGCCGCCCATCATCCCTCAGGAGAGACACCCATGCCCACGACCCGAACGGGTCGCTCGGTGCTGGTGCTGCTGCTCGCTACCCTGCCCCTGCTGTGGGGCACGTCCGCGACCGCGCACAGTGCACTGATCGACTCCGACCCCGAAGCCGACAGCAGCATCGAGGCGCTCCCCGAGCGCATCACCCTCACCTTCAACGAACCGCTCAACGACATCGGCCCCGCCATGATCGTCCGCCAGGGCGAGGAGACCGTGGCCGAGCTGGAGCCGCAGATCGACGGACCGGTCGCCAGCGCCGAGAGCCCCACCGACCTGCCCCCGGGCGACTACGACGTCGTCTGGCGCGTCGTGTCCGCCGACGGCCACCCGGTCAGCGGCACCATCTCGTTCACGCTCGCCGGGGACGCGTCTGCGCCGGACGAGACGGCACCGGAGCCCGGGTCCGAGACCACCGAGGAGACCGCTCCGGAGTCGGCGCCGACCGACGAGGCCGTCGCCGACGACGACACCGAACCCGCGGCCGCGAGCTCCACGCCCTGGCTGATCCTCGGCGCGGTGGCGCTCCTCGCGGCCGCCGCGCTCGTCCTGCTGCTCCTGCGGCGCCGCCGGGACAACGACGACACGTCCGACGACACCGCGGCACCGACCCTCACGGACCCGAAGGACCCGTCATGACCATCACCCGCACCCTCGGCGCCGCCGCGGACGAGGACGGCCAGATGGTCATGCAGGAGAAGGAGGTCGGCATCGTCGTGCCCGCCGGCGGCAGCCACGAGCTGTCCCCCGGCGGCGACCACCTGATGCTGCTCGACCTGCCCGCGGACATCGAGCCCGGGCAGGACGTGCGCGTCACGCTGACGTTCTCCGACGACTCGACGATGTCGTTCACCGCGCCCGCGCGGTCGTTCGCCGGCGCGAACGAGGACTACGACCCCGAGGGTGGGGACGCGCACGACGACCATGACCACTGACCCGTCCGACGGGTCCGGTCGCAGTCGGAGTGGCCGCCGGGTCGGCCGGCGCCCGTCCGGGCGTCGCCACGGCTCCACAGACCCACGCGACGTTCGTCGCGTTCGACCTTCGGGAGGGCATCAACATCGACCGCCTCGACGACCGCTGGAACGACGGCGACCTGCTGCTGCAGGTGTGCGCCGACGACGAGCTGGCCGTCCGCCATGCCGTGCGCCTGCTGTCCAAGGAGGCGCGGACGTTCGTGACGGTCCGCTGGGTCCAGCACGGGTTCCGCGGACCGACCGGCGGCGAACGCCGCCCCCGCAACCTCATGGGCCAGGTCGACGGCACCGCCAACCCGGCACCGGGCGAGCTGGACGACCTCGTGTGGGTCTCCGAGCGGACCCGGTCGCAGTTCGGCGAGCAGCCGGACTGGCTGCTCGGCGGCACCACGATGGTCGTGCGGCGCATCGCGATGAACCTCGACACGGGGGACGAGCTCGACCTGGAGGCCGTCGGCCCGAACGGGCTGGAGGTCATCGGCCCGTTCGCGCACGTGCGACGCGCCCGCACCGACGACCGGAGCCAACGCTTCCTGCGCCGGCCCTACAACTTCGACGACCCGCCACTGGCCTGCCCGGCGTGCGACCGGGCCAGATGCTCGGCGCCGCCCTGCTCGCCTGACCGGTCTCTCACACCACCCGCCGTGGACACGCCGGTGCGGGGGTCGCTAGCGTGTGCCGTGCCAGTCAAGGGAATCCGGTGAGAATCCGGAGCTGACGCGCAGCGGTGTGGATGGCGGGACGAGCGTGACGCCACTGGGTCCTCGGACCTGGGAAGGTGCTCGCCCCAGGTGATCCGAGTCCGAAGACCTGCTGGCACTTCCACCCACCGGGTCTCGCGATCGGACCCCCGAGGCAAGGACTGCCATGTCCCGTCCCCAGATCACCCTGCCCTCGCGCCTGCTCCTGGGCGCCCTCACCGCCGCGCTGCTCGCCGGTTGCGGGAGCTCGGCCGGTGCCGACGGAGCGGACGCTCCCGTCTCCGCGGACGGCTTCCCCGTCACCATCGAGAACTGCGGCCGCGACGTCGCCGTCGAGCAGCCACCCGAGCGCATCGTCTCGCTCAACCAGGGCTCCACGGAGATCCTGCTCTCCCTCGGCCTGGCCGACCGCGTCGCCGGCGCCTCCGGCTGGACCGACCCGATCCTGCCCTCGTTGGAGGAGGCCAACGCCTCCGTCGAGCGGCTCGCCGACCAGGCCCCGTCCTACGAGGACGTGCTGGCCGCCGAGCCCGATCTCGTGACCGCGTCGTTCACCGGGACGCTCGGTCCCGGCGGCGTCACGACGCCGGACCAGCTGGCTCGGCTCGACGTGCCCGCCTACCTGTCGGCCGCGGAGTGCGACAAGAGCGAGGCAGGCAACACCGACGGCGCCCGCGAGGGCACCCTCGAGCTCGAGACGATCCTGCAGGAGGTCACCGACCTCGCCGCGATCACCGGCGTCCCGGAACAGGGCGAGGAGCTGGTCGCGGACCTGCGAGCACGCTTCGACGCGGCCGCCGAGGTCGACGCCTCCGGTGTGTCCGCCCTGTTCTGGTTCGCGAACGCCGAGTCCCCCTACATGGCGGGCTGCTGCGGCGGACCCGGGATCGTCGCGCGTGCCCTCGGGCTGGAGAACGTCTTCGACGACACCAGCGACGAGTGGCCGCAGATCGGCTGGGAGACCGTCGCCGACCGTGACCCCGACGTCATCGTCCTCGGCGACCTGACCCGCCGCAGCCAGACCGCGGAGACGGCAGAGGCGAAGATCCGCTTCCTGGAGACGAACCCGGCCACCCGTGAGATGACGGCGGTGCGCGAGGGCCGCTACATCTCCCTCGCCGGGGCGGAGCTGAACCCCTCGATCCGCATCGTCGACGCGCTCGAGGCGGTGGCAGACGGTCTGCGCCGGCACGGACTCGTCGACTGACGCCGTGCTCGCCACCCGGACCCGGCCGGCCCTGGCCCGCCCCGCCCTGTTGTGGCCACTCGGCGGAGTCGTGCTGCTCCTGTCGATCGCCACGGCGACGACCATCGGGCCGTCCGGCCTCGGACCGTCCGACGCGTTCGCCGTCACCGTCGCCAAGCTCGGCGGTCCGGAGTCCGGTCTCAGTCGCATCGCCGAGAGCATCATCTGGGACCTGCGGCTCCCCCGTGCCGTGCTCGCGGCCGTCTGCGGCGCGGGGCTCGCACTGTGCGGGGTCGTGCTGCAGTCGCTGCTGCGCAACCCGCTCGCCGACCCGTTCGTCCTCGGGGTCTCCTCGGGCGCCTCCACCGGCGCGGTCACGATCGTCGTGCTCGGCGTCGGTGCCGGGTCGGTGGGCCTGGCCTCCGGCGCCTTCCTCGGCGCGCTGCTCGCCTTCGGGCTGGTCCTCGTGCTCGGCATGGCCGCCGGCGGCACCACCGAACGGGTGATCCTCGCCGGGGTCGCCGCCACGCAGCTGTTCGCGGCCCTGACGTCGTTCATCGTGTTCGTCGCCGCCGACGCCGAGCAGACCCGCGGCGTGCTGTTCTGGCTGCTCGGCTCCCTCAGCAACGCGACCTGGCGCGAGGTGGTGGTCGTCGGCGCGTGCGTGCTCGTCGGGATCGTCGCCTGCCTGCTCACCGCCGCTGGCCTCGACGCGTTCATGTTCGGCGAGGACTCCGCCGCGTCGCTCGGCGTGTCCGTGCTGCGGCTGCGGATCGTGCTGCTCGTCGTCACGGCGCTGGTCACCGCCGTCATCGTCTCCACGTCGGGTGCCATCGGCTTCGTCGGCCTGGTGCTGCCCCACGCGGCACGGGCGATCGTCGGCACCCGGCACGGGCTGCTCGTGCCGACCGCCACCCTCATGGGCGCGATCTTCCTCGTCTGGGTCGACACGGCGGCACGCGTCGTCATCGCTCCGCAGGAGCTGCCCGTGGGCGTCGCGACGGCGCTGGTCGGCGTGCCGGCGTTCGTCGTCATCCTGATGCGCAGGTCCCGGCGGTGAGTCGTCAGGGACTGCACGCCGACCGCGTCTCCTGGTCCGCGGGCGGACGCGTCGTCGTCGACGACGTGCACCTCGTCGCCGCCCCCGGGTCGACCATCGGCCTCCTCGGTCCGAACGGCTCTGGCAAGTCGTCGCTGCTGCGGCTGCTGGCCGGGCTGCGGCCGACGAGCAGCGGCGTCGTGCGGCTCGGCGAGGAGGACGTCGCCCGGATGTCTCGGCGGACGGTCGCCCGGCGGCTCGCGCTCGTCGACCAGGAACGGTCGGTCGACACCGAGCCGAGCGTCGCGGACGTCATCGGGCTGGGACGGCTCCCGCACCGTCCCCCGTGGGCACCCGTCTCCGCGCGCGACGTCGAGGTGGTCCGTCGGTGCGCGGCCACCACCCGCACCGAGCACCTGCTCGAGCGCCGCTACTCCACGCTCTCCGGCGGTGAGCGGCAGCGTGTGCAGATCGCCCGCGCCCTCGCCCAGGAGCCGACGGAGCTGTTGCTCGACGAGCCCACCAACCACCTCGACGTCCGCCACCAGCTCGAGCTCCTGGCGCTCGTCGCAGCGGCAGAGACCACCACCGTCATGGCGCTGCACGACCTCAACCTCGCCGCCGAGCACTGCGACCAGCTGGTCCTGCTGCAGCACGGTCGCGTACGGGCGGCGGGACCGCCGACGGCCGTCGTCACACGAGACCTCGTGGCCGAGGTGTTCGACGTCGAGGCGGTCGTCACCGTCGACGACGGCACGCCGCACGTGCGCTTCCTGAGGGCCCGATGAGCGGCCCGGCGGTCACGGGCGTGACGGCGCGACGTCACCCTCCGGCGTGGCGGGTCCACGGCACACGTGATCATGAGGGGTGCGCGGCCCCCTCCCGCGCCGAACGGATCGTGAGGTGGTGACGGTGGAACGCGAACGTGCCGACCGGTGCCCCGGGGTGCTGCGGCCCTGGATCGCCGACGACGGTGCCCTCGTGCGCCTGCGGCTCGTCGGCGGGGCGCTGTCCACCCAGCAGCTGGCCGACCTCCTGCTCGTCTCCGGCCGTTTCGGTGACGGCGACGTGCACCTGACGCGCCGCGCCAACCTGCAGGTGCGCGGGGTGCCCCACACCGGTGGCGAGGCCGACCCGGCGTTCGTCGAGGCGGTCGTCGCCACGGGCCTGCTGCCGTCGCGGTCGCACGAGCTGGTGCGCAACATCATGGTCTCCCCGCTGACCGGCCGCCTGGGTGGTCGCGCCGACCTGCGTCCCGTGGCCGCGAGCCTGGATGCCCTGGTCTGCGCCGACCCCGACCTCGCCGACCTGTCGGCGAGGTTCCTCTTCGTCCTCGACGACGGCCGCGGCGACGTCGCCGGCCGTCCGCTCGACCTCGGCGCGATGGCGGTCGACGCGACCCACGCCCAGCTGCGCGTCGGCGAGCACTGGGGTGAGGTCGTCGCGCTCGACGACGTGCCGCAGGCCCTCGTCGGTCTTGCGCACCGCTTCCGCCACCTGCGCGGACCCGTTGACACGGACGCCCTCGAGGGTTCGAGCGCGCCGTGGCACGTCGCCGAGCTCGACGACGCCGGGGTCGCGATGCTCGACCTCCACCACGCCCGCGACCTGCGCACGCAGGTCAAGGCCCTGCCCCTGCCCGTCGGCCCCCTCGCCCAGGACGACGGCCGCACCGCGCTGCACGTCGACGTGCCGGACGGACTGCTCACCCACGACCTCGCCACGCGGGTGCTCGCCGAGGCCGGCCGCGACGTCGTGGTCACGCCCTGGCGCACCCTGGTGCTGCCCGACCTGGAGACCGCATGACCACCCTGAGGCCCCCGACGCGACGCTACGACTACGAGAGCATCGGCTCGGCGATCTACGACGACTCCTTCGCCACGATCCGCTCCGAGACCGACCTCTCCGGCGTCCCCGCCTCGGCCGAGAAGGTCGCGGTGCGGATGATCCATGGCACCGGACAGACCGACCTCGTCCGCGACCTCGTCGTCCACCCCGAGCTGGCGCCCGCGGCCCGCGAGGCGCTCGAGGCCGGCGCGCCCGTCCTGTGCGACGCGCACATGGTGGCCTCCGGCGTCACCCGGGCGCGCCTGCCGAAGGACAACGACGTCGTCTGCCTGCTGCGCGACCCGCGCGTGCCCGACCTGGCGCGCACGTGGGGGACGACGCGGTCGGCGGCCGCCGTCTCGCTGTGGGTCAACCGGCTCGAGGGGGCCGTGGTGGCGATCGGCAACGCGCCGACGGCGCTGTTCCACCTGCTGGAGATGCTCGTCGACGGCGCTCCGCGGCCGGCGGCGATCGTCGGGGTGCCGGTGGGCTTCATCGGCGCTGCGGAGTCCAAGGACGCGCTCGCCTCGTTCGCGGCCGACCACGGCATCGACGTCCCGTTCGTGACGGTGCGCGGTCGTCGCGGCGGCTCGGCGATGGCGGCGTCGGCGCTCAACGCCCTCGCCCAGGAGCGGGAGTGACCTCCCCCGTGGACGGCCCCGGGCGGCTCTTCGGCGTCGGCGTGGGGCCGGGCGACCCGGAGCTCATCACCCGCAAGGCGGCCCGGTTGATCGCGGCGGCCGACGTCGTCGCGTACCACCAGGGCGTCGGCAAGCGGTCCAACGCGCGGCGGATCGCTGACGACCTCGTGCCCGCGGGCGTCGTCGAGGAGGTCCTGCAGTACCCGGTCACGACGGGCACGACCGACCACCCGGGCGGCTACCCCGGGGCGATGGCCGACTTCTACGCCGAGTGCGCCGAGCGGCTGGCTGCCCATCTCGACGCAGGACGCGACGTCGTCGTCCTCGCCGAGGGCGACCCGCTCTTCTACGGCTCGTACATGTACCTGCACGACCGGCTGGCCGCCGACGCCGGTGGCCGGTTCGAGGCGGAGGTCGTGCCCGGGGTGCCGGCGCTCGCGGCGGCGTCAGCGACGGCGGCCCTGCCGCTCGTGCGTCAGACCGACGTGCTGACGGTGCTGCCCGGAACGCTCCCGGAGCCCGAGCTGGCGCGACGCCTCGCCGACACCGACGGTGCCGTGATCATGAAGCTGGGACGCACGTTCCCTGCTGTGCGGCGCGCCCTCGAGGCTGCGGGCCGGCTCGACGACGCCGTCTACGTCGAGCGGGCCTCGATGGCCGCGGAGCGCTCGATGCCCGTCGCGGACGTCGACGCCGACTCGGTGCCCTACTTCTCGATCATCGTGGTGCCGGGCGACGGCGTCGGCGCGAGGTACGACGATCCGTCCGATCCTCGACCATCGCCCGTCATCGAGCACGACACACCCGCCGAGCTCCTCGTCGTCGGCCTCGGCCCGGGTCCCGACGGCTGGCTGACGCCGGAGGTGACGCGAGCGCTCGGGGACGTCGACCACGTCGTCGGGTACGGACCGTACGTCAACCGGGTGCCGCAGCGTCCCGGGCTGACGCGGCACGCCTCGGGCAACACCGTCGAGGTCGACCGCGCCCGCGCCGCGCTCGAGCTGGCCGCACGCGGCGAGAAGGTCGCAGTGGTCTCCGGCGGCGACGCGGGGGTCTTCGGGATGGCGTCGGCGGTCTTCGAGGCCGCCGAGGATCCTGCGCTCGCGCACGTCCCGGTCCGGGTGCTGCCGGGCGTCTCGGCGGTGCAGGCGGTGGCCGCCCGTGCGGGGGCGCCCGTGGGAGCCGACTTCGCGGTGATGAGCCTGTCGGACCGCCTGAAGCCGTGGTCGGTCGTGGAGCGACGCCTGCGTGCGGTGGCCGAGGCCGACCTCGTCCTCGCCGTCTACAACCCGCGCTCGCGCTCGCGCACCACCCAGGTGGCGGACCTGCAGCAGATCATGCTCGAGCACAGGGCAGCGGAGACGGTGGTCGTGGTGGGCCGCGACGTCGGGCGCGAGGAGGAGTCCCTGACCGTCACCACCCTCGCCGACCTCGACCCGGAGTCCATCGACATGAAGTGCCTGCTCATCATCGGCGCCTCCACCACCCGCGTCGACCCCGCCGGCCGGGTCTGGACCCCCCGGTTCGTCACCCCCTGACCGGGACCGCGGTTTACCACGGTCCCAAGGAAAGCTTGTTCTTCCCGTGGCAGATCTGCCACGGGAACTGACAGGATGCCGTGGGAACTCGTCCGAGCGCTGAGCCGGTTCTCTTGTCAAGCCCGGGGACGGCTGCGTCGGGCCGCCGCCCGGCGGACACACACCGAGCTGACCTGCACGAGGGCATCATGGGACGTCGTCGGGCACAACCCTCGGCAACTGTGTTCTTCCCGCGGCAGATCTGCCGCGGGGAGTGAGGCTCTCCCTTGGGACCGTGGTAAACCGCAGTCAGCGGCGCTTGGCGGCGCGGTCGCGATCGGCGGAGTAGAGGAAGGACTCCGAGCCGTCGGGGCGGCCCAGGGCGGGGCCGACGAGGATGACGGCGGCCTGGCGCAGGTCCGCGGCCTCGACCTGGTCGGCGATGTCGGCCAGCGTCCCGCGCAGCACGACCTCCTGCTCCTGCGACGCGTTCGCCACCACCGCGACGGGTGTCTCCGCCCCGAGCCGCTCGGCCAGGCGAGCCGCGAGGTCGCGCGTGCGGGTGATCGCCAGGTGCAGGGCGATGGTCGCGCCGGTGGCGGCGAACGCCTCCAGGGACTCCCCGTCGGGCATCGCCGTCGAGCGTGCCTGCGTGCGGGTCAGGACCACCGACTGCACCACCTCCGGCACCGTCAGCTCGGCCCCGAGCCGCGCCGCGGCGGCCGCGTAGGCCGGGACGCCCGGGGTGACGTCCCACGGCACGCCGGCCTCGTCGAGGCGACGGGTCTGCTCGTGCAGCGCCGAGTACAGCGACGGGTCACCCGAGCACAGCCGCACGACCTCCAACCCGGCGCGGTGCGCACCCACCAGCTCCTCGGTGATCGCGTCGAGGTCGAGGTCCTGCGTGTCGACCCGACGTGCGTCGTCGCGGCAGTGAGCCAGGACGGCGTCGACGTAGGTACCCGCGTAGACGCAGACGTCGGCCGCCTCCAGCAGCCGCACGGCTCGCAGGGTCAGCAGGTCGGCCGCCCCAGGTCCGGCGCCGACGAAGTGGACGCTCACGCGCGTCCGTCCGACCCGCCGTCCGCGTCGGGCGACTCGACGGTCGACTGCTGCTCGTCGCGGCTCGGCAGGGGCTCGGCGAGACCGTCGCCCGCGGCGTCGGCGAACGGCTCCTCGGACGACGGCGTCGCCTCCGCGTCGTCGTCCGACGCGACCGGCACCGCGTCGTCCTCGGGCTTGGTGGCCGCCCACTGGGTGATGGCGCGCGCGGGCGTCCAGCCGGTGAAGCGACCGATGGGCTCGACGTGCTCGACGTGCAGGCGGGTGAGCTCGCCGCCGTGAAGCGTGAACCACTCCGCCAGGAGCCGCTCGGTCTCCAGCGTCACGCCGTGCACGACGATGCGACCTCCCGGTCGCAGCGCGCGCCAGCAGGTCGACAGCAGGCCCGGGTCGGTGGCGCCGCCGCCGACGAAGACCGCCACCGGTGTCTCGAGCGACTCCAGCGCGTCCGGGGCGCGACCGACGACGACCTCGACGTCCGGCACCCCGAGGGTGTCGGCGTTGCGGGCGATGCGCTCGGCGCGCTCGGGGAGGGACTCGATGGCGATCGCCCGGGTCGACGGGGCGTGCCGCGACCACTCGATCGCGACCGAGCCGGCGCCGGACCCGACGTCCCACAGCAGTCCCTCGTCGGGGGCGAGGCGGGCGATGGCGCTGGCCCGGACGTCACGCTTGGTGATCTGGCCGTCGTGCTCGAACGCGTCGTCGGGGAGTCCGGGGACCGCCGGGAGGGTGTGGCCACCGGAGCTGTGCACCTCGACGGTGACGAGGTTGAGCTGCGGTGACGCGTCGTCACCCCACGAGGCGGCGAGCCCGTGCCGGACGGACTCCTGCGGCCCCCCGAGCTCGGCGTGCACGCTCATCGCCGACGCGCCGAACCCGGCGCGGGACAGCTCGGCGGCCAGCACCGCCGGGGTGCCGCCGTCGGCGGAGAGGACGACGGCTCGCTGACCCTCGCGCAGCTGACGCAGCAGGCGCTGGTGGTCCCGCACGACCATGACGTCGTCACCGGCCCAGCGCATCCGCGCGAGCGCCAGGGAGACCGACGAGATGCCGGGCAGGACGGTGACGGCCTCGGGACCGAGGAGGTCGACGAGCGTGCTGCCGATGCCCGCGAGCATCGGGTCCCCGGACCCGAGCGCGACGACGTCTCCCTCGAGGGAGTCGAGCAGCTCGGGCAGGCTCTCTCGCAACGGTGAGGGCCAGGCGATGCGCTGTCCTCTGACGAGCTCGGGCAGCAGCTGCAGGTGCCGCTCCCCGCCGAGGACGACGTCCGCGCCCTTCACAGCGTCGCGACGACGACGGTCCAGCCCGTCCCAGCCGTCCGCGCCGATGCCCACGACCACGATGTGCTTGCCCATGGCCGGACAGTATCCGACCCGGGGGATCGCTCCGACGGTCCCACCCGCCCCACCGGCACCACCCGGCATCGCCCGTGCGGCCACCATCTGGACCGACCTCGTCCGAACGGGACCCCCCACGGGTAGCCTGAGGTCGTCCAACAGCTCGAGGTGCCCCGTCCGTCCAGGCGGCCGGGGAGAATCGGGAAGCCGGTGAGAGTCCGGCACAGGGTCCGCTGCGGTGACCCGCCCACCGGCCACGTGGTCGCAGGCGGGAAGTCCGAAGACCGGCCTCGGGCTGAACGCATGGCAGATCGAGCGGGAGCCCTCATGCCACAGCACTATCCGTTCAGCGCCGTCGTCGGTGCCGACCCCGACGACCTCGGCGACATGGCCCTCGCCCTCGTCCTCACGACCGTCTCCCCCGCGGTGGGCGGCGTGCTCGTCCGCGGCGAGAAGGGCACCGCGAAGTCGACGATGGTGCGCGCGCTCGCCGCGGTGCTGCCACCGATCGACGTGATCGCGGGCGACAGGTTCTCCACCGACCCGCTCGAGCGCGAGCCGATCTCGCCCGACGGACCGTTCGGTCCCGACACCGCCGTCGAGACGCGGCCGGTGCGGCTGGTCGAGCTGCCCGTGGGCGCCACCGAGGACCGCGTGCTCGGTTCGCTGCACCTGGAGAAGGCGCTCAGCGAGGGCGTCACCGCCTACGAGCCCGGGCTGCTGGCCCGGGCGCACCGCGGCATCCTCTACGTCGACGAGGTGAACCTGCTGCACGACCACCTCGTCGACCTCCTGCTCGACGCGGCCGCGATGGGCCGGGCCACGGTCGAGCGCGACGGTGTCTCGGTCGAGCACGCG
>NZ_BAAAPY010000002.1:154343-214443 GCF_039531385.1 Aeromicrobium halocynthiae | reverse complement strand
GCGCACCGCGGCATCCTCTACGTCGACGAGGTGAACCTGCTGCACGACCACCTCGTCGCCCTCCTGCTCGACGCGGCCGCGATGGGCCGGGCCACGGTCGAGCGCGACGGTGTCTCGGTCGAGCACGCGGCCCGGTTCGTGCTCGTCGGGACGATGAACCCCGAGGAGGGCGAGCTGCGCCCGCAGCTGCTCGACCGGTTCGGGCTGACCGTCGAGGTCGCCGCGCCGCGCGATCCGAGGACGCGTGTGGAGGTGGTGCGCCGACGCATCGCCTTCGAGACCGACCCCGATGGCTTCGCCGAGCGCTTCGCCGCGGACGAGCAGCAGCTGACCGACCGGATCCGCGCCGCCCAGGAGCTGGTGGAGAAGGTCGAGCCGAGCGACTGGGCGCTGCTGAAGATCGCCCAGGTGTGCGCCGCCTTCGACGTCGACGGCATGCGGGCCGACATCGTCACCGCCCGTGCCGCCGCCGCGCACGCGGCCTGGAACGGACGCACCGACGTCCTGCGTGAGGACATCCGCGCCGCGGCCCTGCTCTCGCTGCCGCACCGGCGCCGGCGCAACCCGTTCGACGCGCCGGGCATCGACGAGGACCTCCTCGACGAGATCCTCGGTGACGACGAGCCCCCCACCGACCCGACGCCCGACGATCCCACCCCCGACGACCAGCACCCGCTCGAGGACCAGGACGACGCCGGCCAGGAGTCCCAGCCGTCCGAGGCGTCGGACGAGGACGGGCCCGGCGACGGTGGCGCCGCCGAGGGTGGACCGGGCGAGGGTGCCGGACAGGACACCGCCGACGACGTCACCACCGACGGAGCCGGCCGCCCGGACCCGACGACGACCGTCGCGGCCCAGCAGCCGTACCGCCCTCGCCTCATGACGGTGCGCGGCACCGGTGCCGGGGAGTCGGGGCGACGCTCGCGCGCCGTCACGAGCTCCGGTCGACGCATCGGCGCCTCCGTGCCCGGGCGCGGCGGCAGTGGCATCCACCTGGTCGAGACGATCCGCGCCGCGGCTCCCCACCAGGCGACCCGAACGCGCACCGGCTCGCGCATCGCCTTCGCTGGTGACGACCTGCGGGTCGCCGTCAGGGAGGGCAGGGAGTCCAACCTCGTCCTGTTCTGCGTCGACGCCTCGGGCTCGATGGCCGCCCGCCGTCGCATGGAGCAGGTCAAGACCGCGATCCTCTCGCTCCTGCTCGACGCCTACCAGCGACGCGACAAGGTCGGCCTCGTGACGTTCCGGGGCGACGAGGCCACGCTCGCGCTGCCCCCGACGTCGTCGATCGACATCGCCGCCCGGCGCCTCGAGGACCTCCCCGCGGGCGGGCGCACCCCCCTCGCCGAGGGACTGCAGCAGGTCGAGAAGGTGCTCCGCCTCGAGGCCGTCCGCGACCCCCGTCGGCGTCCGTTGCTCGTGGTCGTCACCGACGGACGCGCCACCCACGGCGTCGACCCGCTGGGTCGCGCCCACCGGATGGCCGCCCACCTGGCCGACACCGGCGTCTCGAGCGTCGTCGTCGACTGCGAGACCGGGCGCTTCCGGCTGGGGCTCGGCGAACGACTGGCCGAGCACCTGCGCGCCGAGCACGTGCCCCTCGGGGAGGTCAGCGCCGAGGCGCTCGCCGGCGTCGTCCGCTCGGAGACCGTCGGGCTCGGCACGGGACGGAGCGCCTGATGCCACAGGGACAGCCGCTCGTCGTCCCCGACGACGGGCTCACCACCCGCCAGCGGCGCAACCAGCCGCTGCTGATGGTCCACACCGGCGACGGCAAGGGCAAGTCCACCGCCGCGTTCGGCCTCGCGCTGCGCGGCTGGAACCAGGGCTGGAGCATCGGCGTCTTCCAGTTCGTCAAGTCCGCCAAGTGGCGCATCGGGGAGCAGACCGTCCTCGAGCGGCTCGGCGAGCTGCACGAGCAGACCGGCGAGGGCGGACCCGTCGAGTGGCACAAGATGGGATCGGGCTGGTCGTGGTCGCGCAAGCCCGGCACCGAGACCGACCACGCCGCCGAGGCCGCCGAGGGGTGGGCCGAGGTCAAGCGCCGTCTCGCCGAGCAGACCCACGACCTCTACGTCCTCGACGAGTTCACCTACCTCATGGAGCGCGGCTGGATCGACGTCGACGACGTCGTCACCACCCTCACGCAGCGCCCCGGACGTCAGTACGTCGCGATGACCGGTCGACGCGCCGCCCCCGAGCTCGTCGAGATCGCCGACCTCGTGACCGAGATGCGGCACGTCAAGCATCCCTTCGACCGCGGCCAGAAGGGCCAGCGAGGGATCGAGTGGTGACATGACCTCCTCGCACGTCCTGCCCCGGCTCGTCATCGCCGCGCCCGCGTCCGGGCACGGCAAGACCACCGTCGCCACCGGACTCATGGCCGCGCTGAGCCGTGCCGGCCACGTCGTCTCCGGCCACAAGGTCGGCCCCGACTACATCGACCCCGGCTACCACGCGCTCGCCACCGGCCGGCCCGGCCGCAACCTCGACCCGCACCTCGTCGGTGAGGACCGCCTCGGTCCGCTGCTCGTGCACGGTGCGCTGCACGCCGGGCCGCCGGCGGACGTCGCGATCGTCGAGGGGGTCATGGGGCTGCACGACGGGCAGATCGGCGGCGACGGCTTCTCCTCCACCGCCCACGTCGCCCGCCTGACGCAGAGCCCCGTCGTGCTTGTCGTCGACGTCTCCCACGCGTCACGGTCCATTGCCGCGATGGTGCAGGGAATGGTGGGGTTCGACCCCCACGTGCGCGTCGTCGGCGTCATCCTCAACAAGGTCGGCTCCCAGCGCCACGGCGACGAGGTGTGCCGTGCCATGGAGCAGACCGGCGTGCCCGTGCTCGGCGTGCTGCACCGCGACGACGCCGTCGTGGCGCCCTCGCGCCACCTCGGCCTGGTGCCCGCCGCGGAGCGCTCCGACGCCGCCGACGCACTCGACCGCCTCGCCCACGCCATCGGTCGCACGATCGACCTGCCGCAGCTGATGTCCCTCGCCCGGTCCGCCCCCGACCTCGCCGTCGACGCCTGGTCGCCTCCCGGCCCGACGGCCGAAGCGCCACGCGGCACCGAGAGGCCCGTCGTCGCCGTCGCGGGCGGTCGCGCCTTCACCTTCCGCTACACCGAGACCACCGAGCTCCTCGCCTCCCTCGGCTGCGACGTCGCCGTCTTCGACCCCCTGGAGGACGCCTCGCTGCCCGACGGCACCCGCGCCCTCTACCTCGGCGGTGGGTTCCCGGAGGTCCACGCCGCGGGACTGTCCGCCAACGAACCCCTGCGGCACGCCCTCCGCGAGGCCGTAGCCGCCGGCGTGCCCACCTACGCCGAGTGCGCCGGCCTGCTCTACCTGTGCCGCAGCGTCGACGGCGCGCCCATGGTCGGCGCCATCGACGCCCAGGCCACCATGACCCCGCGCCTGACCCTCGCCTACCGCTCCTGGGTCTCCCCCGCCGACACGCTCGTCGCTCCCGCCGGCGCCCGCGTCACCGGCCACGAGTTCCACCGCACGACGGTGACCCCCGGGATCCCCCATGAGCAGGACGAGGGCTCGGCTGCATGGACCGGGCCGCAGGGTCCTGCCGGCTTCGCCACCGCGAGGCTGCACGCCTCCTACCTGCACACCCACTGGGCCGGCCACCCGCAGATGGCCGAGCGCTTCGTCGCGGCGGCCAGGAACACCCCCGTCCGCCGCAGCACCTTGGCACCCACGGCCTCGGCCGCTTCGCGCCACGTCGAGCACCCGACGCGTGCACCCGAGGTCGCTGACGGAGATCGTGCCGCCACCGACCCGCTGCGCTGGCACGGAGACCGTGAGGTCGGTCCGAGCCTCGTCGACCTCGCCGTGAACACCTACGACGGAGCGCGCCCCGACTGGCTCGAGGAGGCCCTCGCAGCAGCCGACGTCGGCTCCTACCCCGACCCCACTCCCGGCGAGCACGCCCTCGCCCGTCGCCACGGACGACGACCCGCCGAGGTCCTCGCCACCGCCGGCGCCGCCGAGGCGTTCGCGCTCGTCGCCGGACTGCGACCGTGGCGCTGCCCCGTCGTCGTCCACCCGCAGTTCACCGAGCCCGACGTCGCGCTCGCCCGCGAGGGCCACCAGGTGCGCCACGTGGTGAGCAGCCCCGGCAGCGGCTTCCGCCTCGAGCCCGACCGGGTCCCCGAGGAGGCCGACCTCGTCGTCCTCGGCAACCCCACGAACCCCACCGGCGTCCTGCACCCCGCCCGCACCATCGACGAGCTCCGCCGACCCGGGCGGCTCGTCGTCGTCGACGAGGCCTTCATGGACGGCCTCGCCGGCGAGCCCCAGTCGCTCGCCGACGCCCCCCGTCCCGGCGTGCTCGTGGTGCGCAGCCTGACCAAGCTGTGGTCCATCCCCGGCGTCCGCGCCGGGTACGTGCTCGGCGACGCCGACACGGTCGCGGCCCTGCGTGCCCGCCAGACACCGTGGTCGGTGAGCGCCGCCGCCGTGGCCGCCATGATCGCGTGCTCGAGCGAACGGGCGCTGGCCGAGACCGCCGTCCGTGCCACCGCCCTCGCCCGGAACCGCGCCGTCCTGACCGACGGCCTCACCGAGCTCGGCGTCCCGCACGTCGACGGGCCCGCCCCGTTCGTCCTCGCTCGTCCCGGGCCCGGCATGCACACCCGGTTGCGGACGGCCGGCTTCGCCACGCGCCGCGCCGACACCTTCCCCGGCCTCGACGACAGCTGGCTTCGCCTGTCGGTCCGACGACCCGACGTCGCCCGCAAGCTGCTGGCGACCCTGCGGATGGAGCTCACGTGATCGGCTACGACCTGACCGGACGCACCGCCCTCGTCCTCGGCGCCGACGCGCACGCCGCCGCCGAGGTGGGTGCGCTCGTCGACGCCGGGGCGACCGTGACCGTCGCCGCGGTCCGCCGCCAGGGCCTCGGGGAGCAGCAGGACACCTGCGCCATCGTCGACGACCTCGCCGCACGAGGGCTCGTCCGCGTCGTCGACGTCTCCGACGCCGACCCCTCGGCGTTCGACGTCGTCGTGCGTCCCCGTGGTCGCCGCGACGCACCCCTGCGCAGCGGCCCCGGTCGCGTCACGCTCGTCGGCGGCGGTCCGGGCGACCCCGGCCTGCTGACGCTCGCCGGTCGCGCCGCGATCGAGACCGCGGACGTCGTCGTCGCCGACCGACTGGCCCCCCTCGCCGCGCTCCGCTGGGCTCCGGAGCACGCCGAGGTCATCGACGTCGGCAAGATCCCCGGCGGACGCAGCACCGGACAGGACGAGATCAACCGCCTGCTCGTCGACCACGCCAAGGCCGGCAAGCACGTCGTCCGCTTCAAGGGCGGCGACTCCTTCGTCTTCGGCCGCGGCGGCGAGGAGGCCATCGCGTGCGCCGGCGCCGGCGTGGAGGTGACGGTCGTGCCGGGCGTCTCGTCCTCGATCGCCGGACCCGCCCTCGCCGGCGTCCCCGTCACCCACCGTGGGCTCGTGCAGGGGTTCACCGTCGTGTCCGGGCACGTGCCGCCGGGCCACGAGTCCTCGACGCTCGACTACGCCGCCCTCGCCCGCCTCGGCACCACGATCGTCGTGCTCATGGGCGTGCGGACGCTGCCGGCCATCTGCGCCGAGCTCGTGCGTCACGGCCTCACCCCCACCACCCCCGTCACCGTGGTGGCCGACGCGAGCCTGCCCAGCCAGGTGCGGGTCCGCGGCACCCTCGAGACGATCGACGAGCGCCTCCGCACCGCCCAGGTCGGGCCCCCGGCCATCGCCGTGATCGGCGCCGTCGCCGACCTCGGCGGCCTGCCGTGATCGTCCTGATGCGGCACGGCGAGTCCACCTGGAACGCCGCCGGACGGATGCAGTACCAGAACCCACAGCCGCCGCTGACCCCGCGCGGACGCGACCAGGTCACCGCGGCGGCCGCCGTCCTGGCCGGTCTGGTCGGCTCCGTGATCACGTCGCCTGCGACCCGCGCGCGGCAGAGCGCGCAGATCATCGCCGACGTCCTCGCCCTGCCGCTCGTCGAGGACCCCCGTCTCGTCGAGCTCGGCCGCGGTGAGAGCCTCGACACGCTCTCCCGGAGGGTCCTCGCGGTCGTCGACGACGTCCGCGCCACCGGCCCGGAGCGCCCCGTCCTGCTCGTCACGCACGGCGACGTCATCGCCCACGCGGCACGACTGCTGGCCGACGTCCCACTCCCCCTGCCGACCAACGCGTCGGCCGTTCGGCTCGTTCCTCGAGAAGGCACTCCTGCGTGGGCCCTCGATGCCCTATGCTGACACTCGTCCGCGCAGGAGGAAGCCGGTGAGAGTCCGGCACAGTCGCGCTACTGTGACACCCGCTCGTCGGGTGGAGTCAGACCCTCTCGTGGACAGCCCATCCATCTCAGGGACGCAGGAATCCCGCAGGAGGCACCCATGAGCCAGCTCAACCCCGTCGCGTCACCCGGCATCGACGCCGACCTCGACGCGATCACCGTCCCCATCGCAGAGCTCGCCCCGTGGGCGATCTTCGCGGTGCTCCTCGCCACCGTGGCGTTGTACTTCATCGGCACCGAGCAGGGCGCACTGACGCTGCTGTCCGGCGACGTCGTGCACGAGTGGGTCCACGACGGACGCCACCTGCTCGGCTTCCCCTGCCACTGACGCTCGCTCTGGCGTCCGCGGTCTCGCGGTTCGGGCGAGCAGCGGGAGCTAGGCAGTGGTCTCGGTGCGCCGTCGAGTGGCCCGGTCCACACCGGCCGAGCAGCCCGGACCTACGACCACCACCCCACCCCACGCCGGTCGGGTAGGCCGGACCGCGACGCAGGAGCCGGTCCGGACGTATCGAGACCACCACGCAAGGAACTCCACATGACCGCACGCACCTACCTCGTCAACGGCCTGGTGGCCGGCCTCGTGGCCGGGCTGCTGGCCTTCGCCGTCGCCTTCGCCGTCGGTGAGCCGCCCATCGACGAGGCCATCGCCGTCGAGGAGGCCGCCTCCGCCGGCGTCGTCGAGGACGAGCCCGCCACCGAGGAGGGGCACAACACCGAGGTCACCCGCGGCCAGCAGGCCGGACCGGGGCTCGCCACCGCGCTGGTCATCTTCGGTGTCGTGCTCGGCGGCATCACTGGGATCGGTGCCGCCTTCGCGGCCGGGCGGCTCGGGCGACTGCGGCCGGTGGGGGCCGTGGCCCTCGTCGCCGGCGCCGGGTTCGTCTCCTACACGCTGGTGCCGTGGGTGAAGTACCCGCCGAACCCGCCCGCCGTCGGCAGCGAGGAGACCCTCGGTGAGCGGACGGCCCTCTTCTTCTCCTTCGTCAGCCTGTCGGTGCTGGTGGCGTTGTTCGTCGTCATGCTCGCCGCGCGGCTCATCGCGCGGATCGGGGCGACGAACGCCGTCGCGGTCACCGTGCTGGTCTACGTCGCGGTGATGGTCGTCGGTGGGGTGGCCCTGCCGCCGATCGAGGAGGTGCCGGCCGACTTCCCGGCGACGACGCTCTACGACTTCCGCGTGAGCGCGCTGCTCACCCAGGGCACGCTGTGGCTCGGCATCGGCCTGCTGCTGTCGGTGCTGACCGCGCGCTCGGAGGAGCGGACGCTCGCCGAGGCGCGTCGCCGTGCGGAGGTGGCGGCGCTGTGAAGGTCACCGTGAGCGCCCCCGACGCCGCTGCCCGCGCTGCTGCCGAGGAGCGCCTGGCCGCGCTCGCGACGCCGGCCGGTGCGCTCGGACGCCTCGGCGATCTAGGGGTCTGGCTGGCGGCGGTGCAGGGTGTCGTGCCGCCACGGCCTCCCGCCGCCGTCCGCGCGGTGGTCTTCGCCGGCGACCACGGCGTCGCCGCGCACGGGGTCTCCGCCTACCCTGCCGCCGTCACGCCGGCGATGGTCCGCTCCTTCGCCGCCGGCACGGCAGGGGTGTGCGCTCTGGCACGTCAGCACGACGTCCACCTGCGCGTGCTCGACCTCGGCGTCGACGACGACCTCGACGGCATCGACCCGGCGGTCAGGGCCCACAAGGTGCGCCGGGGCAGCGGCGCGATCCACGTCGAGGACGCGCTCGAACGAGCCGAGACCGAGCAGGCGCTGGCGACGGGCGCCGCGGTCGCGGACGAGGAGATCGCCGCCGGCGCCGACCTGCTGATCGGCGGCGACATGGGCATCGGCAACACCACGCCGACAGCCGCCCTCGTGGCGGCGGCACTGGGGCTGCCTGCCGAGGACGTCGTGGGACGCGGCACGGGCGTCGACGACGAGGGGCTCGACCGCAAGACCGACGTCGTCCGAGCGGCGCTGCAGCGCGCCGGCGACCGCGTGGACGACCCGGTGGAGCGGCTCACCGCCCTGGGCTCGGCCGACCTCGCCGCCACCGTCGGCTTCCTCGCTCGCGCCGCGGAGCGCGGGGTGCCGGTGGTGCTGGACGGGCTGATCTCCGTCGCCTGCGCGCTCACGGCCGAGGACCTCGCCCCCGGAGCCACGCAATGGTTCGTCGCGGGCCACCGCTCCACGGAGCCGGCGCAGTCGCTGGCCCTCGAGAAGCTCGGCCTCGAGCCGCTCGTCGATGCACGCATGCGCCTCGGCGAGGGGTCCGGCGCCGTCGCCGCCGTCCCGCTGCTGCGCTCGGCCGCCCTGCTCCTCGCCGAGACCGCCCTGCTGTCCGACCTGCTGTGACCCGCCCCGCCGAGGGCGACCCCGCCACCGGGACCCCTGATCGGTCTCCAGTGCCCGGACGACGCGGAGCAGCCCGCGCGGCGGGACTCGTCGTCGGCTTCGTCCTCGACCGCCGGCTCGGCGACCCCGCACGCTTCCACCCGGTCGCGGGGTTCGGCCGGCTGGCCGGCGCCCTCGAGAAGCTCACCTACGCCGACCGACGGGCGAACGGCGTCATCCACGTCGCCGTCCTCGTCGGCGGCTCGGCCCTGCTCGGCCTGGCAGCCGATCGCGCGGCCCGCCGACTCGGCCCCCTCGGTGAGTCCGCCGCCGTCGCCGCCGTGACGTGGACCGTGCTGGGTGGCCGGTCGCTGGAGCGTGAGGCCCTCGCCGTCGCGGCCCTGCTCGAGGCGGGCGACCTGCCGGCGGCTCGGCAGCGCGTCACCCACCTCGTGGGCCGCGACCCCGACCGCCTCGACGAGTCCGCCGTCGTCCGGGCCACCGTCGAGTCCGTCGCGGAGAACACCTCCGACGCCGTCGTCGCCCCCCTGCTGGCCGGTGGACTCGCCGGTGTGCCCGGGTTGCTCGCCTACCGCGCCGCGAACACCCTCGACGCGATGGTCGGGCACCGCACGCCGCGGCTGCGGAGCTTCGGCTGGGCGGCCGCCCGGTTCGACGACGTCCTCAACCTCGTGCCCGCGCGGGTGGCGGCGGCCTCGGCGGCCGCGTGCGCGCCGCTCGTCGGCGGCTCCCCCGTCCGGTCGGTGCGCACCTGGCGTCGCGACGCGGCCGCCCACCCGAGCCCGAACGCCGGGCCGGTCGAGGCGGCGTTCGCCGGCGCCCTCGACGTGCGGCTCGGTGGCGTGAACGTCTACGAGGGACGCACCGAGGACCGCCACACCCTCGGCGACGGCCCCACCCCCGCCCTCGCCGACGTCGAGCGGTCGACCCGGCTGGCGCATGCCGTCGACCTCACCGCCCTCGGCGTCGCGGCGGCCGTCGCGACCGGCTGCGGCCGACGCCGGAGAACGCACGCCTCTCGACCGACGACCCGGTAGGACCGATCAGTCAGCCGTCGATCGACCGCACCCACGTCAGCGCGGCCTCGGCGTCCCCGACGGTCTCGACCCCGGCCGGACTCGCCGGCCGGCGCACGACCACGACCGGCAGTCCCAGTTCGGCGGCGACGTCGAGCTTGGCGACGGTGTGCGCGCCGCCGGAGTCCTTGGTGACGACGACGTCGACGCCGTGCTCCGCAACGAGGGCGCGCTCGGCGTCGTGGTCGTAGGGGCCGCGGCTCAGGCGCACGGTCCATGTCGCAGGCAGGTCCTGCTCCGGCGGGTCCACGACACGCACGAGCGCGGCACGGTCGGCGAGCGGCCCGGTGAAGCGGTGCAGGCTCTGCCGGCCGATGGTGAGGAACGGACGACGACCGAGGTCGGCGGTGGTCCGGGCGGCGGTGTCGTGGTCGTCGACCCAGTGCCACCGGTCCGCGTCCGGGTGGGTCGACCAGCCGGGACGCTCCAGGCGCAGGAGCGGGACCCCGGCCGCCGCACACGCCTGTGCGGCGTTCACCGAGATGGTGGCCGCGAAGGGGTGCGTCGCGTCGACGACGGCGACCGTCCCACTCGCCCGCAGGTGGTCGCGCAGTCCCTCGACGCCACCGAATCCGCCGACGCGCACCTCCCCGACCGGTAGGCGCGGCCGGGCCACCCGGCCGGCGAGCGACGTCGTGAAGGCGAGGCCGTCGGCGTCGAGCAGCCGCGCCAGGGCACGCGCCTCCCCGGTGCCGCCGAGGACGAGGATCATGCTCCTCCTCCGGCCGGGGGGAGCACCGGGAGACTGCCGGGGCCGTCGTGGGCCAGGGCCAGCAGGGCGTCGACGTCGAGGTGCTCCTCGACGAGGTCGCCCAGCCGCTCGAGCCTCGCCTCGCGCCGCTGGGCGAACGAGACGTCGGACTCGGGCAGCGTCACTCCCGACGCCTGCGCGACGCGCGCGAGCAGTGCTCGGCGGAACGCGTCGGACTCCAGCGACCCGTGCCACATCGTGCCGTGCACGAGGCCTCGGGCGGCACCGCCGAGGAACGGCTCGTCACCCCCGGTGGTGATGCGGCCGTGGTGGATCTCGTACCCGCCGACCGGGTGGCCCCACGCCTCGCCGGACGGCAGGCGCAGCACCTTGTCGGCGTCGAACCGGGTGACGACGTCGAGCAGCCCGAGCCCGTCCACCTCCGCCGGCTCTCCGCTCTCGACGCCGGCGGGATCGAGAACCTGCCGTCCGAGCATCTGGAACCCGCCACAGATGCCCAGGACGGCGCGGCCCGCCCGGGCGTGGGCGACGACCGCCGCGTCGAGCCCGCGCGAGCGCAACCACGCGAGGTCGTCGACGGTGGCGCGGGTGCCCGGCAGGACGACGAGGTCGGCGCCGGCGAGGTCGCGGGGCTCGGAGACGAACGTGACGTCGACGCCCGGCTCGAGCCCGAGGGCGTCGACGTCGGTGAAGTTGCTGATGCGCGGCAGCCGCACCACCGCGACCCGCAGCCCGGACCCGGCACTGCGGCGGCCCTCGAGGTCGAGCGCGTCCTCGGAGTCGAGCCACAGGGTCGGGTCCCACGGCAGCGTGCCGAACACGCGCCGTCCGGTGAGCCGCTCCAGCTGGCGAAGGCCGGGCGCCAGGAGGCTCGGGTCGCCGCGGAACTTGTTGACGACGAAGCCCGCGACGAGCGCCTGGTCGGCGACGTCGAGCAGCGCGACGGTCCCGAACATCGACGCGAACACCCCGCCGCGGTCGATGTCGCCGACCACCACGACCGGCATGCCGGCGTGCTGGGCCAGGCCCATGTTGACGTAGTCCGACGACCGCAGGTTGATCTCCGCGGGGCTCCCCGCGCCCTCGGCGACCACGACGTCGTACCGGCTCGACAGGTCGTCGAACGCCTCGTGCGCGGCGCGGGCCAGGTGACGGCGACCATCGACGAAGTCGCTCGCGGTGACCTCCCCTGCGGGTCGGCCCATCACCACGACGTGGCTGCGACGGTCCCCGCCGGGCTTGAGCAGCACCGGGTTCATGGCGACCTCGGGCGCTGCCCGTGCGGCGAGCGCCTGCACCCACTGGGCCCGTCCGATCTCGCCGGTGGCCGTGCCAGTACCGACCACCATGGAGTTGTTCGACATGTTCTGCGCCTTGTACGGCGCGACCGCCAGACCCCGTCGGGAGAGGGCACGGCACAGTCCCGTCGTGACGACGCTCTTGCCGGCGTCGGAGGTCGTGCCGGCCACGAGCAGGGAGCCGGGCATGGGCTCAAGACTAGGGCCAGGGGACCCGGGCGGATGGTGCCGGGACCGGTGGGGACGCCCCGGGTCCGAGCCCGGCCGAGCATCGGGCACGATGTCCTCGGCCACGTCCCCGACCCAGCCGGAAGGAGCCCCTCGTGCACGTCCTGATCGCCACCGACGGTTCACGCCAGTCCCTCGCCTCGGCGACCTACCTGCGCGCCATCGTCGATCCCTCCACCGTGACCTCGGTGGGTGTGGTCGCGGTCCTCAGCCCGCTCGCCGCGGTCCCGTTCGCCAAGGACGACGCGGAGCCCGCCCCCAAGGCGCAGCGGTCCTTCCGCCGGGCGGCGGAGGAGGCGACGGCGGAGGTCGCGGCCGGCCTCGAGGGATGGGGCCCGCCGGTGACGAGGCACGTCTACTCCGGCACGCCCGCGACGGAGATCCTCCAGGCGGCCGAGCGGTTCGGCTCCGGGCTCATCGTCATCGCCTCGCGCAGCTCACGACGTCAGGCCGTGCTCATGGGCTCGGTGACCCACAAGGTCATGAACCAGGCCACGTGCCCGGTGCTGGTGCACCGTGCCACCGGCCATCCGCGCCGCGCGAAGAAGCGCACCGCCAAGAAGACCGCGACCGACTGAGCCTCAGCGCCGGTCGACGGGCTGCTTGTTCAACCACGGCGCGAGCAGCTGGGTGATCCACGGCAGCAGCAGGTAGGTCATCGTCGGGGTCATCACCAGCACGGTCACCGTGACCCGCAACGGGAGCCACACGTCCGGCGCCCACTGGGACGCGGCCAGGTTGAGCACGAGGCTCAGCGGCCAGAAGACGATGAAGATGGCCACCATCTGCTTCCAGCGGGGCGGGGGCACCGGTGCCGGTCGCAGGTCCTCGACGTCGACGTCGCTCGGGTCGTCGAACCAGCCCTCGATGCCGGTGCGGCGCTCGACGCGCGTCTCGGCGACGAACCCCTGCGCCGACTCCAGCCACCAGCGGCGCTGCTCGGACTCGACCCATCCCGCGAGGCTGGCGTCGTCGGCGAAGCGGAAGAGCATGTGCCACTCCTGCGAGCCGGGCGCCGGTCGGACCCACCCGGCGCCGAGGAACCCGTCGAAGCGCTCCGAGAGCTGGGTCCCGGCCCGCAGCCAGGCCAGCATCTGGTCCTCGTGGTCGGGGTCGACGTGCCGCGTGATGGAGACGGTGACGGGTCCGGACATGCCCTCAGGGTAGGGAAGGCACGACGACCGGCGGCGACGGGTGGAGCGAGGCTCAGAGCGCGCGGGCGAGCACCGCGATGAACGACAGCATCGCGACGACGACCGAGACGGGGACGAGCCACAGCGCGGCGATCGTGACCGTGACGGTGGTGCCGATCTTGGGCGGCAGGAAGTAGCGCGCGCGGGGGAGGTCGCCGACGCCGTCGATCCACCGACCGGTCATCCTCACGCCGCTCCACATGCCCTTCATGCGGGAGAAGATTCGGGCTCCTCCGCCGCCGCCGATCGCGGTCAGCACGCCGCGGGTCTCGTCGACCCGTTCGCTCATGGAGACGGCGATGCCGAGCTCGGTGGCGAGCACGTCCGGCTCCTCGACGGCCTGGAGGATGCGGTGACGCCGCGCCCCGAACGCGAAGGAGACCAGCCCCATGAGCACGGCGATCACCAGCAGGACGACCCGGTCGACGCCGGAGGCCGCGAGGGCGAGACCGACGGTGGCGAGGATGAACGGGATCGGCAGCACGAGCAGCGCCAGTGTCGGGATCCGCAGCAACCGGACGGCCGGCACCAGCACGCGCGTCGCTCGCTCCGCGGCCACGACGGTCTGGCCGTCGACACGACCGGCGATGTTGCCGACCGTCTCGTTCGTCCGCTCGCTCCAGGACCGTCTCTTCTCCATGGATCCAGCCTAGTCAGCAGGTCCTCGCCGGGCGGGGGTCGTCGCGGCCCGCATCGCCAGTAGTCTGCGCCGGTGGCCATCGTCCTGTCGCTGATCTCCGCGCTGTCCTACGGCGTCTCGGACTTCCTCGGCGGCATCGTCAGCAAGCGCGCCGGACCGTGGCAGGTCGCCGTGGTGGGTCAGACCTCCTCGACCCTCTGCATCGCCGTCGCCGCCGTGATCATCGGCGGCACGCCTGACTCGTCCGACTGGTGGTGGGGAGCCGCCGCCGGAGCGGGCACAGGGGTGGGGGCCGCGTTCCTGTACCGCGGGCTCGCCGGGTCGCGGATGGGTGTCGTGGCACCGCTGTCGGCCGTCACGTGCGCCCTGCTCCCGGTCCTCGTCGGGCTCGGCCTCGGCGAACGTCCCGGGCTGTACGCCGGCCTCGGCATCGCGCTCGCGTTCCCCGCGATCGCGCTCGTCGCCCGCATGGTCGACGGCGACCTCACCCACCGCGGTGGTGTCATCGACGGGACCGTCGCCGGGCTCGGCTTCGGCGTCCTCTTCGTCGCGATCGGTCAGGTCGGCGACGACGCGGGCCTCTACCCCCTGATCCTGACGCAGGCCGCGTCGGTCGTGAGCGTCGTGCTGACGGCCGTCATCATGCGTCAGGTGTGGGTGCCGCGCGTGCCCGCGGCGTGGTGGGCCCTCGTCATGGGGCCGCTCGGTGCCCTCGCGACCGGTTCCTTCCTGCTCGCCACGAGCTTCGGGCTGCTGTCGGTCGTCGCGGTCATCTCCTCGCTCTACCCGGCCGCGACGGTCGTGCTGGCGGCCGTCGTGCTGCGCGAACGCATCCTCGGCCCGCAGGCGGTCGGGCTCCTGCTCGCAGCGCTCGCGGTCTCGCTCGTCGCGCTCGGGTAGCGCCCCTACTTGAGGAACTTGCTCGTGGAGCGGTCCTTGAGCCGCTGGCCACCGGTCTGGCACGTCGGGCAGTACTGCAGCGAGGAGTCGCTGAACGTCACCTCGGCGACCGTGTCACCGCAGACCGGGCACGTCTGCCCCGTGCGGCCGTGGACCCGCATGCGGGTGCGCTTGTCGTCCTTGAGGTCGGCGGCCGGTCGGCCCGTGGCCTCCTCGAGGGCCTCGGTCAGAACGCTGCGGACCGCCGCGTCGAGCCGCTCGACCGCGTCGTCGTCGAGGTCGGCAGCGATCGCGAAGGGCGACAGCCGGGCGGTGTGCAGGATCTCGTCGCTGTAGGCGTTGCCGATGCCGGACAGGATCGTCTGGTCGCGCAGGAACCGCTTGACCTGCATGCGACGTCCCGCGAGCAGGCTCGCCAGGTCGAGGTCGGGGTCGAGGGCGTCCGGCCCCAGCGCCGCGATGCCCGGCACGTCGCCCGGGTCGCGGACGACGTACATCGCCAGGCCCTTGCGTGTCCCGGCCTCGGTGAGGTCGAAGCCGACGCTCGGTCCGTCACCGGCGTCGAGGCGCACCCGTGCCGTCAGCGGGCCGTTGCCCATCTTCAGGCGCTTGTCGCCGAAGGAGTCCGACCACCGCAGCCACCCCGCCTTGGCGAGGTGGACCACGAGGTGCAGGCCGTCGACGTCGAGGTCGAGGAACTTGCCGTGGCGCGTGACGCCGGTGACCTGCAGACCCGCGAGGGCGGTCACCGGCGGGTCGAAGGTCTTCAGGACCGAGAACGACGCCAGCTCGACGTCGGCCATCGTCAGCCCCACGGCCCTGTCCCGCAGGAAGGCCGCGAGCGCGTCCACCTCGGGCAGCTCGGGCATGCGGCCAGCGTAGTCCGGTCTCGCAGACACGGCCCGGGATGCGGGCCGGGCCCTACGGGGATCGGGGCGGGCAGCCACGAACCGACGAGATCCGGTCCATCTCGGCGCACCCACCGAGTGCTCGAGCCCGGCTCACCCGTCGTGGCGCGAGTAGAAGCCCTCCATCGCCGGCCAGGCGGTGCGCCGGGCGCTGCGTCCGGTCAGCACGCCCAGGTGACCGCCGGGAGCGGGCGTCAGCTGGGTGTCGAGGGCGTTCGGCACCAGCTCCAGCAGGTGCTCGACCGCCGGCTGCGGAGCGAGGGTGTCCTCGGTGCCGGCGACGACGTGCACGGGCTGGTGGACGTCGGACAGGGACACCGTGCGGCCGCCCAGCTCCATCGTGCCTCCGGCGAACTCGTTGCTGCGCATGACGACGTGGTACAGCTGCCCGAACGTGCGGCCGGGGTAGGCGTACATGTTGTCCATGAACCGGTCGACGGCCTCCAGCTGGGCGAGGAAGTCGCGGTCGTCGGCGTTCGCGAGGATCGCCAGCGGCTTGGTGAGGTACTTGTCGAGGGCGGAGATCTGGAAGCCCAGACGGGTGAGCGTCGCCGGGACCCCGCCGATGCTGCGGTAGGCCACCCCGACGAACGGTCCCAGCACCGTGTTGACTGGTCGCGCGAGTGCGAGCAGCGGCACCTGTCGCAGGTCGAACGGGCTGCCCACGGCCGTCGCCGACGCGATGGGCAGGCTCGGGTCGGCCGCCGTCGTCAGGACCGTGAAGATGCCACCGAGGCTCCACCCGGTGAGGTGCACGGCGGGCGCATCGGCGTCGTCGACGACGTGGGCGATCGCGGTGGGGATGACGGTGTCGGTCCAGTGCTCGATGCCGAGGTGCTTGTGCTCGAAGCTCACCGGGCCGTAGTCGACGAGGTAGACCGGACGGCCCTGGCCGACGAAGTACTCCACGACGCTGTTGCCGCGGCGCAGGTCGAAGGCGATCGCGGGCGCCGCGAGCGGGGGCACGAACAGCACCGGCAGCCCCCGCTGCTCCACGCCGGGCACCGGGTCGTAGCGGAACAGCGACGCGTGCGGCGTGACCTTCACGAGGGTGCGCGGGGTGGCGCGCAGGTCGGCGAGCCGGCGACGCCGGACCTTGTCGTTCAGGTTGTCGACGGCAGCGCCGAGATCACGCGGCACGCGAGGGGCGAGGAGGGACACGAAGCCCGATTGTGGCACGTCCGGCGCCCTGAGCCCCAGGGAGCGCAGCTCCACGGCCGCGAGCGCGCGCACCGTCTCGGGGTCGCCGCGACGCCAGGCGTCGCCGACGCCGCGACCGACCTGGGCCAGCTCGGGCAGGCAGCGGCGGGCGACGGCGCGCGCCGCGAAGAGGTCGAGGTCCGTCGAGTCGGCGAGCAGACGACGAGCCGCGGTCGCCTCCCGCACGAAGCCCACCCGCCCGGGGAGCGGGCAGAGGAGTAGCGGTCCTGCGCCGTCGGTCGCACACTGGTCCTGCCGAGCTCCCGAGCAGAAGGGCCACGACGTGCCCACCCACGACCACGGCGACCTGAGCGCCGTCTACGTCAACTGCACGCTCAAGCCGTCGCCGCAGACGTCGAACACCGCAGGGCTGATGCAGGTCAGTGCCGACGTCCTTCGCGGCGAGGGGGTGAGCGTCGACGAGATCCGCCTCGTCGACCACCCGGTCGCCTTCGGCGTGCAGCCCGACATGCGCGAGCTCGGCTTCCCCGACGACGCCTGGCCCGACCTGTACCCGCGCATCCTGGCAGCCGACATCCTCGTCATCGGCACGCCGCTGTGGCTGGGCGAGAAGTCGAGCGTGTGCAGCCTGCTCGTCGAGCGCCTCTACGCGCTGTCCGGCGAGCTGAACGACAAGGGCCAGTCGATCTACTACGGCAAGGTCGGGGGGATCGTCGTCACCGGCAACGAGGACGGCATCAAGCACGCCGGCATGAACCTGACCTACTCGCTGCAGCACCTCGGCTACACGGTGGGACCGCAGGTCGACGCCGGCTGGATCGGCGAGGTGGGGCCGGGACCGTCCTACCTCGACGCGGGCTCGGGCGGTCCGGAGAACGACTTCACGCAGCGGAACACGCGCATCATGTCGTGGAACCTCATGCACGTGGCCAGGCTGTTGAAGGACGCAGGTGGTCTGCCCGCCCAGGGCAACACCCGCTGAACGTCAGGACGCTGTCGAGTCAGCGTGCGGCGACCTGGCCGCGGCCTCCGGAGCGGGACCGGTTGCGGCGCCGGCCGCCACTGGAGCGCTGTCCGCCACCCTGACCGTTCTGGCCACGCGGACCGCCGCCCTGGTTCTGCGGACGACCCTGGCCGCGCGAACCGCCGGAGCGGCTCTGGCCGCCACCGCCGCCGCGGCGAGGCTCGGGCATCGTGCCGCTGGTGGCCAGCGCCTCCAGCGTCAGGGGGTCGGGCATGGAGCCCTGACGGTGCTGACGCGCAGTGACGCCGGCCTTGGCCTGCAGCTGGACGACGTCGCGCAGGTCCTCGGGGGTCGTCATCGTGACGACGGTGCCGGACTCCCCGGCGCGGGCCGTGCGGCCCGAGCGGTGCGTGTACGCCTTGTGCTCCGCGGGGGCGTCGTAGTGCACGACCAGACCGACGTCGTCGACGTGGATGCCGCGCGCGGCGATGTCGGTGGCCACGATGACCGCGGCGTCGCCGGAGCTGAACCGAGCGAGGTTGCGCTCGCGCTTGCGCTGGTCGAGGTCACCGTGCAGGTCGACGGCGTCGATGCCTCCGGTCGTGAGCTGGCGCGCGAGCCGGCTCGCACCGCGACGGGTACGGGCGAAGACGATCGTGCGCGGGTTCTGCTCGAGCAGTCGCTTGGCGGTGGCGAGCTTCTCCGGACGGTCGCTGACGATGACGTGGTGCTCCATCGTGCCCTCGTCGGTGACGACCGGCGCGATCTCGTGGAGGTCGTGCTGCGGCAGGTGCCGGCGCACGAGCTTGTCGACCTCGCCGTCCAGTGTCGCCGAGAGCAGCAGACGCTGTCCGGTGGACGGCGTCTTGGCCAGCAGGGCGTCGACCGGCTTGTAGAAGCCGAGGTCGCACAGGTGGTCGGCCTCGTCGAGGACGGCGATCTCGACCTTGTCGAGCACGCAGGCGCGACGCTCCACGAGGTCGCCGAGGCGTCCGGGGGTGGCGATCAGCAGGTCGATGCCGGCCTTGAGCGCGTTGATCTGACGGTTGATGGGCATGCCGCCGAGCACGGTGCCGACCTTCAGGCCGAGGACCGCGGCGAGCGGCGCCAGGGCCCGCTCCACCTGGGTGGCGAGCTCGCGCGTGGGCACGAGGATGAGGCCGCGCGGCGACCGCGGCACGGCGCGGCCCCCGGCGAGCTGGTCGAGGACCGGGATGCCGAACGACAGCGTCTTGCCCGAGCCGGTCTTGGCCTTGCCGAGCACGTTGCGGCCGGCGAGCGCCGACGGCAGGACGGCCTGCTGGATGGGCGTGGGCTCGGTGATGCCCTCACGGGCGAGCGCCTTCACGAGCGGCTTCGGCAGGCCCAGGTCGGCGAAGCCGGAGACGGCCTGCTCGTCGCCCGCAGTGGGACGGGGACGGGACTGGTTCGGACGGGACTGGGCGGACGGCACACGGCCGTCGACGGGGTGATTCACGTGACTCTCAGACGATTGGGGGCACCGGGGCCGCTGCAGGCGCGAGACGCGCGACATCGCGAGCGGAAGTCCGGGCCGATGATCTGCACACGCGGCGCGGTGCAGCGTCGCCAGCGTACCAGTGACGGCCCCCGCGGCCCGCATCCTCGCGCGGTGCCGCGGGTCACAGGCCGCTCAGTCGGCCAGCAGGTCCGCGTACTCGGGATGCTTCTCGACGAACGACGCGACGTACGGACACTCGGCGACGATGCGGTGGCCGGCCTCTCGCTCGGCGTCGAGCGCGGCGCCGACGAGGGTCGCGGCGTAGCCCTTGCCCTCGTGTCCCGGATCGATCTTCGTGTGGGTGTAGCGGTGCACGCCGTCACCGTCGTCGACGTACTGCGCCGAGCCCACGACCTCGCCGTCGACGACGATGTCGTACTCCGGCTTGCTGGCGTCCTGCACGACCGTGACCACGGCCTCCGACTCGCTCATGTCTTCTCCTCGGGCGTTCATGTCCACCCCAACACTCGCGCACGCCCCCCGATTCCGCGAGTGGCGCACAGTGGGGATTCCGAGACGGCGTGTCGCGCCAGGTTGCGCCACTCGCGACGCGGAATCCGCCACTCGACGACTGCCTCACGCCACTCGACGGGCGGCGTCGGGCCTCCGTGAGCGCTCCGTCAGCGCTCGAGGGAGCGCCGGAACCGCTGCATGCCGGCCAGCCACCCGTCATGGTCAGCCGCCTTGCGGGCGTGCATCGTGGCGACCTCCGGGTGCGGCAGCGCGAGGAACCGCCCGGCGGAGACCGCCTCGAGGGCGACGTCGGCGACGTCGGACGGCGCGAGGGCGGCACCGGCCGTGGTGACGGCGCGCATGCCGAGCGTCGCCTCGGCGTCCTCACTCGTGCGACCGGTCTCGAGCATCTGCGTCTGCACGCCCATCGGACAGACGCAGCAGACCTGCACGCCACGGTCGCCGTACGTGGCCGCGAGCCACTCGGCGAACCCGACGGCCGCGTGCTTGGTGGCCGAGTACGTCGGCGAGCCGAGCTGGGTGAGCAGACCGGCGGCCGATGCGACGCTGACGAAGCAGCCGCCGGGCGCCTCGGGTCCGGCGGCCTCGAGCCAGCCGGGGACCAGTGCCCGGGCGGCGGCGACGTGGGCGAGGACGTTGACGTCCCACGACGTCGACCAGTCCTCGAGGGAGGCCTCCAGGCCGAAGCCCGCGAAGACCCCCGCGTTCGCGACGTAGAGGTCGACCGGGCGGGCAGCGGCGGTCAGCACGGCAGCGACGCCCTCGTCGGTGGTGACGTCGCCGGCGACGTGTCGCACCCGCTCGCCGAACTCCTGCTTCAGCGACCCCACTGTCTCGGCCAACCGGCCGGCGTCGAGGTCGGCCAGGACGACGTCGGCACCGCGCTCGAGCAGCCGGCGCGCGAAGGCTGCCCCGATCCCGCCGGCGGCCCCGGTGACGACCGCGCTCGCACCCTCGATCCTCATCGGCCCTCCTCAGCCGGCGAGAAATGCTTCTCCGACCGTGTCGTCGAGTGGCGCAGAGTGTGCGCCGAGTGGCGGATATCCGGTCGCGAGTGGCGCGAACCGGGGCGACACGCCGTCTCGAAATCCCCTGTTCGCGCCACTCGCGCAACCCCGGGGGCGGTCATCGGGCGGCGTGCTTCTTCAGCTCGGCGCGGGCCAGCGACGCCTTGTGGACCTCGTCGGGGCCGTCGGCGAAGCGCAGGGTGCGGATGCCGGCGAACATCTCCGCGAGCGGGAAGTCCTGGCTCAGGCCGCCGGCGCCGTGCACCTGGATGGCCTTGTCGAGGATCCACTCGACCGTCGCCGGGGTCGCGATCTTGATGGCCTGGATCTCCTTGTGCGCCCCGCGGTTGCCGACGGTGTCCATCAGCCAGGCGGTCTTGAGCGTCAGCAGGCGCAGCTGCTCGAGCTTGACGCGGGACTCGGCGATCCAGTCCTGCACGACGCCCTGCTGGGCGATGGGCTTGCCGAACGTCGTCCGTCCGAGGGCACGCTGGCACATCATCTCCACGGCTCGCTCGGCGATGCCGATGGAGCGCATGCAGTGGTGGATGCGGCCGGGCCCGAGCCGCGCCTGAGCGATCGCGAAGCCCTCCCCCTCGCCGCCGATCAGGTTCGATGCCGGCACGCGGACGTCGGTGAACCGCAGCTCGGCGTGGCCGCCGTGGTCACGGTCGTGGAAGCCGAGGACGTGCATGCCGCGCACGACCTCCAGGCCCGGGGTGTCGCGCGGCACGAGGATCATCGACTGCTGGCGGTGCCGCTCGGCCGACGGATCGGTCTTGCCCATGACGATGAAGACCCGGCAGTTCGGGTTCATCGCGCCGGTGATCCACCACTTGCGACCGTTGATGACGTACTCGTCGCCGTCGCGCACGATGGAGAGCTCGATGTTCGTGGCGTCCGACGACGCGACGTCCGGCTCCGTCATGGCGAACGCCGAGCGGATCTCGCCGTCGAGCAGCGGGCGCAGCCACTGCTCCTTCTGCTCGTCGGTGCCGAACATCGTCAGCACCTCCATGTTGCCGGTGTCCGGCGCGGCGCAGTTGATGGCCGACGGCGCGAGCTGGATGCTGCGACCGGTGATCTCCGCGAGCGGCGCGTACTGCAGGTTCGTCAGACCGCCCTCCTCCGGGTGACCGGCGAGGAAGAAGTTCCACAGTCCCCGCTCGCGGGCCTTCTCCTTGAGCGGTTCGAGCACGGCCGGCGGGTCCCAGCGGTCCTCGTCGTAGAGCGCCTGGATCTGCGCGTGCGCCTCTGCCTCGGCGGGGTAGACCTCGTCGTCCATGAAGGACTCGAGGCGGGCGATGAGATCGGTGGTGGTCTCGTCGAAGGCGAAGTGCATGTCAGGCACCGGCCATGACGTAGATGACCTCGGCGATGCAGACGGGCTTGTCGCCGCCCTCGCGCTCGACCACGACCTTGACGACGCCCTGCGTGCCGATCGGGATGTCGTGGGTCTCCACGAGCGTGGCCGTCGCCCGCAGCCGCGAGTCGACCGGGACCGGGCTCGGGAACCGCACCTTGTTGGCTCCGTAGTTCATGCCGAAGGCCAGTCCCTCGATCGTGTAGATCTGCTCGACGAAGACCGGCAGGAGCGACAACGTCAGGTACCCGTGCGCGATGGTGCCGCCGAAGGGGCCGTCCTTGGCGCGCTCGGGGTCGACGTGGATCCACTGGTGGTCACCGGTGGCATCGGCGAACGTGTCGATCTGCTGCTGCGTGACCGTCACCCAGTCGCTGGTGCCGAGCTCCTGCCCGGCGGCTGCCTTGAAGTCGTCGAGACTGTCGAACACACGGGCCATGGGAACCTCCGGAGGGGACTAAGCGCTTGCTTAGTTCGGAGCCTAGCCGCCACCGAGGTCATTGGCTAGGGTGAGCAGTCCAGACGTGCTCGGGGGCGCCGACCGTCCCCGCGGCACCGGAACGGATCGCACCAGGGGGACGTCCGTGGCCACCGGCACCATCGGCGACGCGCCGCCGTTCCCCCTGCCGCTCTACGCCGGGGACGCCGGCGAGGCCGACCGCTGTTCCACCGAGCTCAGGCGCCAGCACACCGCCCTCGACGCCGTGGGCGAGGGCGTCGACTCCCACGCCCGCGTCGCGGCGGGAAGCGTCGACGGCGTGCTCACGGCACCCACCGTTGAGGCCGGCAGGGTGCCTGGCCGGCGCGCAGCCCGCCTCGCCGGCGCGAGCCTGCTCGCCGCGGGAGTCACGACGGCCTTCGCCGATGCCATCCGCACCTACGACACCGAGGTCGAGCGGCTCAACCAGGTCTATCTCGAGGCCCGCGCCCGCCGTTTCGGGGTGTCGGTGCCGGCCGGCACCGCCTCGGCAGGGGCGCTCTCCGACCGTGAACGTGCCGACGAGCTCGCCGCCGCGGTCGACGCCGCCGACCGCGAGCTGCGCCGACAGCTCGGGGCCGAGGAGCGGCGGGCGCGACGACCTCGCCACGGCTGCGGACGTCGTGGCCGCGGTCGCCGCCGGGGACGTCCCGGCGGCTCGAGCGGTGCGGGAGGCCGGTCGTGCCATCGGTGGCGTGCTGGCGACGTGCGTCAACCTCTTCAACCCCTCGGTCGTCGTCCTGGGCGGCACCCTCTCCGGCGCCGGGGACCACCTCGTCGCCGGTGTCCGGGAGGTCGTCTACCAGCGCTCGCTGCCGCTGGCCACCAAGGAGCTGCGGATCGTCACGGCCGCCGGGGGCGACCGCGTCGGGCTGCTCGGTGCCGCGGCGCTCGTGCTCGACGCCGTCCTGGCGGCCGCGTCGGTCGACGCGCTCGTCGCGGCGTCATCGGTCGACGCCGCCGGCTGAGCGGCGCGGTCCGCGGACGGGACCTCAGCCCGGGAGCCGGTCGCGGAGTCGACGCGCCGCGGCCTGCGGATCGTCGGCCTCGGTGATCGCGCGCACGACGACGACCCGGCTCGCGCCCGCGTCGACGACCCGTCCCAACCGGTCGAGGTCGATGCCGCCGATCGCGAACCACGGTGTCGTCGGAGCCTGCCGCCGCACGTCGGCGACGGCCTCCAGCCCGACGGCCGCGCGGCCGGCCTTGGTCGGCGTCTCCCACACCGGTCCCACGCAGAAGTAGTCGACGTCCGGGTCGGAGTCGGCGTCGCGTGCCTGACGGCCACCCGGGCTCGATCGACCGATGACGACGTCCGGTCCCAGCAGCGCACGGCTGACGTGTGGCGGGAGGTCGTCCTGACCGGCGTGGAACACGTCGGCGGCGAGGGCCCGTGCGACGTCGGCCCGGTCGTTGACGGCGAACAGGGCTCCCTCGGTGCGGCACACGTCGCGCACCACCTCTCCGAGGCGCAGCTCCTCGAGCGTCGAGAGGCTCTTGTCGCGCAGCTGCACGACGTCGACCCCGCCGGCGATCGCCGCGCGCACGAGGTCGGCGAGGTCGCCACGACCGCGCCGGGCGTCGGTGCACAGGTACAGCCGCGCCGAGGCGAGGCGCTCGCGAGGGGTCACAGCGCGAGGTCCAGGTCGACGCGGCCGTCCGGGCTGGACGAGGCGAGGGCGTGGTCGCGGCGGGGGATGCGCCCGGCGCCCGCGGCAACGTGCCCGGCCTCGACCGCCAGCCGCATGGCGTGGGCCATCCGCTCGGGGTCGGCGGCCCGGGTCACGGCGGTGGCCAGCAGCACCGCGTCGCAGCCGAGCTCCATCGCCAGGGCGGCGTCGGAGGCGGTGCCGATGCCGGCGTCGAGCACCACCGGCACGCTCGCCCGGGCCGCGATGGCCTCGATGTTGCGCGGGTTCAGGACGCCGAGCCCCGATCCGATGGGCGCTCCCAGCGGCATCACTGCCGCACATCCCAGGTCCTCCAGCCGGCGCGCCAGGACGGGGTCGTCGTTGGTGTACGCGAGCACGACGAACCCGTCCGCGACCAGCTGCTCGGCGGCCGCGACCAGCTCGATCGGGTCGGGCAGCAGCGTCGTGTCGTCGGCGACGACCTCGAGCTTGACCCAGTCGGTGCCGCACGCCTCCCGGGCCAGCTGCGCGGTCAGCACCGCCTCGCGCGCGGTGAAGCAGCCGGCGGTGTTCGGCAGCGGGTGGATGCCGAGCCGCTCCAGCAGCGCCCACACGCCCTGTTCTCCGCCGGTCTGCACGCGCCGCATCGCGACGGTCGTGAGCTCGGTGCCGGAGGCGATGAGCGCACGCTCGAGTCCCAGCAGGCTCGGGGCACCACCGGTGCCCATGACGAGCCGCGAGCCCAGCTCGCGGTCGGCGATCCGCAGGGGTGCGGTCTCGGTCGTGGTCGTCATCGTCCTCCTCGTTCCCGTCTCGTCCTCAGGGCCTGTCCATCGGGCTCACCCACCGGGGGTCGCGCTGACGATCTCGACGACCGCTCCGTCGTCGAGGATCGTGCTGTCCCACTGCGGGCGGGGCACGACGTGCTCGTCCACCGCCACGGCCACGCCGCGCGGTCGCCCGGCGTCGTCGACCGCGGCCGGCAGCACGGCAGCGACGACGTCGGTGACCGTGGCGCCGGGCTCGAGGCTCCGGTCGACGCCGTTGACCTTGACGCCGATGGTGGTGCTGGTGCGGTGCGTGCTCATGCGCTCTCCTGGACGGTCGCAGGGCGGGTGGTCGTGAAGCGGGACGGATCCGCCGGGCGCCAGTGACCGGCCGGTTCGCGGCCGGCCCACAGGTCGTCGAACGCCTCGCTCGTGGCCGCGAGCTGGAGGATCCCGTGCCGGTGGTGACCGGCCGCGAGCACCAACCCGTCTCGCGCCGTGGGTCCGAGCAGGGGCAGGTGGTCGGGCGTCGCCGGTCGCAGGCGGGCGGTCTGCTCCACGAGTGGCGCCTCGTCGATGCCGGGGACCAGGGCCCTGGCGTCGCGCAGCAACGCGAAGACACCGCCGGCGGTGACGACGGCGTCGGAGCGTTCCTCGGTGGTGGCGCCGACGACCACCTCGCCGTCGGCACGCCCCACGACGTAGATGCGGCGGCCCTGCACGATCCCGCGGACGATCCGCTCGCCGGCCAGCCACGGCAGGTCGGTGGCGTCGAGTCGCAGGATCTGTCCCTTGACGGGACGGATCGGTGCGACGACGTCGGGGAGGTCGGTCAGCAGCGCGGGGGTGGCGGTGCCGGCTGCGACGACGACGGTCCCGGCACGGTGCTCGTGGCCGTCGTCGTCGAGCAGGCCGGCGACCCGACCCGCGGCTTCGACGGTCAGCCGCCGGAGGCCACGACGCAGCACCGTGACGCCCTCGGCGGCGAGCGCGGCCAGCAGGGCCTCGACGACGCGACGCGGGTCGACCTGGTGGTCCGACGGGCTGTGCGCGGCGGCGGCCACCCGCGGGCCGAGGAGAGGCTCGGCGCGTCGGGCTCCGGCGGCGTCGAGCATCGTGACGTCGAGGCCGTGCGAGCGCTGCAGCGCCACGACCCGGTCGAGCTCGCGGGCGTCGTCGGCGTCGAAGGCCACCTGCAGCGACCCGGTCCGGGCGAAGGCGACGTCGCGGTGGCTCGCCTGCTCGAGGTCGGCGGCGAACGTCGGCCATGCTCGCGCTGACGCGAGGTTGATCGCGAGGACGTCGTCCTCGCCGAACTCGGTCTCGCTGACCGGTGCCAGCATCCCGGCGGCGGCGTGGGTGGCGCCGGTGCCGGCGGCCGGGTCGAGCACGGTGACCGTCCGGCCGGAGCGCGCCGCCCGCCAGGCCGCGACGAGGCCGACGACCCCGAGCCCGACGACGACGACGTCGGAGCTGGTCCCCCCGGCTGCGGAGATGGCCACGATGGTGCTCCCTTCGCCGGCATGACCCGGAGCAGGTTCGACGGTCGGCGTGCTGCCCTCTCAGCCCGCGCTCGCCGCGGGCTCCCGTGCCCTCCCAGCCTACGGGGTGGGAGGCAGGTCCCGGCCCGTCGCGACCCAGTACCGGTCCTCGCCCTCGTCGTCGGTCGGCCGGCGGCGCAGGACGAGGCTGCCGAGGTAGAACTCATCGGCGACCCACCAGAAGACCTCCGACGGCACGCCCCAACGCTCGCGGATCCCTCGACGGACGGCGACGTAGGTGCCGAAGTCGCGGCTCGCCTCCGCCAGCCAGGAGGCGTCCGAGCCCCGCGCGCGCATGTCCGCCTGCTCGCCGACGAGGTAGGACGTGCGTACGTCGGTCGTGGGCGGGACGAGTCGGGGCGGTCCCGGCAGCTCGACCACCGTTCGACCGCACGCTGGCCGACTCGCCGGGTCAGCCCACGGCCCACATCACGACGGGCACGGCGGCCAGGGCCAGGCCCCCGGCGACGACGGCGACGTCGAGCCGGGTCCAGGGTGCCGGCTCGGCCCACGTTCGAGCGCGGTCGGCCACGGCGAAGCCCCGGGCGTCGAGGGCGACGGAGCGGCGGGACGCCGATCGCAGGGATGCGACCAGCAGCGCGAACGCCATCGAGGCGCCGTGCCGGATCCGCGGCAGGATGCCTCGGTCGGGGGCGACGCCGCGGGCCCGACGGGTGCGGCCGAGGTCGCGCCACGTGCCGAGCAGCTCGCTGACCTGCTGCAACGACGCCGTCACCGCCACCACCGGACGCGGCGGGAGGCGCAGGTTCTGCCCGAGGTGGTCGCCGAGTCGGGCGGGATCCATGAGCACGGCGACGAGCGAACCTGGCCAGGCGAGGACGACGATGCGCAGCCCCGCCGTCGCCGCGACCACTTCGTCTCGTCCACCCAGGCGCCACGTCGAGTACGCGACGGTGAGCCCGGCGAACAGCGCGAACCCGAGGCAGAGCAGGATGTAGCGCCAGGACGGCACCAGGGCGAGGGCGACGACCGCGTAGAGACCGACGGTGACCAGTGCGATCGTCAGGCTCCGCACCGCCAGCGACGCCGGCACCGAGGCCACGCCCACGACGAGCAGGGCGAGCGGGTTCGCCCGCGGCAGCCACCCCCTCATCGCCTCACCACCGCCGAGTGGCGCACACCCGACATCGAGTGGCGCACGGTCTCCCGCGAGTGGCGCAAACTGGGGCGACACGCCGTCTCACTTTCCCCACCGTGCGCCACTCGCGGGTCAGTGTGCGCCATTCGGGGGACCGAATCCGCCACTCGCGAGACTGTCATCACGGCCCCCCTTCTCTCGACACCGGGGCGAGGGGGAGGACGTCGTCGGCGAGGGCGACGAGGTCGGCGTCGTGGGTGGCGGTCGCGACGAGGGCGCCGGCTTCGGCCGCGGAGACCGCCCAGCCGGCGACCGCCGCCCACGTGGTGCGGTCCTGACCGACGGTCGGCTCGTCGAGCAGCACCGTGCCCGGCCGGTGCGCGAGCGCCGACGCGAGCGCGAGCCGGCGCTGCTCGCCGCCGGAGAGCCGGTACGGGTGGGAGCCGGCCAGCGCCGTCAGTCCGAGGTGGTCGAGCACCGCCTCGACGTCCACGGCACGCCCTGTCGCCGTAGCGGTCAGGGCCACCTCCTCGGCCACCGTCCGGGAGAGGATCCCGTGCTCGGGCTGCTGCGGAACCCACGCCGAGCACCTCGCGAGCGCCGCCGACGTCAGCTCGTGCCGACCTCCGGCCGTTCCCCGGGTCGGCTCCTGCAACCCCGCGAGCACGGAGACCAGTGTCGACTTGCCGGCACCGGAGGGTCCGGTGACGGCGTGCAACCGGCCCGGGGCAAGGTCGGCGTCGAGACCCTGGAGGGCCGTGGTGCGCACCGAGCCCTGCACCGAGCGCCGCACCAGGGTCACCGCGAGATCGCGCACGGCGATCGGCTCGGCCGGCTCGGCCGGGCGCACGAGGTCGTCCGGGAGGACCTGCGGCGCGGGGGCGGGCAGGCCCGGCATCCACACGCCCAGGTCGCCGAGGGCGTCGCGCCACTCCCGGACGAACGCCTGCGGGTCGGTGTCGGCGCGCACCGACCCGTCACGGCCCAGCACGACCACCCGGTCGACGACCTCGAGCCACGGCTCGATCCGGTGCTCGACCACCAGGAGGGTGGCTCCTGTGGCCTCGACGACGTCGGTCACGGCCGCGCGCACCGATGCGGCGTTGACGGCGTCGAGCATCGACGTCGGCTCGTCGAGCAGCAGGAGTCCGGGCCGCATCGCCAGGGCTCCGGCGAGCGCGAGGCGCTGCAGCTCACCGCCGGAGAGGGCGTCGGTCGGGTGCCGACGCCCCTGGGTCAGGCGGACGGCGGCGAGGCTGTCGTCGACACGCCGCCAGATCTCCTCGCGCGGCAGCCCGAGGTTCTCCGGGCCGAACGCGACGTCGCGACCCATCCGCCCGGCCACCACGGCGTCACCGGGGTTCTGGCCGACCAGACCCAGCACGCCGTCGGCGGACGCCCGACCGGTCACGTCACCGGCGAACGTCTCCCCCAGGGCGCCGACGAGCGCGTTGAGCAGCGTCGTCTTGCCGGCGCCGCTGGGCCCGGCGAGCAGCACGCGCTCGCCAGGCTCGATCGTCAGGTCGAGGTCGCGGACGACGGGCTCGCGGCGACCGATCGGGCGCCAGCCGAACCCCTCGAACCGCACCTCGACCGGTGCGACCTGCACGGCTCAGTTGCTGACGGCGTCGCGGTCGTGCGCCTCGCGTCCGGCCGGGAACGCGTCGAGCGCCCCCGTCGCGGCGAGGGACCGGACGAGCACCCAGCCGAGGGCACCGGCGACGAGTGCGCCGGAGATCGCGAACAGCACGCCGTAGACGACGCGGTACCCCACCGACCAGTCCGCGTAGTAGAAGAACGCCTCGTAGACGGCGCCGAAGACCCCCGACATCGCCCCCGCGAGGACGGCGACGGGCAGCGTCCACACCCGGTAGGCGAAGGCCAGCAGGATCAGCTCCGCGCCGAGACCCTGCACCACCCCCGAGAGCAGGACGGTGAAGCCCCACTCGGTGCCGCCGAGGACGAACATCGAAACGATGGCCGCCGTCAGCTCGGTGGCGAACGCGGCGCCGGCCTTGCGGACGACCAGTCCCCCGACGACGCCGGCGACGAGCCACGGCCCGGCGAGCAGGCCTGAGGCGGGCGGGTAGCCGACGACCGTCGCGAGGTCGATGATCCCGTAGAGCTTGCCCCACGCCCAGAACACGACGCCGAAGGCGACGCCGAGCGAGGCGATGGTGACGAGGTCGATGGTGCGGTAGGAGGTGACCGATCGTGTGCGGCCACCGGTAGGTGCAGAACTCATGATGACTCCCTTCGCCGGTGCTAACCGGAGCAGGTTCAAGGGTCTGCGGCTTCTCCGCACTCTCAGCGCCCTCTGCGGGTGGCGCTCCCCTGTCGTGTGGGGTCAGCGTAGCGAATGCGGACCGCGGTCACGTGACGCGGTTTTGAATCCGAGTTCATGTTTGGTTAGTTTGCGGGTTCACGCGGCGTGGACGACGCCGCAGACAGGAGGCGCCAGTCATGACGCGCACGTCCCAAGAGGTTCGACTCCTCAACCGCCCCATCGGGCGTCCCGACAGCTCGACGTGGGAGATCACCGAGAGCGCGATACCCCCGCTCGGTGACGGGCAAGTCCTGATCGGCGTGCAGCACGTCTCGATCGATCCTGCGATGCGCGGATGGCTCAACGACGTCCGATCGTACGTTCCTCCAGTCCAGGTAGGCGAGGTGATGCGCGCCCAAGGAGTCGGGACCGTACTGGAGTCGCGGACCGACGACCTGGGCGTCGGCGAGAGCGTGACCGGGATGTTCGGCGTCACCGACCTTGCGGTCACCGACCCCTCGACCGTGACCCGCATCGACACCTCGATCGCCGACGGGCCGACGTGGCTCGGCGCCCTGGGCATGCCGGGGATGACGGCCTACTTCGGCCTCCTCGACGTCGGCCGCCTGACGCCGGGCGACACCGTCGTCGTCTCCGCTGCAGCCGGCGCCGTCGGCAGCATGGTCGGCCAGATCGCGAAGGCGCACGGGGCGCGGACCATCGGCATCGCCGGGGGACCCGAGAAGTGCGCCTGGCTCGTCGACGAGCTCGGCTTCGACGCCGCCGTCGACTACAAGAACGAGCGCGTGCTCGCCAGCTTGCGCAAGCTCGCGCCGGAAGGTGTCGACATCTACTTCGACAACGTCGGCGGGGAGACGCTCGACGCGGCTCTCGCCAATCTCCGCCGCGGAGCGAGGGTCGTCGTCTGCGGTGCGATCTCGACGTACAACGAGACCTCCCTGCCACCCGGACCGTCCCGCTACATGTCACTGCTGGTCTTCCGGGCGTCCATGACGGGCTTCGTCGTCTTCGACTACGAGGACCGTTACGACGAGGCACAGCGAGCGATCGCGACGTGGCTGGAAGAGGGAGCGGTGTCGGCTCGCACGCACGTGGCAGAGGGCGGCGTTGCGGGCTTCCCACAGGCCCTCGACATGCTCTTCGACGGGCGCAACACGGGGAAGCTGGTCCTCGAGATCGCACGCCGACCCTATTGAATCCGAATTCATCTTCATTTAGAGTCGATGAAACCGGCATTCGGCCGCAATCGCTCGAGGAGACCCATGACCACACCGACCACACCCATCCGACCGACGACCGTCGACGAGCTCAAGGACCTCGTGGGACGTGAACTCGGCCCGACCGAGTGGCACGAGATCACCCAGGAGCGCATCCAGTGCTTTGCCGATCTGACGGGGGACCACCAGTGGATCCACGTCGACCCCGCTCGCGCAGAGGCGAGCGACTTCGGCTCCACCATCGCGCACGGCTTGTACAGCCTTTCCCTGGGCCCGGCGTTCATGGAGTCCCTCATGGCGTTCGACGGGTTCGCCCACAGCCTCAACTACGGGTACAACAAGGTGCGCTTTCCCTCACCGAACCCCGTGGGCTCGCGCATTCGCATGCGAGCGACCATCACCGCCGTGGACGAGGTCTCCGGCGGCGCCCAGGTCACGACGACGCAGACGTTCGAGCGCGAGGGCTCCGACAAGCCGATACTCGTCGCGGAGTCCGTGGGCCGCTTCTCGGAGTAAGCCGCACGCAGGAGGGGCGGTGACCGATCCGGTCACCGCCCCTCCTGCGTCCCTCAGCCCTCGGTTCGGATGGTCCTGAGGTCGATCGTCCGATACTCGGTCTGGAAGGTCAGACCGTTGGCGAAGTAGTCCGCGACCGGCCACAGCAACGGCTTGAGGTCGGTGCGCTCCAGCAGTGCGGCCTCGGCCTCGCCCCAGAGACGGCATCGCTCGTCCCCGGTGGCACCCGGCGCCTGATCGGCCAGCCGGTCGAAGTCGGGATTCCTCACGCGACCGAAGTTGTAGGCGCCGCCTTCGCCGAGGTTCGAGCTCATCTTCGTCACCAACGGGTAGGGGTGCGGGGCCGCGCTGAGGAACGGGAAGACCACCAGGTCCCACGGTTCCTGGTCCCCGTAGACGATTCCGGCGGCCTGGGCCTGCGTGCCGTTCGTGACCTCCACCTCGATACCGAGCTTGCGCAGTGCATCGGCGATGTAGTCCGGACCGGAGTTCTGCACGTCGTACCCGACGAGACGCAGGGTCAGCTGCTCACCACCTGGGCCGTATCCCGCCTCCTCGAGCGCTGCGGCTGCAGCGGCCGGGTCGTGCTTCAGCCCGATCTCGGCGTTCTCGGGGGTGTAGCAGTCCATGTTGGACGTGATCACCGTGTCGGCGGGCTCACCGACCCCGAACGACGCCGCTTGCGTGTACTCCTGGGCGTCCACGGCCAAGGCGATGGCTCGTCGCAGGTTCTCGTCCGCCAGCGGGTAGCCGTCACGCTGGTTGAACATCAGCGAGTCGGCCTGATAGGCCTTCCCCTTGATGGGCTCCGCGTCGGAGGCGAGACGATTGGCGTCACGACCGAGGATCGCGGCGATGTCGGACGCGCCCGTCTCGTAGAGGTTCGCCCGCGTGGAGTCCGCCGTGACGACCTTCATCGTGATCTTCTCCGGCAGTTCGGCCAGGTCCTCGACCGCCGGGCTGTCCCAGCGCTCGAGGACGTAGGTGTCGCCGCGGCTCATCGAGGCGATGCGGTAGGGCCCGGTCCCCTGGGGCTCGGTCGCGAGCGCCTCGACGTCGGCCAGCCCCTCGGGACAGACGATGAAGGCGTTGCGGAAGCCGTCGAGCAGGTCCGTGTGCGGGTCCTCGACCTCGACCGAGACGGTTCGGGCCTGCTCGTCCGACTCGATCGACGCCACGCCTCCGGAACCGAAGAGCCGGCCCGTGTAGATCGAACCGGTCTCGGGGTCGGCAAGTCGCTCGATGGAGGCCGCGACGTCGTCCGCCGTCAGTTCCGTGCCGTCAGCGCACGTGAGGGTCTCCTTGAGCTGGAAGTCGACGCGAGTCGGCGTCACCTCCCAGGACTCCGCCATGGCCGGGATGTACTCCCCGCTCTCGATGTCACGACGCACGAGCGTGTCGTAGATCGCCTCGTACATCTGCACGGCTCCCTGGTCGGCCGCAGTGAGCATCGGGTCGAAGGTGTCGACGTCGTTGCGCAGATCCATGGTGATCTCCGTCGGCGCCTCGCCTGCCGCGACCCCGAAGTCCCGGTCTCCGCCGCCGGCGCAAGCGGCCATCGATCCGACGAGCAGTGTGGCCACGGCGGCTCGACCGCGCGTGACGAGGGATCGGGATCCCCTGGTGGCGACTTTCGTGCGTGAGCTCATGCGTCCGAACCTTTCGGTGTCCTCCTGCGGTCCGGCGGGTCGCCGGCCTGCTTCATTGTGACGCTCATCTCACCTCTAGTCAAACATGAACTCATATTCATTTCTCCGGGCGTGAAAGCCGCCGGGCACGGCCGGCGAGCCGGAATGACGCGAGAGGGTAGCCGGCGCACGGCTCGGTTCGGGGTCGCCCAGGCGAGCCGCCCGAAGGAGCTTCTGGCGGCCGCCCTCCCGAGGACCTACTGCAGCCGCAGGGCGTTGCACCACAGACGCGTGGAGACCTCGACGAGGTCGTCGAGCGGTGCCGACTCACCCAGCACGAAGGTGTAGTAGGCCAGACGGCTCACCATCGCCGACAGGGCGCGCGAAGCGAACAACGCGTCGAGCTCGGGGTCGACGAGACCTTGGGCCTTCAACCGCTCGATGCCGCGGGCGTTGCGCGCCGAGAACTCGCCACTGCGCTTGCGACGGAGCTCCCGGAACTCAGGGTCGATGCTGGCCACCTGCTCGAGCAGCCCCATCAGCTTGGCGTTGCGCTGGTAGGCCTCGAAGTACGCCCGGTTGCTGGCCTCGATGACCGCGCGTGGATCGTCCAGGTTGTCGATCCTCGCCATCCCCGGGTGCATCATGTCCTCCTTGGCAGCCTCCAGCACCGCCCGGAAGATCTCCTCCTTGCTGTCGAAGTACGTGTAGAAGGACCCGGTCGAGCACTGGGCCTGCGCCGTGATGTCGGTCAGCCGCGCGTCGAGGTAGCCGTCACGCTCGAAGATGAACCGAGCGGCGTGCACCAGGTTCGCTCTCGTTCGAGCCCCTCGTGTCGTGGCCGGGGGCTGACGCACCGTCTCGCCGGCTGCCGCGACGACCGAGCCGGTTCCGCGTGAGCGCTGACGTCCCCTGCTCACGATCGACGGTCTCCTTCGGCTCGATGTCCTTCCGCAGTATAGGCAGTTCGCGTCCTCATGTCCTGGCGGCGCGACCCGGCGGCCTCGGCGCTCACCACCCGCCCGCTCGCGCTTCCTCGTCCGCACGACGCAACAGGCCGTCCACCACGGCGGCATCGACGCGACCCGTGGTCGCGGTGTTCCGGGGCTCGTCGAGCGAGCGGCGCAGGACGCCCTCGGCGATGATCGCGATCTTCCACAACCCCAGGACGTGCCAGAAGTCGACACCGTCGACATCACGCCCGCTGCTGTCGGCGTAGACCTGCACCAGGTCGTCCCGACTCGGGAACCCTGGAAGAGTCGGTCCTGCGAAGCCGGGGACGACGCTGTCGTCCGCCTGCGGCCAGTAGGCGAGCAAACCTCCCAGGTCGGCGAGAGGATCACCGAGGGTGGACAGCTCCCAGTCGAGGACCGCGCGGACGGCGCCGTCACCGATGGAGGTGATCACGTTCATCAGGTGGAAGTCACCGTGCACCAGGGTGACGTCGACCTGCTCGGGGATCCGCGCCGACAACCGTGTCGCGAGGTCGTCGACCAGAGGCAGGTCACGGGTCCGGGAGTCCTCCCACTGGCGGTGCCAGCGCCGCAGCTGCCGCTCGGCGTACGGTCGCCGGCTCGCCAGGTCGGAGAGGCCGGTGGCGTCGAGGTCGACAGCATGCACGGCACCGAGCGTGCGCGCGAGCGAGTGCCCGATGGCGGATCGTCGCTGCGGGTCGATCGCCTCCACCGAGGTCATCGAGTCCACCACGACGCCGGCGACGTGCTCCATCAGCATGATCGGTGCATCAGTGATCGTCGGATCGGTGCACAGTGCGTGAGGCAGCGGGATCGGGACGCCCGTGCCGACGAGGGCTGCCATGATGCGGTGCTCACGCGCGACGTCGTGCGCCGACGCCAGCAGGGAGCCGAGCGGGGGGCGCCGCAGGACCCATCGGCGTCCGTCGGCGTCCTCCACGAGGAAGGTGAGGTTCGACTGACCTGCGCCGACACGCGTGAACGTGATCGGGGCGCGAGCCCCGATGTCGAGGCCGGCGACCCACCCACCGATCGTCTCGGTGTCGATGAGCGAGCTCATGCTCATCCGCCGGTGGACGGCGCCAGCAGCTGGCCCCCGTCGATGACCAGGGTCTCGCCGGTGATCCAGGAGGCACCGTCCCCGGCGAGGAAGCCGACCGCCGCTCCCACGTCGGCCGGCTCGCCGATGCGTCCGAGCGGCGTCACCGAGGCCACCTGCTCCTCGTGCTCCTTCCACAGGGCTTCCGCCAGCCGCGTCCGGACGACGCCGGGCGCGATCGCATTGACCCGGACGCGGGGTGCGAGCTCGAGCGCGAGCTGCTTGGTGACGTGGATGAGCCCCGCCTTGGAGACGTGGTAGACCCCCAGGTCGGGTCCGGCGGCCAAGCCACCGACGGAGGCCGTGTTGATGACCGTGCCGCCGTGTTCCTGCATCCAGGCCCGCCACACCAACCCTGTCCAGAGGACGGGCGCCCAGAGGTTGACGTCCATCGTCTTGGCGAAGCGACTGTGGTCCTGATCCACCACCGGGCCGAACGCCGGGTTCGTGCCCGCGTTGTTGACGAGGATGTCGATGCTGCCGAAGTGGTCGAGTGTCGTGTCGACACACGCCTGCGCCGCGCTCTCGTCGACGCTGTGTGCGGCCACGCCCAGTGCTGTCCCCCCGATGCTTGCCGCCGCGGCATCGGCTGCTTCCTGGTGGCGCGACGTGAGGACGACGTTGGCGCCGAGATCGGCGAGGCTCGCAGCAGCGGCGAGGCCGATGCCCCGGGACGCGCCGGTGATGATGGCCGTTCGGCCGGTCAGGTCGTAGGTCTTCATGATGTCCTCTCGTGAACGACTGGAAGGGTTGTCAGACGGCGGACCGGCGGACGTGGGTGCCGTGGGAGCGCACCGACCCACGGTCGATCTGGCGTTTGAGGATCTTGCCCGTCGCGCCCTTGGGCAGCTCCTCGACGAGCTGGTAGACCCGGGGCACCTTGTAGGCGGAGAGACGCTCCGAGGCCCACTCCCGAACCTCCGCGGCGCTGAGCTCGACTCCGGGGTGCGGCGCGACGACGGCGGCGACCTCCTCGCCCAGGTGGTCGTCGGGCAACCCGATGACGGCGACCTCCCTGATGGACGGGTGCGCGTAGAGCACCTCCTCCACCTCCCGCGGGTAGACGTTGTACCCCCCGCGGATCACGAGGTCCTTCTTGCGATCCACGATCCAGAGATATCCGTCCTCGTCCCTGCGGCCCAAGTCGCCGGACAAGAACCAGTCGCCGCGCATCACCTCGGCGGTGGCCTCGGGGCGACCCCAGTACCCCTTCATGACCACCGGGCCCCGGATGGCGACCTCACCGACAACTCCTGGCGGCAGTTCTTCACCAGACGGATCCACGACCGTGACGGAGAGTCCCGTGAGGGGTGGCCCGACACTTCCCTCCCGGCGCTCCCCCGCCGGCGCGTTGAAGGTCGCAGCTCCCGTCGTCTCGCTGAGTCCGTACCCGTCGAGGACCATGCACCCGAACCGGTCGTCGAACGCCTTCGCGACCGACAACGGCAAGGCCGCACCCCCGGAGGTCGCGAGGCGCAGGTCCGACACGTCCTCGCGGGTGACCTCCACGTCGGCGTGGAGCATGGCGTTCCACATCGTGGGGACTCCCGAGAGGATGGTCAGCCGATGGTCCGCGGCCATCTGCAGCAGCCTCGCTCCGTCGAAGGGACGCAACAAGGACAGGCTCGCGCCGACGTGGAAGGCCGCGCCCATGACGCAGACCTGGCCGAAGACGTGGAAGAGCGGGAGGGCGGTACCGATGCGGTCTGCCGACGACGAGTGAATGGTCGCCTGGACCGCCTCGGCGCAGGCCACGAGGTTCCCGTGGGTGAGCTGAGCACCCTTGGGCCGCCCCGTCGTACCGGAGGTGTACAGAAGCACGGCGTCGTCGTCGCGGGCGGGTGCCACGCGACGGGCGATCCCGCTGGTCAGCTCCAGCTCACCCGGCTCGAGGACCCAGAGGGGCACGTCGAGACTCTCGGCGGCCGCTCGCGCCGCCCTGGCGTCCTCGTGCCAGGCCACCACGAGCGAGCATCCGGCGTCGGAGACGAAGTACTCGATCTCGGAGGTCGTCGACATGGCGTTCACCGTCACGGCCACCGCCCCGGCGCACAACAGGCCGTGGTAGGCGATCACGAACTCCGGCCCCGTCGGCGCCACGAGGAGGACGCGGTCGCCGGGCACCACCCCGGCTTCCTCGAGGCGCGCGGCGTACTCGACGACTTGGTCCCGGAGCGCGGCATAGGTCCACGCACGGTCTTCGAAGCGCAGGGCCACGTGGTCGGGGGTGTGCTCGGCATGATGGAAGATCCGGTCCACGGCGTTGTTCATCGGGTTCCTCTCGGGACTGGGGTGGGGGCCTCGACACTGTCGGCTGGTGGGGTGACGGGCGCGGCGCGTTCGGCCTCCTCCGACAGGGGCGGGACCGACGCGTGCTCGCGCCTCGATCGCCACCGGTTGCCGCCCATGGTCGGCACGGCCGCGAGCAGCGTCCGGGTGTACTCGTGCTGCGGCGAGCCGAAGACGACGTCGGAGGAGCCCTCCTCGACGATCTCGCCGTGACGCATGACGTAGAGGTGGTCGGTCAGGTACCGCACCACCGAGAGGTCGTGGGAGATGTAGAGCATGGAGATGTCGAGATCGCGCTGCAGCTCACGCAGCAGGTTCAGGATGCGCGCCTGGACGGAGACGTCGAGTGACGCGGTGACCTCGTCGAGGATGAGCATGGTCGCCTCCGTCGCGAGGGCGCGCGCGATGGACACACGCTGGAGCTGCCCACCCGACAGCTGGTGCGGGTAACGAATCATCGCTGCCCTCGGCACGCCCGTGCGGTCCAGAAGCTCTGTTGCCCTGCGGACGCAGTGGGCCGAGCCGATCCGCTCGCCGGACGCCACGCTGACCGCCTCCTGGACCGCCATGGCGATCTCCATGCGGGGATTCAGTGATGCGTAGGGGTCCTGGAACACAAGCTGCGCCGTTCGACGGAGCTCACGCAAGGTCCGCCCCCGCGGGTTGGTCACGTCCTTGCCGTCGAGGGTGACCGTCCCGCTCGTCACCGGAGTGAGTCCGATCGCGGCTCGTGCGATCGTCGACTTCCCGGATCCGGACTCCCCGACCAAGCCGACCGTCGTGCCGGACGCGACGGTCAAGTCGACGTGGCGGACGGCCGTGAAGGGCGGCGGTCCCGGATAGGTGACGTCGATGGCCTTGAGCTCAAGCACGGGCCGGCTCCTCCAGGTCGAATTCGGTATCGGCGATCGTCTCGAGCGCCTTCGTGCGGTCGGTCGCGAGGTCGGGGACGGCACGCATCAGAGCCTGCGTGTACGGGTGGTCGGGCCCCGCGAGCAGCTTCGAGGTGGTCAGGTCCTCCACGATCCGACCGCGGAACATCACGATGATCCGGTCGCAGACCTCGGAGAGGAGCGAGATGTTGTGGGAGATGAGCAGCACGGCGCTGCCGCTGCGGTCGTTCAGGTCGCACAGCAGCTGCATCACTTGCGCCTGGACGGTGACGTCGAGTGCCGTCGTCGGTTCGTCCGCCACGATGAGGCTGGGCTCGCTCATCAGGCCCATTGCGATCATGACGCGCTGGCGCATGCCTCCGGAGAGCTCGTGCGGGTACTGCCAGAGGCGCTTCTCCGGCTCGGTGATGTAGACGTCCTCCAGGCTCCGGACGGCGAGCTCCCTCGCCGCCGACTTCGACAACCCGCGGTGCTCACGCACCGCCTCCACCATCTGCTTGCCGATCTTGCGTGCGGGATTCAACGAGGACATCGGGTCCTGGAAGACCATCGCCATCTGCGTCCCGAGCAGTCTGCGCAGCTCTCGGTCCGAGCCGCCGATCAGGTCGTGGCCGTCGAACTCCAGGGTCGTCGCATCGAGGCTGAGGCCGTGCGGCAGCAGGCGGGCGATCCCGAGCGAGGTCAGGGTCTTGCCACTGCCTGACTCCCCGACGATGCCGACGATCTCTCCTCGACGCACCGTGAAGTCGACACCACGGACGGGCGGCGGGTCGTCGCGCCCGCTCGTGCTGATCGTCAGGTCCTCAACGCGGAGGATCACGTCGTTCATGGCCGGTTCCCTTCGGTCTCGACGGCGGCCCCGGGGCCCATGACGTCCTTGCCGACGAGCGGGCGGCGCCCGCCCAGGCGTCCGGCGAACAGGGACGGCCGCTCGCTCCACAACACCGGGTTGACCGCCCGGGCCAGGGCGTCTCCGAAGAGTCCGACGGCGAGCCCTGTCACGAGGATCAAGGCCGCCGGGACGAGTGCGGCGTAGGGGTTGAGGTAGAAGTTCCGGACGCCGTCGGTGAGCATCTGGCCCCAGTCGAAGGTGGGTGACTGCACGCCGAGCCCGAGAAAGCTGAGGGCTGACATGGCCATGATTCCCTCGGCGATCGCCGTGAAGGTCACGATCGCCATGCTGTCGGCCACGTTGCGTCCGACGTAGCGACGAGAGATGCCGGACCGACCCACTCCGATCACCTTCGCGGCGGCCATGTAGTCCCTGACCATGACCGAGTCCACGAGGCTGTAGGTGAACCTCGCGAAGTTCGGGGTGAAGGCCACTGCGATCGCGAGGATCGCCCCCTGGGACCCGACACCCACGATGGCGATGACGACCACGGCCAGCAAGATGTCCCCGAAGCCCATCATCGTGTCGATCACGCCTCCGCCGATGCGGCGGACGCGTGGGCCTGCCGCTGCGAGCAGGCCGCCGATCAGCGCACCGGCGACCATGGCTATCAGCACGGCGAGCGTCGCGTAGAGGATGGAGGTCCGAGTCGCTGCGAGCGTCCGGGTGAGGATGTCGCGACCCAAGGCGTCGGTGCCGGCGACGAAGTCCTCCGACGGACCCTCGCTGGCTCGACCCAGGTCGCTCACCACCGCCGCACTGCCGAACCCGTTGGGCCCCATGACGACGAGGACCGCGAGGGCCGCGAGCACGAGGCCGGAGAGGATGCCGGTCGGGGAGGAGAGGAACGCTCGCACCATCTGGCGGGTGGTGCCTCGACGCCGCTGATCGCCTCGGACGTCGGTGCCGTCGTGATCGGGGTGCACGTCGGTCATCGGCCTGCCTCCATGGTTCTCGGGTCGACGACGCCCAGCAGGATGTCGACGAGAGCGTTGACGAGGACGACCGAGAACCCGAGCAGGAGGACGATGCCCTGCACCACGGGGTAGTCACCGAGCAGCACACCGTTGACCAGTGCCGTGCCGAGGCCGGGTCGGGCGAAGACCTGCTCGACGATGACGGCTCCCCCGATGAGGCTCGCGAACAGCACCCCACCCATGGCGAGCATGGTCGTGATCGCATTGGGAAAGACGTGCCAGCCGTACAGCTTCCACGCGGGCAACCTCTTGCTGCGCGCGGTCCGCACGTAGGGGGTCTCCAGGACCTCCAGCGTGCGAACCCGCACGAGCCTGGCGATCGCCGCGGCCGGGCGCACGGCGATGGCCACAGCCGGCAAGATGGCGGCACTGATGGCACCCGCGCCGGCGACCGGGAAGATCTGCCAGGTCACCGCGAACAGGAACGCCAAGAAGGTCGCCACGAGGTACTGGGGAATGGCTGCCATCGCCCCGGTCCCGCTGCTGAAGAGCACCTCGAAGGTCCGGCCGCCCTTGCGGGTGCTCACCGCCCCGAGCAGGCCGAGAGGTATGCCGACGAGCAGGATCAGCACCATGCCGATGAGCGCGAGCTCCATCGTGGGTCCGATCTTCTGGGCGATCTCCGCCGTGACCGGCTGCCGGGTCGCGAAGGAGGTCCCGAGATCGCCGCGGAACAGACCCCCCACGTAGGAGACGAACTGCGCCGGGAGCGACCGGTCGAGGCCGAGGTTCTGACGAGCGACCTCCACGGCGTTGTCGTCGGCGTCCATCCCCGCCACCAGCCGGGCCGGGTCACCGGGGGCCAGGTGGACCATGAGAAAGGTGAGGACCGTGATCGCCGTCAACACGTACGCCAGTCGGGCCAGCCGAGCGCGCAAGAACATTCGCCACTTCATGGATTCGGTTCCTCCCGAGCGCTTCTACTCGCCCGTCGTCCGGATGGATCGGAGGTCGACCGTCCGGTACTCGGCTTCAAACTCCAGCCCGTCGCCGTAGTAGGAGGCGATCGACCACATGAGGGGGACGAGATCCACCCGCTCCAGCAGCGACGCCTCGGCAGCGCTCCAGAGCTCGCACCGCTCGTCGCCGGTCGCTCCCGGAGCACGACTGGTGAGATCGTCGTACTCGTCGTTGCGCACGCGCCCGAAGTTGTAGGAGCCACCCTCGCCCAGGTTCGAGCTCATCTTGGTGACGAGGGGGTAGGGGTTCGGGGCGGCGGAGATCAACGGGAAGACGAAGATGTCCCACGGCTCCGACTCGCCGTAGATGATGCCGGCCGCCTGGGCGAGCGTGCCGTTGCGCACCTCGACCTCGATCCCGAGCTGACGCAGCGTGTCGGCAACGTAGTCCGGTCCGGAGTTCTGGTTGTCGTAGCCCACCAGTCGCAGCCTCAGGGTCTCGCCCCCGGGCCCGTAGCCCGCGTCCTCCAATGCCGCTCGCGCCGCATCCATGTCGAACTGCGGCTTCAGTGCCCCGTTGTCGGCGTCGTAGCAGTCGAGGTTCGGGGTGTACGCGGTGTCGATCGGTTCGCCCACACCGAAGGAGGCGGCGTTCGTGTAGGCCTCGGAGTCGAGGGCGTGAGCGATTGCGCGGCGGACGTTCTCGTCCTCGGCGGCGAAGCCCGGCCGCTGGTTGAACACCAGCGCGTCGGACTGCGCGGCCTCACCACGGATCGGTGTGCCGCCGCTCTCCTCGAGGCGACGGGCGTCCCGGCCGACCACGGAGACGAGGTCTGCCTGGCCGGTCTCGAAGAGGTTCGCGCGGGTCGCGTCTGCGGTGACGACGCGCATGGTGATCCGCTCAGGCAGGTCGGTCAGGTCCTCGACGGCAGGGGAGTCCCAGCGTTCGAGCGTGTAGGAGGTCCCCCGGTTGCTCTCGACAAGTCGGTAGGGCCCCGATCCCTGGGGCTCGGTGGCGAGCGCCTCGGTGTCGGCCAAGCCTGCGGGGCACACGATGAACGCACTGCGCATCCCGTCGAGGAGGTCCGAGTGCGGGTCGTTGACCTCGACGGAGAGGGTGTCGGCCTCATCATCGGCCACGATCTCGCTCACGCCGCCTGCACCGAAGACGCGACCCGTGTAGACCGAACCGGTGTCCGGGTCGGCGAGCCGCTCGATCGAGGCGGCGATGTCGCTCGGCTGCAAGGGGGTGCCATCGCTGCACGTGAGGTCCGCCTTGAGCTGGAAGTCGATCCTGTCGATCGAGACGTCCCAGCTGTCGGCCATCCCCGACGTGTACTCGCCGGTCGACAGGTCCCGACGGACGAGAGTGTCGTAGATGGCCTCGTACATCTGCGTCGCGCCGTTCTCTGCCGCCGTGAGCATGGGGTCGAAGGTATCGACGTCGTTGCGAACGACCATGGTGAGCTCCGGGGGGGCCTCCCCGACCGCCACGCCATAGTCGCCGGCTCCGCCACCGTCCCCACAGGCTGCCAGCACCGAGCCGGCGAGTGCGACGGCGGCTGTCGCGCCGAGAACTCTTCTCACGCCGCCAGCGGCGTGATGCGTCGACCTCGTGGCCTTGCCCGATCGCAGCTTCATCTGCTCACCCTTCGTCCTCGATGGACTCGATTCGTCCTGGCCTCATTCTGCGTGGCCCAGATCACAAAGTCAAACATGAATTCAGATTCATAAGCAGCAACTGGAATGCCCCCAGAACCCGCGAACCGGGCACACGGAGAATTCCGTGCACCCGGTCCGCCCAGCCCCTCAGACTCCCGAGCGCACCGTCTCCCGCATGCGCTTCAGCTCGACCCGCGCGATCGTCCGCTTGTGAACCTCGTCGGGGCCGTCGGCCAGGCGCAAGGTCCTCTGGTGGGCGTAGAAGCTCGCCAGCGGGAAGTCGTCCGTCACTCCACCGCCGCCGTGCACCTGGATCGCCCGATCGATCACCTCGAGCGCCACCTCGGGCGCGGCGACCTTGATCGCCGCGATCTCCGTGCGCGCCTTCTGGTTGCCGACCGTGTCCATGAGCCAGGCCGTCTTCAGGGTCAGCAGCCGGATCATCTCGATGTCGATGCGGGCCTCCGCGATCCAGTCCTGGATGTTCGACCGGTTGGCGACCGGCTCACCGAAGGTCACCCGATCCTGCGCGCGGCTGATCATGAGGTCGAGCGCTCGCTCTGCCATGCCGATGGACCGCATGCAGTGATGGATGCGGCCCGGCCCGAGTCGCGCCTGGCTGATCATGAACCCGTCGCCCTCCCCCGCGAGGAGTGCGCTCTTCGGCACGCGGACGTTCTCGAAGAGGATCTCCGCGTGACCCTCGCGGTCCATGTAGCCGAACACCGGGAGCCCCCGGACGATCGTGACGCCGGGCGTGTCCAGAGGCACCACCATCATCGACTGCTGGCGATGCTTCTCGGCGTCCACGTTCGTCTTGCCCATGACGATCAGGACCTTGCAGTTCGCATGGAGCGCGTTGGAGGCGAACCACTTCCGTCCGTTCAGCACGTACTCGTCACCGTCGGCGTCCATCCGCAGCTGCACGTTGGTCGCGTCGGAGCTGGCGACCGCCGGCTCCGTCATCGCGAAGGCCGACGCGATCTCACCGGCCAGCAGTGGCTTGAGCCACTTCTCTTGATGCTCCTCGGTGCCGAAGAGCTGCAGCACCTCCATGTTGCCCGTGTCCGGTGCGTTGCAGTTCGTGGCCTCGGGCGCCAGGTAGGGACTGCGGCCCATGATCTCGGCGAGGGGCGCGTAGTCGAGGTTGCTCAGGCCGGGGGAGCCCCACTCCTCGCTCTCGTGAGGATGGAAGAGGTTCCACAGCCCGCGCTTCCGAGCCTCGTTCTTCAGCTCCTCGAGGATCGGCGGGTGGAAGTTCGCATCCCCGGACTCCGCCATCTGGGCGGCGTAGATCCCCTCGGCCGGGTAGATGTGCTCGTCCATGAAGGAGACGAGCTTCTCCTGGTACTCCTTGCATCGGTCAGACAGTTCGAACTGCATCTCTAGCTCCTTGTGTGGTGGTCCTGGATCGGCGGCGACAAGAGGTCCTCGAGGCCGCGTCGTGTTCGGGTGGCATCGGTGTGGAGGATCCCGGCGATGCCGATGCGGGCTGCTCCGTCGAGGTTGTGCCGAAGGTCGTCGACCATGACGGCATCCGTGGGCTCGACCTGGAGCCGCTCGCAGGCGATCTCGTAGATGCGCCGCGAGGGCTTCCTGATCCCCACCTCCGACGAGACCACGATCTCGTCGAAGAGTGCCGGGAGGTCATAGCCCGCGTAGCAGTCGCGGCCGAGGGCGTTGGACACCAGCGCGACCGGGCGTCCTTGCGCTCGCAGCTCCGCGACGAGGTCCAACATGGCGGAATCGGGACGCAGGAACGCCTGGAGCCGGTCGACGAGCCCGACCGGGGAGACGGTCACGCCGCGCTGGGCGAGGCTCGCGGCGTAGCCCTCCTCGAACTCCTCCTGCTCGATGGCGCCCTCCTCATGCTTCACGAGCAGGGCAGAGGCGCGTGGATCCGTGGCCAGCACGTGCAGCGGCAGCTCGGGCGCGGTCCCCCAGGACCGTCCCAGCTCGGCGAAGGCCTCCACCAGGCTGCTCGTCAGCACACCGCCGAAGTCGACCAGCACCACGGATCGCTGTCCGTTCATGAGAGCGAGGCCTGGTAGCGGCGCATGCTCGAGAGCCAACGGTCGTAGTCCGCGCTCTTGCGCCGCCAGAATGTCAGCACCTCAGGGTGCGGGAGCACGAGAAAGGTCTCCGACTCGATCGCGGCCATGACCGCATCGGCCACCTCGAGGGGCTCGAGGACTCCCCCGGCATCCGTGACGGCCTGGACCGCCCGCCGGGCGACGGGGTCGTCGAGATCGGCGCCCCCGGTCAGCATGTCGGTGTTGACGCCCATCGGGCACAGGCAGCTCACCAGGATGCCCTGGTCCCCGTACGTGATGGCCAACCACTCGGCGAACGCCACTGCGGCGTGCTTGGTGACCGAGTAGCTCGGCGAACCGATCTGTGTGAGCAGGCCCGCCGCCGAGGCCGTCGTGACGAACTGACCCCGACCCCGTTCCAGCCAGGTCGGGACGAGGAGCCGAGCTGCACGGACGTGCGCGAGGACGTTGACGTCGATGATGCGCTGCCATGAGTCGTCGTCGGTCTCCAGGCCGATGCCTCCCCCGATGCCAGCATTGGCGGCATAGACGTCGACCGGTCCGAAACGTCGCTCCGCGAGGTCGACGAGAGCCCGGATCCCGTCAGTCTCGGAGACGTCGACGGCGAGCCCGACGGCCGAGCCCGGGACGAGATCGCAGAGCTCGTGCGCCGTCGACTCGACCTTGTCCGCATGGAGGTCTGCGACGACGACGCGCGCACCGTTCTCCACGAGGCGCCGGCCCAGCGCTGCGCCGATGCCTCCGCCCGCCCCCGTGACGACCGCGACGGCGCCCGAGACCTTCACGCTCGCGCTCCTGCGTCGTGCCAGCCCGTCGCGAACGTGGGGGCTTCCTTGCGCACGAAGGCACGCACGGCATCGAGGTGCTCCTGCGTCGTGCCGGTCGCCTTGTGCAGGGGCACCTCGGCGTCCATGGAGGCCTCGAGGCTCTCGAACGGTGCTCGCAACAGGTTCTGCTTCATGCCGGCGAGCGCCTGGGACGGACCGGCAGCCAGCCGCCGAGCGAGGTCGTGCGTGGCGGGCAGCAGCTCGTCCTCGGCCACCAGCTGGTTGATCAGTCCGAGTGCGAGGCACTCCTGCGCTCGCGCCTTGGTCCCGAGGAAGAGCAGCTCTCGAGCCTTCGCTGGTCCCACCAGGCGCTCGAGCAGCCAGGCGACCCCGAAGTCTCCTGACAGCCCAACTGCACCGAAGGCGGTCGCCATGACGGTGCGCTCCGAGCCGATCCGCAGGTCGGCCGCCAGCGCGAGCCCGAGCCCCGCGCCGGCTGCTGCACCGGGGAGCGCGGCGACGACGGGCTTGACGCACCGATGGATCCGTCCGACCGTCTCGCGTTGGTGGAGGCGCTGCTGCTCGACGAGCGCCGGATCGACCTGATCTGCACCACCCCCCTCTCCGCCCTGCTGGTCGAAGACCTGGACGTCTCCCCCTGAGCAGAAGGCGCCGCCTGCTCCGGTGATGACGATGACGCCGACCTCGCGCGAGGCCTCCATCTCGGTCATGGCTCGGGTCACTCCCGAGATCATTGCCTGCGACAAGGCGTTGCGACGCTCCGGCCGGTTGAGGGTGATGGTGCCGACGCCGTCCTCGACGTGGGCGAGGACGTCCTCGTGCACCGCTTCGCTCACGACGCCACCTCGAAGAGACCGGCAGCTCCCATGCCGCCGCCGACGCACATGGAGATCACCACGAAGCGGACACCGCGTCGACGGCCCTCGATGAGCGCGTGGCCCACGAGACGGGCCCCGGTCATGCCGTAGGGGTGTCCGACCGAGATCGCCCCACCGTCGACGTTGAAACGGTCAGGGTCGATGCCGAGCTCGTCGCGACAGTGGACGGCCTGCGAGGCGAAGGCCTCGTTCAGCTCCCACAGACCGATGTCGTCGACGGAGAGGTCGTGCTCCTTGAGCAGGCGCGGTATCGCCAGCACGGGGCCGATGCCCATCTCGTCGGGACGGCAACCCGCGACGGCCATCCCCTTGTAGCTGCCGAGGACGTCCAGTCCGCGGTCGCGGGCGTGCTCGGCCTCCATCAGGACGCTCGCCGACGCGCCGTCGGAGAGCTGGGAGGCGTTGCCGGCCGTGACACTCGCAGCCTCGGTCACCTCGCCGTTGCCGAGAACGGTCCGCAAGCCGCTCAGGCTCTCCAACGTCGTGGAGGGGCGATTGCCCTCGTCGATCTCGAGGGTGGTCATCCGCTCGGTCCGATCGCCGGTCGACTTGTCCACCACGACCTGCGAGCTCGCGAGCGGGACGATCTCTTCGTCGAAGCGACCGGCCGCCTGGGCTGCGGCGGTTCGTTCCTGCGAGAGCAGACTGAACTCGTCCTGTCGCTTCCGGGAGATGCCGTAGCGCTCTGCGACCAGCTCGGCCGTGTGAAGCATGGGCATGTAGATGTCGGGCTGGTGCTCGACGAGCCACGGCGCCTCGGCCCGGTACCCGTTCATGTGCTCGTTCTGAGCGAGGGAGATCGACTCCACCCCGCCACCGACCGCGACCTGCATGCCGTCGTGGACGATCTGCTTCGCGGCCGTCGCGATCGCCATCAGCCCGGAGGCGCACTGCCGGTCGACGGTCATGCCGGAGACGGAGGTGGACAACCCTGCCCGCAGCGCCGCCTGTCGAGCGATGTTGAACCCGCTGGTGCCCTGCTGGATGGCGGCGCCGAGCACGACGTCCTCCACCTCCGAGCCGTCGATCCCGGCGCGGCGCACCGCGTGATCCACGACGTGTCCGGCCAGGTCCTGCGCCTGGGTGTCGTTGAAGGCACCTCGGTACGCCTTGCCGATCGGGGTACGGGCTGTCGAGACGACGGCGGCCACTCTCACGGTGATTCCTCTCGCGCGTCGAAGCGACGCTAATCTGAATCTAAATTCAGATTCAAGTTACGTCCTCTGTCGATTCGACGTCAAGACGCGACTTCAATTGAATCTGACGTCGGATTCGTTTATCGTCGCGTCACGTCCGCCGACCCCGGTGCGCGATCATCCCTGGAAGGTCGTCTCGTCGATGACAACGCCCGCAACCAGGACGCTCGACCGGGAGCGTCGTCCCAGTCGGCTGCTCGTCCCCGCCCTCGCGCTCACCGTGATGGTGACGGCCGTGCTCCAGACGGTGGTGGTCCCGATCCTCGGCGTCATCGAGCAGGAGCTCCAAGCCTCGCGGGCCGCCGTGGGGTGGGCCGTCACCGTGAACCTCCTCGCCGCCGCGGTCTTGACCCCTCTGCTCAGCCGCATCGGCGACCTCCACGGTCGACGTCGCGTCCTCATCGGCATCCTCACCACCCTCTGCCTCGGTTCGCTTCTCGCGGCGGTCACGACCTCGCTGCCACTGCTCCTCGTGGCGCGTGCCCTTCAGGGGGCGGCCTTCGGACTCTTTCCGCTGTCGATCGGGGTGCTGCGCGACACCATCCCGGCCGATCGCCTCACGACCGCCATGGCGGTCGTGAGCGGAACCATCGGATTCGGGGGCGGCATCGGGCTGGTGCTCACCGGCCTGCTGACCGGTGGGGGCGGCGACTACCACCGCGTCTTCTGGCTCTCCCTCGCCGTGTGCGCGATCGCCCTGGCTCTCGTGGTCCTCACCGTGCCGCCCGACGGACCGCGCGAGGACGGACGCGTCGACTGGGCCGGCGGCCTGCTGCTTGGGACGGCACTGGTCCTCCTGCTCCTGCCCATCTCCCAGGGCCTCGATTGGGGCTGGGCGTCGCTGCCGACGGTCTCGTGCGTCGGCGCCGCCGTCGGCGTCCTCGTGCTGTGGACCCTCGTCGAACGTCGGGTGCGCGAGCCGCTCGTGGCCTTGACCGTCTTGGCCAACCGCGTCCTCGCCACCACACACCTGGCCGGCCTCGTCATCGGCTTCTCCATGTTCGTGGCCTTCCTCGGCATCTCCGCCTTCGTCCAGGTTCCGACCTCCCAGGGGTACGGATTCTCGGCCACGGTCCTCGAGACCAGCTGCCTCTACCTCCTGCCGGCCGCCCTCATCGGGGTGGCGTCGGCACCTGTCGGCGGCCGACTCGTTCGACGATTCGACGCACGAGCGGTCCTCGCCCTGTCCTCGCTCGTCGGCGCAGGCGGGTTCCTCTTCATGGCGATCGCGCGCGACCACCCATGGCAGCTGGTGCTCGGCGGCGTTCTCACGAACGGGGCCGTCACCATGGGGTTCGCCACGCTGCCCGCCCTTGTGGTCTCCCAGGTCCGTGCGGACCAGACGAGCGTGGCCACGGGCGTCAACTCGATCGCGCGATCCTTCGGCAGCGCACTCGGCAGCGCGTTGGTCGTGGCGCTGCTGAGCACCGGCGGCTCTGGAGCGGGATCGCCCCCCGACGAGAAGATGTTCGTCATCTCCTTCCTCGTCGGAGGCGGCTTGCTGACGTTCTGCGCGCTGTTCGTCGCCGTCGGACTCCCCAGGCACGCGGAGCCCGTGGTCGACGTAGCGCAAGGAGACGAGGAAGCCGCGGTCTCCCTGGCGACGGAGTGGGCACTTCCTGCCGACCATCCCCGCTGCCGTCGACGCAGCGAGGGCACCGCGAGCCCAGGTCCAACCTGAGCCCGGCAGCCACCGCAGTGGATCAGGCTGGCAGGTCGACCAGCTCAGCGAGCCTGGCGCGATGGCGCCCTGGGACACCGAAGGCGATCTGGTCGGCCTTGGCGCGCTTGAGGTACAGATGGGCCGGGTGCTCCCACGTCATGCCCAGTCCGCCATGCAGCTGCACCGCCTCCTCCGCCACGTGCACGGCGACGTCGGAGCAGTAGGCCTCGGCCACGGCGATGGCCACCGGCAAGTCATCGCTCGACGTGGCGAGGCAGTCTGCTGCGTACCGAGCGACCGCAGCCATGTGCCCGACCTCGAGGAAGACATCCGCCATCCGGTGCTTGACTGCCTGGTAGGAGCCGATCAGTCGGCCGAACTGGCGCCGCTCCTTGAGGTAGGCCGTCGTGGTCTCGAAGCACCACCTCGCGACACCGAGCTGCTCCGAGGCGAGCAGCGCAGCGCCGGCGTCGAGCGCGCGATCGACGGCTGCGATCGCGTCACGGCCCGAGACGATCGGACGACCCGGCGCACCGTCGATCGCGATGTCGGCGACCGCGCGGCTCATGTCGAGCGAGACGACGGAATCGACCCGGACGTCGCGGGCCTCCACGAGGAACAGCGAGAGCTCTCCGTCGGGCCCCACAGCGGGCAACAGCAGGTGGTCGGCCCAGCCGGCGTCCGCGACGTTGCGCACCGATCCCCGCAGGACCCCGTCGCGCGCGACGACCTCCGAGCTCCACGACGAGGAGTCGGAGTCCAGGGGCAGCGCAAGGACGGTGACGACCTCCCCCGCCGCCATGCGCGAGACCGTGGCCTCCTCGCCGGCGGCGAGCAGACACGTCGTCGCCACCACCGAGCTCGTGAGGAACGGCACGGGCGCCACCGAGCGCCCCAGCTCCTCGAGCACCACGGCAGCCTCCCGCGCCGTGGCTCCAGCCCCGCCCAGCACCTCGGGCACCAGCAGGCCGCTCAGACCGAGACCCGAGGAGAGCGAGCGCCACAGCGGTCGGAAGTCGACGGCCTCGTCGTAGGAGCGCGCCACGTCGTGCGAGCTCAACCGAGCGGCCAGGAGATCTCGAACGCTCGAGCGCAGGGATTCCTCGACGTCGGAGTAGAGCAGGTCGGCGGTCATCGCGGGAGCTCCTTCCAAGGCACGGTGGTGTCGACACGGTGCTCGCCCGGAAGGCCCAGCACGCGTTCGGCGATGACGTTGCGGAGGATCTCGGAGGTACCGCCCTCGATCGAGTTCCCCTTCGCCCTCAGGTAGCGGTAGCCGGTGTCGCGACCTGTCATGGACACGCCCGCGGGACGGCGCATCGTCCAGTCGTCGAACCGCAGTCCGTCCCCGGCCTCGAGCTCCACGCCGAGCCCGCTGATCGCCTGCGCCTGGGTGGCGAAGGCCAGCTTGAGCGTCGCCCCCTCCGGCCCCGGCTGGCCGACCGCAAGCTGTTGACGCAGACGCTCGGCAGTCAGTCGGGTCGCCTCGGCGTCGACCCAGTGACGCAGGAGCGCATCGTGTGAGGCGGCATTCCGAAGGTGGGGTGCCTCGCGCCAGCGGTCGGCGAGCACACCGATCTGTCCGTCCTCGCGCCGGGATGCGTGGCCGCCGATCGCGACGCGCTCGTTGTTGAGCGTCACGTTGGCGACCTTCCAGCCCTCCCCCTCGACGCCAAGGCGGTCTTCGTCGGGAATCACGACGTCGGTCAGGAACACCTCGTTGAACTCGGCCTCTCCCGTGATCTGACGGAGGGGCCGCACGTCGACCCCCTGCACCCGCATGTCACACAGGAAGTAGGTGAGCCCGGCGTGCTTCGGGACGTCGGGATCGGTCCTCGCCACCAGGATCGCGAAGTCGGCGTTGTGCGCACCGGACGTCCACACCTTCTGACCGTTGACCACCCAGGAATCCCCGTCCCGGACCGCCCGGGTCGCCACTGCGGCCAGGTCCGACCCGGCCCCCGGCTCGCTGAACAGCTGACACCAGACGACGTCGCCCGTGAAGGTCGCACGGAGGAAGCGCTGCTTCTGCTCTTCGGTCCCGAACGCCGCGATCGTCGGTGCGGCCATCCCGAGCCCGATGCCGTTCGCGCCGTCGGGGTCCGGTACCGGCGCGCCGGCCGCGGCAAGTCGAGCCTCCACCACTGCTTGGTCGGCGTGCGACGCCTCCAGACCACCGCAGCCCAGCGGGAACGACACCCACGCGAGCCCAGCATCGAACCGAGCCGCCAGGAAGTCCGCCGGGTCGGTCTCGCTGGGCGGGAACTCGGCCAGCAGACGATTCACCGCCTCGTCCAGGACCTCGCGCAAGGCTTGCTCCATGACCACGCTCCTTGACATTAGCTGAACTTGGCGTCACGTTCATGTGCGCAGGCTAACGGCCCCGTCATGGCGCGTCAATCGGCTTCGCTTCCAGCCGTGTCTCCGCCGGTTCGCGCGAGTGTCGATAGGGTTCGTCGGTGACCTGGTTGCCGTTCGTGGACCGCGACGTGCGCGACATGGTCCGCGACGGCCTCTCCGGTCCGATCGGTTCCCCGGGCAGCGGGTCGCGGGAGGAGGCTGGGGTCGTCACCAGCATGCTTCGCATGGAGGCCGCGACGGTCGTGGACGGGCGGTTGCTCGCGAACGTGCTGCTGTTCGTGGCCGTGGGCGGCTTCCTGATCGGCACCGGCATCCAGTCCGGCGGCGGGCAGCCCGACATCGGCCCCCCGCTCGTCGGCGTGGGTCTGGCGCTCGTGGTGCTGATGGGCGGCCTGGGGCTGCTCGCCCTGCGGTCCAGCCGGCTCGTCCATGTCGCGATGCTGCGGTGGGCCGAGCTCGCCGGTCGACTCGAGCCGACGGGCTCGTGGCGGCTGGCCGCCCGTCACGACCCGGTGTGGGTCGTGGTCGTGCCGGCCGTCCTCCTCCTGACCGCGGTGCCGGCGTGGTTCCTGACGATCAGCTCCGTCCTCGCGGGCGAGCTCGCGCTCGTGCCGTTCTTCGTGATCGTCGCCGTCCTCACGACCGTCACGGGCGTCTCCACCAGTCGAGGAGCGCGAGCCTGCACCCGGATCCTGCGCGAGCTGGACGACGAGGACTGGTCGCGCTGATCCACCTGAGCCGGCCGGGGTGGCCCGTCGACCGACGTGGGTGAGAATGGGCTCATGGCCTCCGTGCGCACGCCCGACCCGAACCCTGGCTGGCTCTCCGACATCGCGCTGGAGGAGACCCGTTCGCGGGTGCCGATCCTCTACGTGGAGGGCATCCCGGTGCGCGTCGACGGTGCCGGCAACGTCGAGCACGTGGGCCTGCTCCTGCGCGGCTCCCCCACCACCGGCGCCATGAACCGCACGTTCGTCTCCGGCCGGGTGATGCACGGCGAGTCCGTGCGCGACGCGCTCATGCGCAACCTGGAGAAGGACCTCGGCCCCACGGCGTTTCCGCAGCTGCCCACGAGCATCACGCCGTTCACCGTCGCCGAGTACTTCCCGCTGCCGGGCGTCACGCCGCTGCACGACCCGCGCCAGCACGCCGTCGCCCTCGTCTACGTCGTCCCGGTGACGGGTGACTGCAACCCGCGCCAGGACGCGCTCGAGCTCACGTGGATGACACCCGCCGACGCCGCCTCCGACGCGGTCCTCGGCGAGCTCGAGGGTGGTCGCGGGAGCCTGCTGCGCCAGGCGTTGGCGCACCTCGGCGTCCTGGCCTGACCCCGTGCGCACCGCTGACCCCAACCGGTGGGGCCAGCTGGTCGTCGGTCGACCTGGGCATCGTCGGCGTCTGAGACAGGCCCGACGGCTCACCGTCGTCGGACGTCTCCCGGGGCGCTGCCGTAGGCCGTCTTGAACGCGGCGTTGAAGGCGCTGATGGAGCCGAAGCCGGAGGCGTACGCGACGTCGGCCACCCCGAGGTGATCGAGCGCCGGATCCTCCAGGCGCGCTCTCGCCCGCTCGAGTCGCGCCTCGCGGATCATGGCCGATGGCGTCGTCCCGGCCTTCTGGGCGACGGTCTGCACCAGGCGCAATGACCAGCCCATCCGCTCGGCGAGGCTGGCCGGGGTCAGTCCGGGATCGTCGGACTGCTCACGGACGACGTCCCCGGCGGACCGCGCCACCGGGTGCACGGGATCGGCGGAGGCGACGAAGGAGCGCACCAGCAGGTCGGCCAACGACTCCGCCGCGGCGCCGAACTCCTCCGCGGAGAGGGCGGCCCGCTTGACGGCCACCTGCCTCAGCACCGCAGCGGTCACCGAGCCCAGCCCGGCCCGCAGGTCGAGGACGTTCGGCACCCGAGGGTCGTGCGGCCAAGTCCACCGTGACACCGGGATGCTGACCACCCAGGCCCGGGCACCCCTGCCGTGGGAGATGGAGAAAGGGGCCGCCATCGACACCATCGCCGCGGCCCCGGGGGCAAGGACGACCCGCTGGTCGGCGGCCTCGACCCGGAAGCGACCCGCCCGTGGCACCAGCACCCTCAACGTGACGTCCCCGTCACGACGCGCGGCGGACGGACGACGCTCGTAGGTGATGGCGTCGGAGGTGAACTCCACCAGTTGCAGGGCTCGCGAGCGCTGCACGGTCGTGGCGCCGTGGAAGTCGTTCGGATCGTGGTCGACCAGCTCCAGCCCACCGTGGTTGTCGCGGACGTGCTCGCGCCACCGGTCGAAGCGCTCGCGCACCGCGAGCCGGGACGTGTCGACGCCCGCGACCTGGCTGCCATCCATGGGCCACCACTCCTCACAGCCGGGCCGGCGTGCGCGTCGGCGGCACCGTCGTGCGCGTCCGCGGTCGCCTCGGGGGCGGCGGTCGGCCTACGTTCCAGACCATAACGTGTCGCCCGTCACACCTCGGGCCCGAACCTGGAGGAAATCATGTCCCACGACCTCGCCACCGCGGATGTCCGCGGCACCACTCTCGCGTTCACCGACCAAGGCCCCCGCGACGGCGTTGCCGTCGTCCTGAGCCACTCCCTGTTCTTCGACCACACGATGTTCGAGCCCCTGACCGAGCGGCTCGTCGAGGCCGGGTACCGGGTGGTTGCCTACGACCACCGCGGCCAGGGTGGCAGCGCGGCGGCGAGCCGCGATCAGGTCAGCATGGACGAGCTCACCGAGGACGCCGCCGCACTCATCCAGCACCTCGACCTCGGCAAGGTGCACGCCGTCGGGAACTCGATGGGCGGCTTCATCTCTCTGCGACTGGCCGCCCGACGTCCCGACCTCCTGCTGTCGGCCGTCGCGCTCGGCTCCTCGGCCGAGGAGGAGCACCAGCTCGAGGCCTTCGCGCCGCTCGTCGACCTGCTCGGCGAGGTCGGCGGTGCACCCGTGGTCGACACGCTGCTGCACATCATGTTCGGCGACGCCACGCTCGCGGCCGGTGGTCCGGTCGTGGACCACTGGCGCGCCTCCATGGCCGACCTCGGTCCCGAGATCGCCGACAGCGCGTACCAGGTCATTCACCGCCGCAGCATCGTCGACGAGCTCGCCGGGTGTGCCGTGCCCGTGCTGGCCATCTCCGGATCGGAGGACCACGCCTACCCGCCACCGATCTCCGACGAGAACATCGCGCAGACGACCGGCGGCTCGTGGCACCGGGTGCAGGCCGCCGGGCACTCCGTCGCCCTCGAGCAGTCCGGCGAGGTGGCCGACCTGCTGCTCGAGCACCTCGCGGGCTGACCTGACCGACCCGGCTCCCACCAGCGTGGCGAGCGGCCGCGGTGCGAGCCCACCGGGACGGAGATCGGGGGCCCGCGCCCGAGGTCCGTCGGCCGCGGGAGCACGATGGTGCCGTGCGCACCGCCGATCCGAACCGCTGGGGCCAGCTGGTCGTCGGCATGGTCGGGCAGGGCGCTGGCACGGTGTTCGCGAACGCTGCCGCCTTCCTCATCCCCTACCTGCACCTCGTGGAGGGGGTCCCGCTCGCGCAGGCCGGGGCGCTGGCGTCGGCGCCGCTGCTGGGCACCACCGTCTCGCTCGTGCTGTGGGGGGTCGTCGTCGACCGTGTCGGTGAGCGCGCCAGCCTGACGCTGGGACTCGGCATCGTCACGGCGGCCGCCGTGGGCGCTGCATTCACCGACGGCTACATCGCCCTGGCGGCCATGTTCTTCCTCGGCGGAGTCGGCGTGGCGAGCACGAACTCCGCGAGCGGCCGCCTCGTCGTCGGGTGGTTCCCGCCGCATCGGCGCGGCACCGCGATGGGCATCCGCCAGACCGCGATGCCGCTCGGTGTGGGAGCGGCCGCGCTCGTCGTGCCGACGCTCGTCGAACGCACCGACCTGCGCACGACGATGCTCGTCGTGGCCGTCCTGTGCCTCGCCGGGACCCTGGCGTGCGCACTGGTCGTCGTCGACCCGCCGAGAGCACCGCGGGCGGAGGCCGCCGACCTCGGACAGCTCGTCAACCCGTACCGCGCGAGCACCGACCCCGAGCGTCGCCTCCTGCGCATCCACGTCTCGTCGGCGCTGCTGGTCGTGCCCCAGTTCACGGTGTGGACGTACATGCTCGTCTGGCTCGTCGACTCCCGCAGCTGGACCGCCGCGGCGGCCGGTGGCCTCGTCGCCGTCTCGCAGGTGCTCGGCGCTGCCGGGCGCATCGGGGCCGGCTGGTGGTCCGACGCCGTCGCCAGCCGGATGCGGCCGATGCGCACCATCGCCCTCGGTGCCGCGCTCTCGATGCTCGCCCTCGGTCTGCTGGAGAGCACCGTCCTCGGCATCGCGATCATGATCGTCGCGATGGTGGTCACCGTCGCCGACAACGGGCTCGCCTTCACGTCGGTGGCCGAGACCGGCGGACCGTACTGGTCCGGCAAGGCCCTCGGGGTGCAGAACACCGGTCAGTACCTCGTCAGCGCCGCGGTGCCGCCGGCCGTCGGCCTCCTCGTCGCGGCTCAGGGCTACGGCGTCGCCTTCGCCGTCGTCGGCCTCTTCCCCCTCCTCGCGGTCCCCCTCATCCCGACCCGTCCACCGACGGGCGACGGAGCAGCGCGTTACCCTACTGGTCAGTAGCCACGAGGTCCGGTGCCGTCACGCCACGCAGGTGTGGTCCGCCTTAGTACGCGACGAGATCGTCCGACGGTTACTGTCAGCCCTACTGTCACGGTTGTCGCCGAGAGATGAGGCCCCCATGCAGACCGTCGCGATCGTCGTCTCGTTGACGCTCACCGTCATCGCGATCCCCTACGTCGCCTACGCCGTCAGCAAGATGCTGAAGGTCATCCGCGTCGGCGGCCCGGCCACCGGCCGCACCGACCAGCCGGTCGCGCGCACCGTCACCATGCTCAAGGAGACGTTCCTCCACACGCGCATGCTGCAGTGGACGTACGTCGGCCTCATGCACTGGTTCGTCTACCTGGCGTTCGTCATCCTCGCCTCGGCCGTCCTGGCCGGCTACTTCCAACTGTTCGACCCGAGCTTCGTGCTCCCGATCATCGGGCACTTCTTCCTCTTCGAGTGGGTCTCCGAGGGCATCGGCCTGCTCGGCACCATCGGCATCATCGCGCTGATCATCGTCCGGCAGAAGAACCACCCCCGCGGCCTCGGTCGCCGCAGCCGCTTCTTCGGCTCGCGGTTCTGGCAGGCCTACTTCGTCGAGGCGTTCGTGCTCCTGGAGAGCGCTGCCATCCTCTTCATCCGCGGTGCCGAGTACCGCCTGCTGCTCCTCGAGGGCTCGGAGTACGGCAACCGGTTCCACTTCCCGATCGCCGGGTACGTGGGCGACCTCCTGTTCTCCGGCCTCGGCGAGCAGGGCCTGGAGAACGCGATCTTCGCGATCGCCATGATCAAGGTGAGCCTCGCGATGATCTGGCTGATGATCATCGCCTCCAACCTCACGATGGGCATCGCCTGGCACCGCTTCACCGCCTTCTTCAACATCTGGTTCAAGCGCGAGTCCGACGGCAGCACCGCACTCGGCGGCCTCGAGCCGATCCGCATCAACGGCAAGGCGCTCGACATGGAGGCGCTGGAGGACCTCGAGGAGGAGGACTTCGAGAAGCTGGGCGTCGGCAAGGTCGAGGACTTCTCCTGGAAGGGCATCCTCGACTTCACGACCTGCACCGAGTGCGGCCGCTGCCAGAGCCAGTGCCCCGCCTGGAACACCGAGAAGCCGCTGAGCCCCAAGCTGCTCGTCATGGGCCTGCGCGAGCACGCCTACGCCAAGGCCCCGCTGCTCGACGCCGACCCCGAGACCCTGACCGACGAGCAGAAGCGCGAGCTCGAGCGTCCCCTCATCGGCGACGAGGACCTCTTCGGCGTCATCGACCCCGACGTCCTGTGGTCGTGCACCAACTGCGGCGCCTGCGTCCAGCAGTGCCCCGTCGACATTGAGCACGTCGACCACATCGACGACATGCGCCGCTTCCAGGTGCTCGTCGAGTCGAACTTCCCCACCGAGCTCAACAACATCTTCAAGGGCCTGGAGCGCAAGGGGAACCCGTGGGGCATGAACCCCAAGCACCGCATGGACTGGGCCAAGGACCTCGACTTCGAGGTCAAGCAGGTCGGTGTCGACGTCGAGAGCCTCGACGAGGTCGAGTGGCTGTTCTGGGTCGGCTGCGCCGGCGCCTTCGAGGACCGCGCCAAGAAGACCACCCAGGCCGTCGCGGAGCTGCTGAACACCGCCGGCGTCGACTTCGCCGTCCTCGGTGACGGCGAGACCTGCACCGGCGACCCCGCCCGTCGCGCCGGCAACGAGATCGTGTTCATGCAGCTGGCCATGGAGAACGCCGAGGTGCTCAAGGAGACCAAGGCCAAGAAGGTCGTCTCCACCTGCGCCCACTGCTTCAACACCCTCAAGAACGAGTACGCCGAGTTCGGCATCGAGCTCGAGGTCGTGCACCACACGCAGCTGCTGAACCGCCTCGTGCGCGAGAAGAAGCTGACCCCCGTGGCTCCCGGCGCAGGGGCGGCGGAGACCGGCAAGACCATCACCTACCACGACCCGTGCTTCCTCGGCCGTCACAACAAGGTCTACGAGGCGCCCCGCGAGCTGCTCGAGGTCATCCCCGGCGCGACGTTCGCCGAGATGCCGCGCAACTCCGAGAAGTCCTTCTGCTGCGGCGCCGGCGGGGCGCGCATGTGGATGGAGGAGAACCTCGGGTCACGCATCAACGTCAACCGCACCGAGGAAGCCATCGCCACCGGTGCCGACCAGATCGCGGTCGGCTGCCCGTTCTGCCGAGTCATGCTGTCCGACGGCCTGACCGCCAAGCAGGACTCCGGCGAGGCACGAGAGGAGGTCGAGGTGCTCGACGTCGCCCAGATGTTGCTCGCCGCGGTCAAGCGTGATCCGTCCGAGGCCGCGGCCGACGTGGTCAAGGAGGCCGAGGCCGCCACCGCATCGGCCGTCGAGGCCGAGCCGAACGCGGCCGATCGCGCCAACCCGGACTCGATCTCCGACACCGCCGACGCCGGCCCGCCGGCCGACACCCACACCAAGCCGGAGGAGGTCACCGGCACGTCGGAGGAGGTCCCGAAGGACGACCCTGCCCCCACGTCGCAGGAGGCCGACGAGAAGGCCGCCGCCGAGCACGACGTGCCGCTGGCCGACTCCGGTGCCGCCAAGGAGGCCGTCGACGGCGGCGGGGCGAGCACCCAGGCGTCCCGTGAGGAGCTGGCGCCGGAGGCCGAGACCACCGATGCGGCCCCGGACGAGCCGGCCTCGGAGAAGGAGTCGTCGGCCTGGGACAACGTCGGTGCGGTCAACACCGACCTGCTGCCGGACTCGCCCGCGTCGAGTGCCGGTGACGGCGCCCCGACCCCCGATCCCGAGCCGGAGGAGGGCGACGTCACCGAGTCCGAGACCGAGGCCGTTCCCGCCTCCGACGACGGTCCGGGCTCCGGCGACGACGCCGACCCCCAGGAGGCGAGCCCCGCCGAGGAGCCCGCCCCCGCGCCGGCGCCCGCCCCCGAGACCGAGCCGGTCGAGGAGGACGCGCGCGAGGAGGAGTCCGGTGAGCAGCCGACGGCCTCGGCGACCCCCGTCGCCGGTGACGGCGAGATCGTCGCCGTCGAGGACGCGCCGACGACGGAGCCGACGTCGCCGGACTCCGCACCGCTGAGCGAAGCCAACCCGAGCGGCGCCGACGTCAGTGAGGCCGCGACCTCCCTCGGTCGCGACGACGAGACGGACACCGACGGGGGCTCGGCCAGGAGCTGAGTGGCACGAGTGAACGGACCCCGCCCGGCTGCTGCCGGGCGGGGTCCGTCGTCCTGGGCGTCCTGAGCGTGCGCTCGAGCCCTCGACCATGGCTTTCCGTGCGCTCCTCGGTGTCGTCACCCAGGTGGCGTGAGTGGCTCGCGGACGGATGCAGGATTCCCAGGACCTCCTGGGAACCCGACCTCGCGCGTCACGACGCCGGACCAGACCACGGCTCCCTGGCGCAGGACCTGGATTGCTTCCCTGGCGAAGCGTCAAAGAACCGGGCGCGGGTGACCGATTCCCAAGACCTCCTGGGAATCCTGCATCGTGCGCCACGACGCTGAACCAGACCACGGCTCTCTGGCGCAGGACCTGGATTGCTTCCCTGGCGAAGCGTCAAAGAACCGGGCGCGGGTGACCGATTCCCAAGACCTCCTGGGAATCCTGCATCGTGCGCCACGACGCTGAACCAGACCACGGCTCTCTGGCG
>NZ_BAAAPY010000002.1:0-154249 GCF_039531385.1 Aeromicrobium halocynthiae | reverse complement strand
CTGGCGCAGGACCTGGATTGCTTCCCTGGCGAAGCGTCAAAGAACCGGGCGCGGGTGACCGATTCCCAAGACCTCCTGGGAATCGGTCACCCGTCAGCCGACGCGCGGGCAGCCGCGAGCCAGAGGGTCACCACGGAGCGGGCGGTCCGCTGGAGGTTCGCGGCGGTGACGTCGGGGGCGAGCAGATCGGCCGGGGCGGTGGCGCCGTCGGCGATGGGCAGGACGGCAGCGGCACCGGCGTCGAGCACCGTCTCGGCACCGTCGCCCACGCAGCCGGCGAGGACCACCACCGGGACGGCGAGCTCGCGCGCCATCGAGACCACCCCCGCCGGCGTCTTCCCGTGCAGTGTCTGGGCGTCGACCCGGCCCTCGCCGGTGATCACCAGGTCGGCCCCGTGCAGGGCGGAGCGCAGCCCGACCACCTCGGCCACCAGCTCGACGCCAGGACGCAGGTCGGCCCCCAGCTGCAGGAGCGCGAGGCCCGTCCCCCCGGCAGCACCTGCCCCGGCGACGTCACGACGGTCCTCGCCGGATCGGGCGACGACGTCGGCCCACCGCGTGAGCGCCGCCTCGAGGTGCGCGACGTCCTCTGCGGACGCCCCCTTCTGCGGTCCGAACACGGTGCTGGCGCCCCGCGGTCCGAGCAGCGGGTTGTCGACGTCGCACGCCACGTCGAGGCGGACGTCGCGCAGCCGGGGGTCGAGCCCGGACCAGTCGACGTCGGCGACGTCGTGCAGGCCTGTCGCCCCCGCTCGCACCGGTTCGCCCGCCCCATCGAGCACGCGCGCACCCAGCGCGACGAGCAGCCCGGCGCCGCCGTCGTTCGTGGCGCTGCCGCCGATCCCGACGACCACCCGCGTCGCCCCGGCGTCGAGCGCGGCGCGCACCAGCTCGCCCGTCCCGAACGTGCCCGAACGGTGCACGTCCCGGTCCCCCGCGGCCACCAGCTCGAGGCCGGAGGCGGCGGCCAGCTCGACCACCGCCGTGGTGCCGTCGCCGAGCAGGCCGAACGACGACTCGACCGAGGTCCCGAGCGGTCCCGCGACGGTCACCGGGACGTGCCGGCCACCCGTGGCGGCGACGAGCGTGGCGGCCGTGCCCTCCCCGCCGTCGGCCATCGGCACGCACGCCACCTCGGCGTCCCGCGCCGCGGCCCGGACGCCCTGCTCGAGCGCGGCACAGACGTCCGCGGCGGGAAGGCTCTCCTTGAACGAGTCCGGCGCCAGCACCACCCGCAGGCTCACAGCACCACCAGCGAGAGCACCCAGATCACGACGATCGTCGTCAGACCCTGCACGAGGGTCGCGCCGGTCTGGGCGCGGTAGGCCTGGGCGACGCTCATCCGGGAGAACTGCGCGACGACCCAGAAGTAGCTGTCGTTCGCGTGCGAGACCGTCATCGCGCCGGCGCCGATCGCCATCACGACGAGCACCCGCCCCAGGTCCGACCCGAGACCGAGGTCGCCGACGAGGGGCGCGACCAGTGCCGACGTCGCGACGAGCGCGACCGTCGACGACCCCTGGGCGGACTTCAGCGCGGCCGCGACGAGGAACGGCATGAACACGCCGATGCCGAGACCCGACAGCGACTCACCGAGGTAGTCGCCGAGGTCGCTGGCCTGGATGACCGCGCCGAACGCGCCTCCGGCGCCGGTGATCAGCAGGATGGGACCGGCCGCGGTGACGCCGTCGGACAAGTCGGCCTGCATGCGCGTGCGCCACGAGTCGGACCTGCCGGCGCCGGTGTCGGCGGCCGTCGCGACGCGCACCTTCGAGCCCACGAGCGGCAGCGCTGAGACGACGCCGACGAGCAACGCGATGGCCGGGGTGCCGAGGAAGGTCAACGTCGACGTGGCCGCACCGAACGGCTCGGCCGGCAGGGCTGCCACCGACCCGATGCAGATCAGGGCGATCGGCACCAGGATCGGCGCGAACGCTGCGAGCGGCGACGGCAGGTCGGCGTAGCGTTCCTTGAGCTTCTCGAAGTCCGCCGTCGCGACCTCCAGGGCCGACGTCGCCTCCCCGGCGGGCTCCTCGCCGGCGAACCGGGTCGCCCACCAGAGCCCGGCGAGTGCCGCCGGGATCGCCAGGGCGAAGCCGACGAGGATGACGAGGCCGAGCTGGTCGGTGAGGTCGAGGTTGCCCGCCGCAGCGATCGGGCCGGGCGTCGGCGGCACGAGCGTGTGCGTCGCGAACAGCCCGGTGGCCAGCGCCACGGACATCGCGACCGTCGAGGTGCCGGTCCTGCGGGCGAGCGACTCCTTGAGCGAGTTGAGGATGACGAAGCCGGAGTCGCAGAAGACCGGGATGGACACGATGTAGCCGATGATCGAGACCGCCAGCATCGGATGCCTGGGGCCGATGAGCTTGATGACGAGCTCGGCCATCGTCACGGCGGCACCGCTGCGCTCGAGGATGACGCCGATGATGGTGCCCAGGGCGATGACGATCCCGATCCCGGCGAGGATCGCCCCGAAGCCCTCGGTCGCCGTGGCCACGACCTCTCCGCCGGGCACGCCGAGGCCGAAGCCCCCGACGATCGCTGCCACGAGCAGGGCGATGAAGGGATGGACCTTGAGCCACGTGGTGGCGATGACGATCAGGCCGACGAGCCCGATCAGGACGAGGACGAGCTCCATGACGCTCCCTTCGAGGGCGCCGACCCGGGCCGTCGACGCGTGATGGCCGTCACGTTATCGCGCACGATGCCCCGCCGACATCGGGCGGACGCCCCACGGTGCAGGCCTTCAGTCGTCGGCGACGGTGCGCATGCACAACCGACCCGTCCGCACGGCGCCGACGAGGAGGTGCGCCGCGCCCCGCACGTCGCGCACGTCGACGCCGCTGAGCGTGGCGGCCCGGTCGAGTCGGTAGCGCAGCGTGTTGCGGTGCACGTGCAGGTGCGCCGCGGTCGCGGCGAGGTCACCTCCGGACTCGAGGTAGGCCACCACCGTCGTCGCGAGGACCGCGTCGGCGGTCGCCAGGCGGTTCCACGGGTCGGCGAGCGCGGCCGTGCGCCAGTCGTCGTCCAGACCGGCGACGAGTGCTGGCAGCGGGTCGTCGGTCCAGCGCAGCACCACGTCCGCGTCGTCGGCAGGGTGGCCGGGCGGCCGGACCGCGACGACGTCGAGGGCCGCCGCACACGAGATCGGCAGGGCATCGACACCCGGTCCGAGCGACGGGCCCACCACCAGGACGACCTCGCGCCGCACCGGTCCCAGCGCCGACAGGAGCGCTTCCGTGGCGACGTCGTCGGGCACGAGCACGAGCAGCTGCTCGGGTTCGAGCAGCGCGGTCAGCAGGTGCAGACCGCTGCGGTGCAGTGCCCTCCGCGCCGCGTGCACCCTGCCGTCCACCGGTCCCCGGCGGGGCAGCACGAGCACGGCGTGCCGCGGCACGTCGAGGTCGATGCCCAGCCCCTCGGCCCGCCGTCGCACGGTGGCGCGTTCGGCGGAGTCCTGGTCTGGTCGGACGAGCGCGCGGACGACGGTGTCCAGACGCGTCGACCGCCACTGCTCGTCGTCGAGGTCGGCGGCCTGCTGCACCATGAGCTCAGCGGCCATCTGCAGCAGGTGCCCCACCTCCCCGAGCGTCTCGGGATCGCCGGTCAACCCGATCGCACCCACGGTTCGACCGTCGACGACGATCGGCGCGTTCACCCCGGGCCGCACCCCCGACATCCGGTCGGCGAGGGCCTGGTCGACCGTGACCGTCCGTCCGCCGCGGATCGCGAGCAGGGCGCCCTCATGGACCTCGCCGAGCCGCGAGAGGTCGCCGGACCCGACGATCACCCCGTCGGCGTCCATGACGTTGACGTTGTGACCGAGGCGGTCCATCGCCCGCTCGACGATGCGCCGGGCGAGGTCGGGGCCGAGCCCGTCGACCAGGGGATCCATCAGGTGCACCCGCCGCCGTCGAGCTGGGCGAGCCCGGCCAGGTCGCCCGAGCCCCACTCCGTGGGACCGGCCGCAGGCTGCATGAGGGCGTCGTCGTCCTCGACGTGGTCGAGGCCGACGAGGTGGCCGAGCTCGTGCAGCAGCGTCGCCCGGGTCTGCTCGGGGCCGAGGGAGGTCAGCTGCGGACCGTCCAGCAGCACCTGGCCGGTGATGTAGCGACGATCGCCGTCCTCGTCGGCCCATGCGCTCCCCCCGAGACCGAGCACGTTGCCGGACAGCTCCGGGACCTCCTCGTCGTCGGTCCACGCGATCAGGACGGGCTCCCACACGTCGCCGTCGCGCGCGGGCTGCCAGTCCGCAGTGGGACTGCGCGTCGCAGCACCCCGCAGGTCGAAGGCGAGTCCGGTGAGCTCGGACATCTCCGCGAGCGCGTCCGTCACGAGCGCCTCCGTGCCGGGTGGGCCGGTCCGGTCGTCCAGCACCACGCGCACGGGCTCGCACGCGTCGTAGGTGACCGGCTCGTCGGAGTCCGGCTGGGTGACCAGGAAGGCGTACTGCCCGCCGTCGGGCGTCGTGCGGATGTCCTCCGGGTCGGCGACCGAGGACGGGTCCCACGTGACGACGACGCCCGTGCCCTCCGGGTCGAGCAGGATCTTGCCCATCACCGCGCCGAGCGCGACGAGGAAGAAGCCGACCGCCACGGCGGCCCGACGCCGCGCGCGTCGTTGTGCCGGCGTGGGACCGAGCCGCACCGGGCCCGGGTACGAGGTCATGGCCGGGCGCCGATCGCGGCGATGCAGCGTTCCGCCGCGGCGCGACCCGCCTCGAGCGCGGCCACCGGCTCGCGCCGCACCGTCCACACCGAGAGGAACCCCGCGGCGAAGGCGTCGCCGGCGCCGGTCGTGTCGACCACCGGCGAACGAGGCGCCGTGACCTGCTCGCGCCGAGGCTCGACGTCACCGCGTCGCTCGACGAACGCCGCACCCATCGGCCCGAGGGTCACCACCAGCGCCCCGACCCCGTCGGCCAGCGCGTCGAGGTCGACGTGCGGCCCGCGAGCGTCGACGAGCACCCGCGCCTCCTCGAGGTTCGGGAACAGCAGGTCGACGCCCGCGACCCAGCGCAGGAACGTCGGACCTCCGCAGTCGCGCAGGAAGGACACGGTGCTGGGGTCGACGCTCACCCCGACGCCCCGCTGCTCGGCCTGCGCGACCAGGGCGTCGGCGACGGGCCGGGTGGCGGGGTCGAACCACGTGTACCCGGTCAGGTGCAGCCAACCGACACCGTCCCACGCGACCTCGGGGACGTCGTCGACACGCAGCGACGTGTTGGCGCCGCGGTCGACGAACATCGTCCGCTCGCCGACGTCGTCGAGCTGCAGGACGATCGTCGCGGTCGGGAGGTCGGTGTCGGCGGCGAGCATCGCGCGCACGCCGTGCTCGGCGAGCGCAGCCTCGTGCCGTTCGACGCCGTCCGCCCCGACCCGGCCCACGAAGGTGCACTCGACGCCGAGGTGGCCCAGCCAGGCTGCGACGTTGGCCGCCGAGCCTCCGGGCCGCATGCGGATGCGAGCCGTCGTGTCGCTCGCGGCCGCGGTGGGCGCGAGGGCCTTCACGCTGATGTCGTCGACGACGTCACCGACCACGAGGACGCGCGTCACTGCCTCGCCCAGGCCACCGCGATGTCGGCCGCGACGCGGATGTTGTTCTCCACGATGCGTATGTTCACCTCGAGGCTCTTGCCCTCGGTCAGCTCGACGATGCTGGCGAGCAGGAACGGGGTGACGTCCTTGCCCTCGACCTGCTTCTCCTCCGCCCGTCGCAGCGCCTCGGCGAGGGCCCGGTCGTGCAGGTCGGGGTCGAGCTGCTGGTCGACGGGCAGCGGGTTGGCGACGACGATCCCCTCGCACATCTCCAGCTGCTCGCGCGACTCCATCACCGCGGCGACGGCTGTGGCGTCGGGGACCGACCAGTCGAGCCGGTGGCCCGACGACGACAGCCAGAACCCGGGGAACTCCGCCGTGCCGTAGCCGATCACGGGGATGCCGAAGCTCTCGAAGCGCTCGAGCGTCGCAGGGATGTCGAGGATGGACTTGACGCCGGCCGAGACCACCGTGATGGGGACGCCGGAGAGCGTCTTGAGGTCCGCGGACTCGTCCCAGGTCTGCGCGGCTCCGCGGTGCACGCCGCCCAACCCACCGGTGGCGAAGACCCGAACCCCTGCGAGGTCGGCGATGAACGACGTGGAGGCGACCGTCGTCGAGCCGCTGCCAGCACGCGCGAGGACGATCGGCAGGTCGCGCGTGCTCAGCTTGGGCAGGTCCTCCTCGACGAGTCGCGCGAGGGAGTCGTCGTCGAGCCCGACGCGCATGTGGCCGTCGAGCACGGCGACCGTGGCGGGGACGGCCCCGTGGCCGCGCACGAGCGACTCGAAGCCGCGGGCCGCGTCGAGGGCCTCCTCACGCGGGAGGCCGTGGGAGATGATCGTCGACTCGAGCGCCACGACGGGGGTGCCCGACGACAGGGCATCGGCCACCTCGGGTCTGACGATCAGTGGTGCGTCGGACATGTGGTGCTCAGATCGTGGTCTGGTGGAAGTTGGCGTGCGACCGGGAGGCGGTGGGGCCGCGCTGTCCCTGGTAGCGCGAGCCGTACTTCTGTGATCCGTAGGGATGCTCCGCGGCGGAGGACAGCCGGAAGAAGCACAGCTGACCGATCTTCATCCCCGGGTACAGCTTGATCGGCAACGTGGCGACGTTGGCGAGCTCCAGCGTGACGTGCCCCGAGAAGCCCGGGTCGATGAAGCCCGCGGTCGAGTGGGTCAGGAGACCGAGCCGGCCGAGGGAGGACTTGCCCTCCAGCCGCGCGGCGATGTCGTCGGGGAGCGTGACGGTCTCGTAGGTGGAGCCGAGCACGAACTCGCCCGGGTGCAGCACGAAGGTCTCGTCGCCGTCGACCTCGATCGCACGCGTGAGGTCGCTCTGGTCCGCCGCCGGGTCGATGTGGGGGTACTTGTGGTTGTCGAAGACGCGGAAGAACTTGTCGAGCCGCACGTCGATGCTGGACGGCTGGATCATCGCTCGCTCGAGCGGATCGAGGCGCACCCGGTCGGCGTCGAGCTCGGCGAGGATGTCGCGGTCGGAGAGGAGCACGCGGTCACTGTACCCAGCGGATCGGCCCACGGTGGCGGCTATGGTGGCCGCCTCATGTCCGATCACGCGTACGCCCAGATCCGCTACGAGCTCTCCGACCACGTCCTCGTGGTCACGCTCGACCGTCCCGGGCGTCGCAACGCCTTCACCCCCGTCATGGCCGACGAGCTGGTGGACGCGTTCGCCCGCGCCGACGCCGACGACGACGTCCGCGCGGTCGTCCTGACCGGTGCGGGCGACCACTTCTGCGCCGGAGCGGACCTGCAGGGCGGGGAGAGCGCGTTCGACTCCTCGGGGCGGCCGAGCACGGAGGACCTGGCGGGACGCGTCTCCCTCGCCGTCTACCGCTCGCTGAAGCCCGTGATCGTGGCCTTCGAAGGCGTCGCGGTGGGCGTCGGTATCACGATGGCGCTCCCCGCGGACCTGCGCATCGCCTCGACCCACAGCCGGTTCGGGTTCGTGTTCGTGCGCCGTGGCATCGTGCTCGAGGGCGCCGCCGGCTGGTTCCTGCCCCGACTCGTCGGCGTCGGCAAGGCCCTGGAGTGGAACGTCACCGGCCGACTCGTGGAGGCCGACGAGGCGCTGACCGCGGGCCTGCTCACCGAGCTTTGCGAGCCCGGGGAGGTGCTTCCCCGCGCGATGGAGATCGCGCGGGAGATCGCCGAGAACGCCGCCCCGGTCGCGGTGGCGCTCACGCGTCGCCTCATCTGGTCCGGGCTCGGCCAGGCGCACCCGATGGACGCCCACCAGGTCGACTCCGCCGTCCTCGCCGAGCGCGGCGCCTCCCCCGACGCTCGCGAGGGCGTCACGTCGTTCCTGGAGAAGCGGCCCGCAGAGTTTCCCGACCGCGTCTCGACCGACCTGCCTCCGACGGGCGGCTGGTGGGAGGAGCGGGAGTACCAGGAGCCGGACGCGTCCACCTGAGTCGGAAGCGAGCCGAGACGTGCGCAGCCAGCAGTGCTGGACGCCCTCGTGCCCGACGTGAGGGCGCGGGCGTCGAGCCTTCCAGAACGCGCGCCCACCAGGGCCGACCCGAACCACCCCCACCCACGGTGGTCTGGGGGTCCCCCCTGCGCGGAGTGCTCGGGGGCGTAGCGCGGAGCGCGCCGAAGGCGCTGGTCCGCGCGCATCGAGGCCACGCCCGGACTCTGCGGACTCTCCAAAACCGACTGTCGGTGGTCGAGCGTATGTTTGATTCATGGACATCGGGGAGAGCACGAGCGAGGAGGCCATGGTCATGGCTGCTCGCACGGCGGCTCGGGGTGAGGCGGCAGTGTATTCGGCGATGCTCGCGTTCCGCGACGCCGAGGAGGCGCGGATCAGCCGGCTGGACTCCCCGATGCGGCAAATGGTGGAGCGCTCGGCGATCCCGATGACGATCGGTCAGGCCATGGGACTCTCGGAGAACCAGGTCTGGTCCCGCCTCGCGACCGCCGACCGGATGGTCGCCCACGCGCCCACCTGCTGGGCCGCGTTCACCGAGGGGCTCATCGATGCCGCCCGCGTTCGCGAGATCTCCACGGGATTGGACCGGCTGGAACGGGAGTCCTCGTGGGCGCTGCTCGACGAGAAGGCCCTCGCCTACGCCACCACCCACACCACTGCTGAGCTGCGGGCCTGGATCAAGCGGTTCGTCACCCGCATCGAGCCCGACGAAGCGCTCGAGCGGGCCGAGAAGGCCCGCGCCCAGCGCCACGTGTCCCTGCACCACCTCGAGGACGGCATGTCCTGGCTCTCGGCCTACCTGCCGTCGCACCAGGCAGCGGCGGTGATGAAGCGCCTCGACCGCGCCGCACGCATCCCCGTCGACGACGAGGACGACCGCACGTTGCCGCAGCGGACCGCCGACCTGTTCGTCTCCTGGCTCACCCACGGCGACACCACCGCAGAGCCCACCATCGGTGGCGACGTCGCGGTGATGATCGAGGCCGACGTCCTCACCGGACTCATCGACGGCCACGCCCAATCCAGTGATGGCGAATGGTCCGTCCCCGCATCGTGGATCCTCGAGAACATCGACCCCGACGACACCTTCTGGCACCGCATCATCACCGATCCCGTCACCAGCGACGTTCTCGCTCACGACTACGTCGGACGGTTCGCCCCCGAGACCCTCGCCAAGGCCATCAGGTTCAGGGACGGCGTCTGCCGAGCACCCGGATGCCGGGTCCCCGCCGAACGATGCGACCTCGACCACCGAGAACCCTGGCCCACCGGGGCGACCAACGGATCGAACATGTGGGCACTGTGCAGGAGACACCACTCCATGAAGGGCCACGACGTCCTGCGATGGATCCTGCCCACCGGCCGCCAAGTCTCCGCCGAAGCCGCCCTCACTGGCTGAGCTACGCCCGACGACCGATCGGGCAAAAGATGGCTTCACGACCGAGCGATGCCGCGCTCGGAGCCGATGACAGGATCCCTCGCAACGCGCTCCGCGCGAGGAGGTGGGGATCCCGACAGCGTCTCCTCGCTGCGCTCGGAGCCGATGACGGGAATCGAACCCGCGTATCTTGCTTGGGAAGCAAGCGCTCTGCCATTGAGCTACATCGGCGAACGGCCTCACTGTAGCCGACGGGTGAACGTCGCGATCCGGGCGCGTCCGAGCGGCATCGGCGGTGTTCCCCGGCGATGACGATCCCTTGAACACGTCATGTCGACGCCGAGCCGCCGACGACGCCCGCGAGCCGGGGCTCTACGGTCATGCCCATGACGCAGCCGCTGACCCTCCCGGCCGTCCCGTCGTCGACCCCCGCTCCGGACTCCCCCGCAGCCTGGACGACCCGGACCATCACGTTCCCGTCGCCGCCGCAGGCCACCGCGCCGGTGCCCACCGACCGTCCCGGCGACTTCAGCTACTCCAACCTCAGCGGCCGTCCCTCCGGCTCGATCGTCCGCGCCCTCGGCACCGTCGTCCCAGGGGTGCGCAGCATCATCGACGACATCGCTCCCTTCGCCTCCTGGTGGGAGCAGCGCAACCGAGAAGCCGTCGGGTCCGGTCGTCCGCTGTGGATCGTGCTCGGCGACTCCCTCTCCCAGGGCATCGGCGCCACCTCTCCCGACCGGGGCTGGGTCGGCCGCCTTGCCGACGACCCGCCCGCGTTGCTGCGCGGCATGGAGGTCGTCAACCTCTCCTTCAACGGGGCCCGCGCCATCGACGTGCTCGAGCGCCAGCTCGACGTGTGCGACGACCTGCGCCGTCACCACGACGTCGCCCGCGTGACCATGCTGATCGGCAACAACGACCTCATGAAGCCGAGCTGGTGCCGCGAGCTGCCCGCCACGCTGCATCGGCTGCTCGACGCCATCCCTCAGGGCACCGTCGTCGGCCGACAGCCCGGGATGCAACGCACCGCGCGGCTGTTCAACCGGATGGTCGAGGTCGCCGCCGCCCGTCGCGGGCTGCACGTCGCCGACTTCCGCATCCCGCACCTGCGTGACTTCGCCGGCCGTCTCGGGCGCGACTTCTTCCATCCCAACGACCGCGGCTACGCCGAGATGGCCGCAGCGGCCCGCCTCACCGTCTGAGTCCCCAGGCGCCGGCGAGACTGGTCGGCGGGACCAGCGGCTCGGTGCTTCACTGGGCGGATGGACCCGGAGACGGCCTTCACCTACTCCAACCTCAGCGGCAGGCCCCCCGGTCCGATCGTCTCCGCCCTCGCCAAGGTGTCGTCCGGGGTCCGGTCGGTGCAGGAGCAGGTCGAGCCGTACGCCCACGCCTGGCAGGAGCACAATCGCGGCGCGGTCGGCGAGGTCGCCGCCGGACGCCCCTGGTGGGCGGTGCTGGGCGACTCGATGTCGCAAGGCATCGGTGCGAGCGCCCATGACCGCGGCTGGGTCGGGCGCCTCGCGCCGCAGGTGGGTCTGCCCTCGGTCAACCTCTCCTTCAACGGCGCCCGGATCGCCGACGTCCTGGAGCGCCAGCTCCCCGCCATGGAGGACCTCGCTGCCCAGCACCGCAGTCCCGCCGCGCTCGTCACCCTCATGATCGGCAACAACGACATGATCAGCCGCCGCTGGCGCAGGGAGATCCCTCGAGCGATGCGCGACCTCCTGCTCCGCATCCCCCGCGGCACCGTCGTCGCCACCCAGCCCGCCGCACACGGCGCGGCGCTCACCGTCAACGAGGCCATCGACGAGATCGCTGCCACCGGACGCATCCAGGTGGCGGAGTTCCGCGTCCCTCACATGCGGTCCTGGCGCGGCTGGGTCGCCGCGGACCGCTTTCACCCCAACGACGAGGGGTACGCCGCGATGGCCGAGGTCATGGCCGGCGCCGTTGCGGGCCCCTGGTCCTGACGCCTCCCTCCGCCCATGGGTGAGAAGTCCCTGAGAGATTCGGTACGGACGCGTTCCTCACCCGGCGGACGTCGCACAGTGACCTCACGCTGAGCCTGTGAACGACGACGCGAGAGAGGCGACGCTGCTGCGGGAGGCGCGCCTCGGAGACCGCACAGCCTTCGACGGCATCGTGCCCCGTGCTCGGCGCCTCGGGCCACGCCCAGCGCATCGCCGGGACCGACGTGATCGAGGTGCGCGCCGCGATCGACCTGCGGGCCGACGCCGACCTCGTCCACGAGGTCGCAGCCCGCACCAGCCAGGAGGTCTCGTCCTCCCTGAGCGCCGTGAAGCCCGCGACCCGCGTGCTGCTCGACGCACCGCGACGACTGTCGCGCCTCACGACCAGTGGACCGGCCCGGGTCCACTGACCCCCAGGAGACACGACAGAAAGGAACGATCATGGGATTCGCTGACAAGGCCAAGGAGGTCATCGGGGACGTCACCAACGACGACGAGCTGAAGGCCGAGGGCACGAAGGATCAGAGCAAGTCGAGCATCAAGGATGCCGGCGAGAACGTGAAGGACGCCTTCAAGAAGTAGGCGTTCCCCGAGGGCCCCGACCACCGTGTTGTCGGGGCCCTACGCTGACGTCATGTCCCTCGTCCTGCTGAGCTCCGACGGTGCGGTGCGCACCATCACCCTCAACGCTCCCGAACGCCTCAACGCCCTCGACCGGCCCCTGCTCGACGAGCTTCGCGCCGCCGTGGAGACGGTCGCCGCCGACACCGACGCCGCTGCGCTCGTCGTCTCCGGCGCGGGCCGTGCGTTCTGCTCCGGCGCCGACCTCGAGAGCCTGTTCGGCGACCGGACCCGTCCGGTGCCGGAGCTGCGCGACCATCTCATGGGCGTCTACGCGTCGTTCCTGCCGATCCGCGATCTCGCGATCCCGACCATCGCCGCCGTCCACGGACCCGCAGTGGGAGCCGGCCTCAACATCGCGCTGGCCTGCGACGTGATCGTCGCGGGACCGGACGCCGGGTTCGGGCCGACGTTCTCCCGGATCGGCCTGCATCCCGGCGGCGGGTGCACGTGGATGCTGACCCAGCGCATCGGAGCCGCGAACACGGCCGCCGCCCTCTTCGCCGGCGACGTGATCGACGCCGAGCACGCCCTGGCCCTGGGCATCGCCCAAGAGCTCGCCGAGGATCCTCGTGCCCGAGCAGACGAGCTCGCCCACGCGTGGGCGGGGCGCAATCGTTCTGTGATGGCCGACATCAAGCGCTCTGTCGCGTTGGCCGCGAGCGCCGACGCCGAGACCTCGCTCGCGTTCGAGGCCACGGCCCAGGCAGAATCGCTGTCGTCGCCGGAGTTCGACGCGTTCGCCGCGAAGTTCGCCAAGCGCTGAACCCACTCCGGCCGCCCGCCCACGACCCATGACCTCGCCCTCAGGAGCATCAGCATGACCCGGCCCGCCCTCGTCCTCGCCGCCGCGTCGGCCATCTCCGAGGTGGAGCCGCCGGCGGAGGTCGTCGAGGCCTGGGAGACCCGGCTCGACTACCTCGAGCGCATCGGTGACGACATCGAGGCGGCGTCCGACGGCAGTGGTGATCCCTCCGCCGCGCAGCCGACCGAGCAGGAGACCGCAGCGAACGAGGAGCTCACCGACTGGTGGTTCGCGACCTGCGAGTCCTGACGGCTCGGTCCATGGCGCAGGCTCCCTCAGTGTCCTCGGTGGGAGTCGGCCACCGCGGTGGCCTCGGCTGCCAGGGCGTCGAGGACGAGCCGGACGGACGGACGCTCGTACCGGTCGGGCCTCAGCAGCGCGGAGATGTCGCGCTGGGCGACGACACCGGTCAGGGGCCGGCTGATGAGCCCGTTGCCGTGGTCGCGGGTCGTGAAGCGCGGCAGGATCGCCAGTCCGTGGCCGGCTGCGACCATCGCCTCGACGACGCCGTTGTTGGCGAAGCGCTGCCGGACCCGCACCGGCTGGCCGGTCACGGCCACGACGCGCTGGAGGACCTGGTCGAACGGCTGCCCCTCGGGAACCCCGATCCACGACTCGTCGGCGACGTCACGCGGTGACAGCGTGCGCCGACTGGCCAGCCGATGACCCTCGGGCAGGGCCACGTCGAGCGGCTCGGTCATGAGGGGGACGACCTGCAGGCCGCGCTCGCGCCAGCGCGCGGACGTCACGGGCGCGTCGGAGACGACGACGTCGTGGTCGGGGGTCAGGTCCGCGTCGTCCTCCGACGTCTCGACGTCGGTGCACTCGAGCTCGACGTCGGGTCGGTCGGCGAGTCGGGCCAGCACCCCCGGCAGCAGCATCTCGCCCCCGGTGGGGAAGGTGGCGAGCGTGACGCGACCGGCGGGGGTCGCCATGAACTCGCGCCAGGCCCCCTCGGCCCGCTCGATGGCGGTCAGGATCTCGACGGCGGTCCGAGCCAGCGCGCGCCCCGCCTCCGTGAGGGCGACGCCTCGGCCGGCCGGCTCGACGAGCCCGTAGCCGGCCTCGTGCTCCAACGCCTTGAGCTGCTGCGAGACCGCCGAGGGAGTGATGCTCATCGCATCGGCGACAGCACCGACCGATCCCCGCTCGGACAATTCCCTGAGAACCCGCAGACGCCGCACTTCCATGTAGCCATGGCTACACGAATAGTGAAGTTCCCTTCGCTTGTCCTTGATGTTTTTCCGCAGGAGACTGGAGCCGTCCGACCACCGATCCCACCCCTGGAGACACCATGTTCACGCTCCCCCTGCTCGGCGCCGCCATCCTCGTCGCGGGCACCGTCCACACCGCCCGGCTCGTCGCCACCGACGGCCTGCACCGCGTGGCGGCCACGCCGCGCTACTGAGGCGGCACGGGCCGTCCGAACCCCGGACTTGTCTGCTGACCCCCGGACGCGGATACTGGTTACCAGCCGGTAGCACCAGCGAGTAACCTGTGCGCCGGACTCCCCCACCCCCATCTGAGGAACAGGCAGCATGAGCCACTACAAGAGCAACCTGCGCGACGTCGAGTTCAACCTCTTCGAGCTCTTCGGGCGCGACGAGGTCCTGGGATCCGGCCCGTTCGCCGAGGTCGACGTCGAGACCGCCAAGAGCATCATCGCGGAGGTCGACCGCCTCTCCCGCGAGGAGCTGGCCGCGTCCTTCGACGACTCCGACCGCAACCCGCCGGTCTACGACCCGAGCGACAAGACCGTGACGATGAACCCCGCGTTCGCCAAGAGCTACGCGGCGTGGATGGACTCCGGCATGTGGAACCTGCAGGTGCCCGAGGAGCTCGGCGGCCAGAAGGCACCCGCCTCGCTCATCTGGTCCACCGCGGAGTTCGTGCTCGGCGCCAACCCGCCCATCTGGATGTACGCCGCCGGCCCGGCCTTCGCGGGCGTCGTCTTCGAGAACGGCAACGAGCGCGACCAGAAGATCGCCGCCCACATGGTCGAGCGCCAGTGGGGCGCCACGATGGTGCTGACCGAGCCCGACGCCGGCTCCGACGTCGGTGCCGGCCGCACGAAGGCCACGCCCAACGAGGACGGCTCCTGGAACATCGAGGGCGTCAAGCGCTTCATCACGTCGGCCGAGCACGACATGAGCGAGAACATCATGCACCTCGTGCTCGCGCGCCCCTCCGGCGTCGAGGGTGCGGGCGGTCCGGGCACCAAGGGCCTGTCGCTGTTCCTCGTCCCCAAGATCCACTTCGACCAGGAGACCGGCGAGCTCACCGGCGAGCGCAACGGTGCCTACGTCACCAACATCGAGAAGAAGATGGGCATCAAGGTCTCCACGACGTGCGAGGTCACCTTCGGCGACCCGAGCCTCGGCGGACCGGCCAAGGGCTGGCTGCTCGGCGAGGTCCACGACGGCATCAACCAGATGTTCCGCGTCATCGAGAACGCCCGCATGATGGTCGGCGCCAAGGCGATCGCCACGCTGTCCACCGGCTATCTCAACGCGCTCGAGTTCGCCAAGGAGCGCGTGCAGGGCGCCGACCTGACGCAGGCGTCGGACAAGACCGCCCCGCGCGTCACCATCACCCACCACCCCGACGTGCGACGTTCGCTGCTCACGCAGAAGTCGTTCGCCGAGGGCCTGCGCTCCCTGATGCTCTACACCGCGACCTGGCAGGACGCGGTGATGATCAAGGAGGCCGCCGGCGAGGACGCCTCGCTCGAGGAGGCCGTCAACGACCTCCTGCTGCCGATCGTCAAGGGCTACGGATCGGAGAAGTCCTGGACCGTCCTCGGCACGGAGTCGCTGCAGACCTTCGGCGGCTCGGGCTTCCTGCAGGACTACCCGCTCGAGCAGTACGTCCGCGACGCCAAGATCGACACCCTGTACGAGGGCACCACGGCCATCCAGGGCCAGGACCTGTTCTTCCGCAAGATCGTGAAGAACAAGGGCCAGGCCATCGGCCACCTCGCCCAGGAGATCCAGGCGTTCGCCCAGGGCGAGGCCGGCAACGGTCGCCTCAAGGTCGAGCGCGAGCTCCTCGGCAAGGGGCTCGAGGACACCCAGGCCATCCTGGGCGCCATCTTCGGCGACCTCATGTCGGCCAACCCGGCCGACGAGAAGGGCGACATCCGGAACATCTACAAGGTCGGCCTGAACACCACCCGCCTCGTCTACGTGCTCGGCGACCTCGTCGTCGCGTGGCTCCTCCTGCGGGGCGCCGAGGTGGCCGTCAAGGCTCTCGACGAGGGTGCCACCGGCGCCGACAAGGCGTTCTACGAGGGCAAGATCGCTGCGGCGTCGTTCTTCGTCAAGAACGTCCTGCCCAAGCTGGCCGGCGAGCGCGCCATCGCCGAGGCCATCGACGCCTCCGTCATGGAGCTCGACGAAGCAGCCTTCTGAGCCAGCCGACAGCGGCCCTCGATCGACCTCCCGGTCGGTCGGGGGCCGCTGTCGTCGACGGTCGGTGTGGCAGGCTGAGGCGGTGCGTCTGATCAACCCGCTCTGGTACCTCGCGGCGCTCACGATCGCCCTCGGCGGACAGGTCGTCGGCACGGCGGTCGCGGCCAGCTCGTGGGACGCCGTCCGCGACGCACCCCTGGTCAACGTCTCCGAGCCCGTCGACGCGACCGGCACGTCGGTCGCCGTCTTCACCGACCTCCCGCAACCGGACCGCGACATCCGTTGCGTCGTCACCGAGACCGCCGACGACGCGGACGGCGAGCCCGTGGACGTGCCCGAGGCCCCGCTGGACCTCACCGCCGTCTCCGACAGCACCACCTGGCACCTCGTCGGGTTCCTGCTCGACGCCCCCGACGCGCAGGTGCGGGTCGCGTGCGCAGCGCAGGACGGCGCGGGCGACAGCGCCTCGTACGCGGCATCGACGCCCGACGGTGTCGGGGAACGCGCCAACCTGGGCAACGGGATCGGCTGGCTGGCCACGCTCGCGGGCATCGTCCTGGCCATCTACGTCTTCACGTCCCGTCGCCGCCACCGCAAGGAGTCCCGCTCGTGACCGACCTCCGGACCTACGTCGACGCGTGGCGGCACAGTGCCCACGCCGTCCTCGACCTCACCGACGACATCGCCGACCACGAGTGGATGCTGAGCACGGACCTGCCCGGCTGGGACGTGCACGACGTCGTCGCCCACCTGGCCCACCTCGAGGCCGTCCTCGCCGGACAGACCCCGGACACGGAGGTCGACGCGACCGCCTCCGGGGTCCTGAGCACCTACACCGAGGCCGGCGTCCAGGAGCGACGAGGCATGAGCCCGGCGGACGTCGTCGCTGAGCTGCGGGCAGGGGTGGCGGCGCGAGAGGCCGCGCTCGTCGACCTCCCGACCGACCCGGGGGCGCCGGCCGACCGGACCCCGGGAGCCGCGCCGTGGACGTGGGAGGTCCTGCTGCGGAACCGGGCGATCGACGCCTGGTGCCACGAGCAGGACCTGCGTCGCGCCCTCGGACGTCCCGGCAGCCTCGACACGCCCGGGGCCCACGTCACCACCCGGACGTTTGCCGCGGCCATGCCGTTCGTCCTGGGCAAGAAGGTCGCACCCCCGGCCGGGACCAGCGTGACGTGGGAGGTCCGTGGGCCCGTCGAGCTCGCCGTCGGAGCCACCATCGGGCCGGACGGGCGTGCGGCCCCTGACCGCTCGGACTCCCCCGACGTCACGCTGCGGATGGGCTCGGAGGACTTCTGCATCCTCGGCGCCGGACGACGACGCCCCGAAGCGGTCGACGTGACGCTCGAGGGCGACGAGGCGCTCGGCGCGCGGGTGCTGGCAGCGATGGCCGTGACCATCTGAGCCCTGTCAGCCGCCGGCGTCCATGAGCTCGAACCTGGACTCCCAGTCCCTCTCGAGCCGCCGGAGCTCGTCGGCGCACCCGGGGACGCGCGAGACCCTCAGCGAGTCGACCGGCGCGAGCTCCTCGGCACGCTCGGGGTGGGCGCCGAGGACCCAGCACGCGTAGTTCGCGGCACGGACGGCATCGGTCGAGTGCCCGTCGGACGTGTCGCTCTCGTACAGACCGGCCCACACGTCGTACTGCAGGGCGGCGGCGACCAGCGCGTCGACGTCCTCGACGTCCCCGTCGCGCAGGAGCATCCACGCGGCGAAGGAGTCGGCGAGGTCCTCCTCCGAACCCTCGTGCTCCAGGTCGTGCAGCTGGACGAGGGCGTGGGCGGCCTCGTGCATCACCGTCTCCCGCCAGATCCGCAGCACCGTGGCGTCGGGGTCGGGGTCGCCGGCCTCGGCCAGCTCGTCGCGGGCCGAGGCGGACTCGTCGACGCACAGGTCGATGCGCTCGTCCCACCCGTCGAAGGAGGTGCCGAAGTCGCACGACCGGACCCTGACCTCGACGTGGCGCGGCAGCTCGACGACGCGGTTGAGGTCGGCCACGGCCCCGGCGACGGCACCGTCGCGACGCATCGCCCGCTGCTCGTCGGCGATCTCACCGGACTCCTCTGCCCACGTGACGACGAAGCGCGGCTCGCCTGCGAAGACCGGCCGGTCCTCACCCGGCGCCAGCAGCACGAGAGCGACGATGGCGCCCACCGCCACGAGCAACGCCGACGCCGAGATCGCCGTCGCCGCCAGGACGTCACGTGCTCGCACTCGCTGATCGTAGGCCGCTCGACGGCGCCCTGTCCCCGATCCCACTACGGTGGTCGCATGAGCTGGAGCACGCACGACATCCCCGACCAGTCCGGACGTCGCATCGTCATCACGGGCGTCACCGGGGGTCTCGGCTTCCACACCGCGCTCGAGCTGGGTCGCGCCGGTGCCGACCTCGTCGTCACCGCACGCGACGCGACCAAGGCCGCCGAGACGATCGACCGACTCCGCCGCGAGGTCCCCGACGTCTCCGTCGAGGACCTCTCCCTCGACCTGGCCGACCTCGGCGACGTCGCGCGGGCCGCCGCCGAGCTGACGGACCGCCACGACCGCATCGACGTCCTCGTCAACAACGCCGGCATCATGATCCCGCCGTACACCGAGACGGCCGACGGCTTCGAGCTTCAGATCGGCACCAACCACCTGGGTCACTTCGCCTGGACCGCGGCCCTCTGGCCGGTGCTGCGCGCCAGCGACGCGCGTGTCGTCAGCGTCTCCTCCCTCGCGCACACGTCGGTGCGGGGGATCGACCTGCGCAGCCTCACGACCGAGGGGTCGCCGCGGAAGTACAAGCGGTGGCAGTCCTACGGGGAGTCCAAGCTCGCGAACCTGCTCTTCGCCCTCGAGCTTGACCGTCGGATCAAGGCCGCCGGGCTCGGCGCGGTCAGCCTTGCGGTGCACCCGGGCATCTCCTCGACGAACCTGCAGAAGACCGGTGTCGAGATGGGCAACCCGTTCGCCGGGTCCGCGCTCAAGCAGGTCTCCAAGCTCGCGTCGCAGTCGGCGGCTGCGGGCGCCTGGTCGACTCTGCGGGGTGCCACCGAGGAGTCACTCACCGGCGGCGAGTACATCGGTCCGGGGTCCCTCGGCGGCGTCCGCGGGCGTCCCCAGCAGGTCGGCACCAGCAGCACCGCCAAGGACGAGGACCTCGCCGCTGCGCTCTGGACCGCGTCCGAGGCTGCCACCGGCGTCGACTTCACCGTCTGACCCGCCGGGTCACCCGAGGTCGCGCATCCGCTCGCGCGCGGTCGGGTCCTCGGCCAGCAGGTGGGCGCGGGTGCGCCGGCGCAACCGCCAGATCTGCAGCATCCCGAGCGTCCAGAGGACGTACTGCACCGACATCGCCCACACGAACGCCTCGGGCGGGTAGGCGCTGCCCGAGCCGGGCGTCCGCCAGTCCAGCACGGCCCCGATCGCGATGACGACGAGGAGCGTCGCGATGAACCCGCCCTGGTTGATGATGCCCGTGGCCGTCCCCAGCCGGTGCGCGGGGTTGAAGCTGCGGCCGAAGTCGAAGCCGATCATCGATGCCGGACCACCGACGCCCACCACGACCACGAGGACGACGAGCAGCCACAGCGGCGCCGGCCCTGGCCACGCGAGGACGACGGTCCAGACCGCGACGATGGCGGCGATGATCGACAGCACGAGGTCGGAGCGGTGCCACGGGTGCCGTGTGATGAACAGCGCCAGCAGTGGACCGGCCGCCATCACGGCCACGACCAGGACCGTCAGCAGGACACCGGCCTCGGCCGACGTCCGGCCCTCTCCGCGCACGAGGAACGGGTACCCCCACAGCAGTCCCAGGGTCGTCGCGCTGAACTGCGTCGTGAAGTGGGTCCAGAACCCGAGGCGCGTGCCGAGGTGGCGCCACGACTCCGAGAGGCTGCTGCGCACGACCGGCCACGACATCCGTGGGCCGAGCACGCGGCGCTGGTCCGGCGCGTCGTGCACGACGACGATCAGCAGCACGAGCAGCACCACCCCCAGGCCCGCGGCGGCGAGGTAGGTGGGGGTCCAGCCGACGGCGTTCAGCGACCACGTCATCGGCACGGCCGCGACGATGGCACCGAGCTGGCCGGTGACACCGGTGAGCTGGGTGACCAGCGGGATGCGGCGAGGCGGGAACCACGTGTTCACCAGCCGCAGGACGCACACGAACGTCATGGCGTCGCCGAGGCCGACGAAGACCCGCGCCGTGAGCGCGACCGGGTAGGTCTCGGCGAGTGCGAACGCCGACTGCGACGCGATCAGCACGACGGTCCCGATGGTGAGGATCCGCCGCGCGCCGAAGCGGTCGAGCAACAGGCCGACGGGGATCTGCATTCCCGCGTAGACCACGAGCTGCAGCATCACGAACGACGACAGCTGTGACGCGGAGATGCCGAACCGCTCGCTCGCGTCGAGCCCGGCCACCGCCAGGGACGAGCGGTGGAAGACGGCCAGGAAGTAGACGGCGAGCCCCACCAGCCAGATGCGCAGCGCACCCGACGGAAGCGGGGCCAGGGTGCTCACCCGGCCAGTGAACCAGCCGGGTGTGGTCCCTCGCCGTGCGGGGGACGGCAGCCGTGGCTAGCGTCGACCGGGTGTCAGAGCTCAGCCTGGTCGACTGGCGCGTGCGCGTCGCCGACCTCTACGCACAGGTCCGGGCCGACGACGACCCCGCACGTGCCCACGCCACCTGGCGGGCCGGCCGCGACCGGCTGTTCCGCGAGCATCCTCAGTCCCCGCTGCCGGCGCACGACCCTCTTCGCGAGACCGGCCTGCCCGTGTGGGAGTACGACCCCGCCTGGCGGTTCGAGCTCCCGCGCGGCGGAGGCCTCGACGTGTGGTCGCTGCACCAGTACGGCGATGGGCTGTTCGTCCCCGTCAAGGACGCCAAGGGCGCCTGGCTCGGCGGGAGCGACGACGCCGTCGTCGTCGACCTCAACTTCGCCTACCACCCGTCGTGCCGCTACGACCCACGCTGGCGCTGCCCACTAGCACCACCGGGCAACGTGCTCGATGTCGAGGTGCGTGCGGGGGAACGACTGCCCTGACGGCTCACCGGCGGGTGGCGGTCCGGGAGACCTTCGCCGGCGTGAACGCCTGATGCGTCAGTAGGCCAGAGCCATGGCGGGGTCGCGCAGGATCGCGGCCACGTCGGCGAGGAACCTCGATCCCTGCTGCCCGTCGACCACCCGGTGGTCGAAGCTCAGCGCGAGCGTCGTGACCCACCGCGGGACCACGGCGTCGTGCTCGTCGACCCAGGGGCGACGCTCGATGGCACCGACCGCGAGGATGCCGGACTGTCCGGGGTTGAGGATGGGCGTGCCGGCATCGACCCCGAACACGCCGATGTTGGTGATCGTGAACGTGCCTCCGCTCATCTGCACGGGCTGGGTGCGCCCGGCCCGTGCCGTCGCGGTGAGCTCGCCGAGCGCCTCGGCCAGCGCGTGCAGGTCGAGCGCCTGCGCCGACCTGATGTTCGGCACGACGAGGCCGCGGTCGGTCGCGGCGGCGATGCCGAGGTGCACGTCGTCCTTGACGACGATCTCCTGGGCGTCCTCGTCCCACGTCGCGTTCAGCTCCGGGGTCCGGCGCAGCGCGAGGCACACCGCACGCGCGACGATCAGCGTCGGCGAGACCTTCACGTCGGCGAACTCACGCGACGCCCTCAGCCGCTCGAGCAGATCCATCGTGGCACTGACGTCGAGCGTCACCCACTCGGTCACGTGCGGCGCGGTGAACGCCGAGGCGACCATCGCCTGCGCGGTCATCTTGCGCACGCCCTTGACCGGGATGCGACGCTCCCCGCCGCTCCTGCCGGCAGGTGCCGGACCGGACGGCGGCACGGACCCGGCGGCGCGGGTGGCGATGAAGGCCTCGACATCGGCCCGGGTGACGATCGGTCCGTCGCACGGCACCTCGAGCAGGTCGACACCGTGGTCCTTCGCCAGCTTGCGGACCGGCGGCTTGGCCAGGGCACGCAGCGGCCTCGCGACGTCGACCCTGGCGCTCGGCGCCGGCTCCGAGGCCTTCCGGCGGCGCCGACGCGTGGACGCGGTGCGCGGTCCGTAGCCGACGAGCACGGCCTGGCGCTCGCCCTGCTTCTCCTGTGCGTCCTCGGCAGGCGGCTGCGCGTCCGACCCCTCGCCGGCGGCACCGATGCTGATGATCGGCGTGCCCACGGGAACCGTCTCCCCCTCCTGGACGTGGATCGCCCCGACGACTCCGGCGAACGGGCTCGGCAGCTCGACGACGGACTTCGCCGTCTCGATGTCGACGATCGTCTGGTTGACGGCCACCTCGTCGCCCACGGCGACGTGCCAGGTGACGATCTCGGCCTCGGTCAGTCCTTCGCCCACGTCGGGCAGGTTGAAGTCGCTCATCGTCGCCTCCTCAGAACGCCATCGAGCGGTCGACGGCGTCGAGCACGCGGTCGAGGTCGGGCAGGAAGTCGTCCTCCACCCGGCTCGGCGGGTAGGGGAGGTCGTACCCGGTGACGCGCAGCACCGGAGCCTCGAGGCTATGGAAGCACTCTTCCTGCACGCGTGCCGCGATCTCGGCGCCGAGGCCGAGGGTCCGGGCCGCCTCGTGCACGACGACCGCCCGGCCCGTGCGACGGATCGAGGCGTGGACGGGGTCGAGGTCGAGCGGGGACAGCGTGCGCAGGTCGATGACCTCGAGGTCCAGGCCGTCCTCGGTGGCGGCCTCGGCGGCCTCCAGGCACGTACGCACCATCGGGCCGTAGGTGAGCAGCGTCAGGTCGGCGCCCTCACGCGCGACCCGCGACGCGTGCAGCGGGGCCGGCTCCGCACCGATCTCCGAGGTGTCCCAGTAGCGACGCTTGGGCTCCATGACGACCACCGGGTCGTCGGACTGCACGGCCTGCTGGATCATCCAGTAGGCGTCGTGCGCCGTGGAGGGGGCGACGACCTTGAGCCCAGCGGTGAGCACGAACTGCCCCTCCGGGCTCTCCGAGTGGTGCTCCACCGCGCCGATGCCGCCGCCGAACGGGATGCGGATGACGATCGGCATCGGCACCCGACCGCGGCTGCGGAAGTGCAGCTTGGCGACCTGGCTGACGATCTGGTCGTAGGCGGGGTAGACGAACCCGTCGAACTGGATCTCCAGCACCGGTCGGAATCCGCGGTAGGCCAGGCCGACGGCGGCTCCGACGATGCCGGACTCCCCGAGCGGGGTGTCGATGACGCGTCGTTCGCCGAAGTCCTTCTGCAGACCCTCGGTGACGCGGAAGACGCCACCGAGGGGGCCGACGTCCTCCCCCATGACGAGGACCTTGTCGTCACCCTCGAGCGCGGCGCGCAGGCCGGCGTTGAGAGCCTTGGCGATGCTGGTGGTGCTGCCGGGTGCGGGGATCATGCCGGGCTCCCCTCGAACGAGTCGTGGTATCTGACGTAGTCGGCCTGCTGCTGCGCGAGGTCGGGCGTCTGCTCGGCGTGGACGAGCGAGAACAGCTCGGCGAGGTCCGGCTCGGGCAGCGCCTTGCACGCGGTCCGCAGGTGCGCGCCGAGGTCGTCGGCCTCGACGGCCAGCTCGGCGAAGAACGACTCCTCGGTGCCGAGCGAGCGCAGGTAGGTCTCGACGCGCGCCTGCGGGTCCCGCTCGCGCCAGCGGTCGACCTCGGCGGCGTCCCGGTAGCGGCCAGGGTCGTCGGACGTCGTGTGGGCGCCCATCCGGTAGGTGAGGGCCTCGATGAGCATCGGGCCCTGCCCGTCCCGGGCGCGCCGCAGCGCCGCGCGGGTGACGGCGTGCACGGCGAGGACGTCGTTGCCGTCGACGCGCACGCCGGGGAAGCCGAACCCGTCGGCGCGCTGCGCGAGCGGCACGGTGGTCTGGCGCTCCAGCGGCACCGAGATGGCCCACTGGTTGTTCTGGCAGAAGAAGACGACCGGCGCGGCGAACGAGGCGGCCCAGACGAAGGCCTCGCTGACGTCGCCCTGGCTGGTGGCGCCGTCACCGAGGTAGGCGATGACGGCGGCGTCCCGGTCGTCGGTGCTGTCGTCGTCGTGCCCGTGGCCGACGCGACCCTCCAGGCTCAGGCCCATCGCGTAGCCCGTGGCGTGCAGCGTCTGAGCGCCGATGACGATGCTGTACAGCGCCATGCCGGTCTTCGTGGGATCCCAGCCACCGAGCTCGACGCCGCGGAACAACCCGAGCAGCGCGGCGGGGTCGATGCCGCGGGTCCAGGCGACGCCGTGCTCGCGGTACGTGGGGAAGGCGAAGTCCTGGGGCCCGAGCGCTCGACCCGAACCCACCTGCGCGGCCTCCTGACCCTGGCACGGGGCCCACAGCCCCAGCTCGCCGTGGCGCTGCAGCGCGGTGGCCTCGGTGTCGATGCGGCGCACGAGGACGAGGTCGCGGTACAGCGAGCGGACCTCGTCGACGTCGCCGTCGAAGGAGTACTCGTCGTGCTCGACCCGGACCCCGTCGGGGGTGAGGAGCTGGACGAGGCCGGACTCGATCCACGCGGGGTCGGAGCCGGAGTGCGGACGGAAGGGGTCGCTCATGGGTGGTCCTCTCGCTGCCGATGCGGGGTGGCCGATCGGATGGGCGGACGGACGGGGCGAGCCGCGGGGGTGGTGCGGACGGTCCCGGCCACGGCGTGACTGGCGTCACACCGTGCGAGAACGGTACCCCGTCGGTGCGTCGCGAGCCAAGCAGGGCTCGCCGGTCAGCGCCCGGTGAGCCAGCGCGCCGCGAGGTCGAGGAAGCGGTCGTTCGCCTCGGGCAGGCCCACGCTGACCCGGACGCCCTCGCCCGCGAAGGGGCGGACGGCGACGGGCTGCATCGCCTCGGCGAAGGCGCTCGCGTCCTCACCGAGCGGCAGCCAGACGAAGTTTCCCTGGGCGTCGGGGACCTGCCACCCCTGGTCCCGCAGACCCGCCACGAGCACCTGGCGCTGCTCGACGACGGCGTCGACGCGTCGGCCGAGCTCGTCGGCCGCCTCGAGGGAGGCAACCGCTGCGGCCTGGGCGACGTCGGTGACGGAGAACGGGGGCGTGACCGAGCGGATCGTCGCGGCCACGTCGGCCGAGGCGATCGCGTAGCCCACGCGCAGCCCGGCCAGGCCGAACGCCTTGGAGAAGGTCCGCAGGACGAGGACGTTCTCGTGTCCGGCAGCGAGCAGCGCCAGTCCGCTCGCGGCGTCCTCCGGGCGGACGAACTCGACGTACGCCTCGTCGACCACGACGAGCACGTCGTCGGGCACGGCCGCCACGAACCGCTCGAGATCGCCGTGCGTGACCACCGGTCCGGTCGGGTTGTTCGGGGTGCAGACGAGCACCACGCGGGTGCGGTCGGTCACGGCCTCGGCCATCGCCGCGAGGTCGTGGGTGGCGTCGGCCCGCAGCGGGACGGTGACGGCCCGCGCGCCGGCGGTCGCGACCGCCAGGGGGTACGCCTCGAAGGACCGCCACGGCACGACGACCTCGTCGCCCGGACCGCAGTAGGCGCTGATCGCGGCGAACAGCACCGACACCGACCCGGTCCCGGCGGCGAACCGGTCCCGCGGCAGGCCCGTCGCGCCCGCGAGGGCGTCGTACAGGTCGTGCAGCCCCGCGTCCGGGTAGCGGTTGACACGGCTCATGATCGCGGCGGCGCGCTCCACGACGCCCGGCAGCGGAGGGTACGGGTTCTCGTTGCTGGAGAGCTTGAGGTCGTCGCTGCCGGCCGGGCGGCCGGCGCGGTAGGCGACGATCGCGGCGACGCTGGGACGCGGACGGGGTGCAGGCACCCCCCGAGGGTAGACCCGCTCGTGACCGGCGGAGACGGTGCGCGAGGATGCGCGCGTGGCAGCCCGCAGCGATCGATCGCCCGTCGTCGGCTACGTCCTCGTGCTGACGGCGGCCGTCCTGTTCGGCGTCAACGCCGGGATGTCACGCATCCCGCTGCGCTCCGGCACCGACGTCACCACCTTCACGTCCGCGCGCATCACCGCGGCCCTGGCGGTCATCGTGCTCGTCGCGCTCGTCGTCGACCGGTCGGCGCTGCGCCCACCGCGCCTGCGCGAGCTCCCGCTCGTGGTCGGACTCGGGGCCGTCGGCATCGCCGGGCTCCAGGGGACCTACAACGTCGCCATCGACCGCCTCCCGCTCGGCATCGCTCTGCTGCTGGAGTACACCGGCCCCGTGCTCGTCGTGCTCTGGGTGCGCTTCGCCCGCAGGGAGCCCGTGCACCCCCGCGTCTGGCCCGCGCTGCTGCTCACCCTCGTCGGCCTCGCGGTCGTCGGGCGGGTGTGGGGCGGGCTCGCCTTCGACGGCCTCGGCGTCCTCATGGGTCTGGCCGCCGCCGTGTGCTTCGCCGCGTACTTCCTGCTGGGCGAGGACCTGCGGGTCGGTGCCGAGCCGCTGCGCTGGTTCCTGTGGGCGTTCGTCGCGGCGGCGGTCCTGATGAACCTCGTCCGGCCGGCGTGGCACGCCACCACCCTCGGCGCCGATGCCTCCGTGCTCGGACGCCTCGACGCCTTCACGGTCCCGGCCTGGACCGCGATGACCTACGTCGTCGTCCTCGGCACGGTGACGCCGTTCTTCCTGCTGCTGCTGGCGATGCGCTCGCTGCCGGCCATCGTCGTGAGCGTCGTGGCCATGCTCGAGCCGATCGTCGCGACGATCGTCGGCTGGGCGTGGTTCGAGGAGTCCCTCACCGCCGTCCAGGTCGCCGGCGTCGTGGCCGTGATCGTCGGCATCGTGCTGGCCCAGACGGCACGGCGGACCCGGTCGTCCGTGGAGATCCCCCCGCCCCCGTGAGCAGATGGCGGAACGCGTTCCGTCCGGATCGGTTCGACGCTGCGCGTCTGGGAGGATCGTCACATGGGTCGACTACTCACCGCATGGATCCTCAACGCCGCCGCGCTGGCCGCGGCCGCATGGCTGCTCGGCGAGCAGATGAGCATCGGCACGGGCGCCGACGCCACCGAGGACCGGCTGCTCACGCTCGCCGTCGTCGCCGCCGTCTTCACGCTCGTCAACCAGCTCGTGAGCCCGGTCATCAAGTTCCTGGCACTGCCGTTCATCGTGCTCACGCTCGGGCTCGCCCTGCTCGTCATCAACGCGCTCATGCTGCTCCTGACCGAGCGCATCACCGACCTCGTCGGCGTCGACTTCGTCATCGAGGGCTTCTGGTGGGCCGTCGCCGCGTCCATCGTCATCTCGGTCGTGAACGCCGTCCTCGCCTCGCTCACCGGGACGCGTCGGTGAGCGAGCCGTACCGCGTCGCGCTCGTCTGTCTGGGCAACATCTGCCGCTCGCCCATGGCGCACGTCGTGCTGGAGGACCGGCTCGAGCGGGCAGGCCTCTCCGAGGAGGTCGAGGTGGCCTCGGCCGGGACGGGCGGCTGGCACGAGGGCGAGCCGATGGACCCGCGCGCCGCGGCCACGCTGGCCGACGCCGGCTACGACCCCTCGCGTCACCGCGCTCGGACGTTCACGCGCGACTGGTACGCCGAGCACGACCTGTTGCTGGCCATGGACCACAGCAACCACGCTGACATGGCCGACCTCGCCCCGAGCGTCGACGCGACCTCCTCGCTGCGCATGTTCCGGTCCTTCGACCCCGATGCGACCGAGGCCGACGACGAGGTCCCCGACCCCTGGTACGGCGGTGACGAAGGCTTCCGGCACGTCCTCGCGATGGTGGAGCGGACCGTCGATGCGCTCGTCGAGGAGCTGCCGCGGCTCCGGTCGCGCTGACCTGACCCGCTCCCTGTCCCCACCCGATACCCTGCCCGCATGGCAAGGATGGCGGGCACGGCCTCGCGCGCGGAGGCGCTGATCGGGCGCGGGGTGGTCTCGACCACCTCGGTGGCCGGCGGCGACATCTGCACGGCCACCCGGTTGCGTCTCAGCGACGGTTCCAACGCCGTCATCAAGACCCGTCCGCAGGCACCGGATGGGTTCTTCCGTCGCGAGGCCGAGGGCCTGGAGTGGCTGCGCGCGGCCGGAGGCGTCCCCGTGCCGGAGGTGCTGGGCGTCGACGACGAGTGCCTCGTGCTGGCCTGGGTCGAACCGGGACGCCCGACGGCCGAGACCGCCGAGGCGTTCGGCAGGTCCCTCGCCGCCACCCACGCGGCCGGCGCGGACTCCTTCGGCGGCGATCGCGACGGCTTCATCGGACTCGCCCCGCTGCCCAACCGCCCGCTGCCGAGCTGGCCGGAGTTCTACGCCTCGCGCCGGGTGATGCCCTACGTCAGGGCCGCCGTCGACCGCAAGGCGCTCACCGTCGAGCAGGCCCGCACGATCGAGCAGACGATGCGTCGCATCCACTCCGTCGCGGGACCCGAGGAGCCGCCGGCCCGCCTGCACGGCGACCTCTGGTCGGGCAACGTCGTCTGGTCCACCGAGGGCACCGCGTGGGTCATCGACCCCGCTGCGCACGGGGGTCACCGGGAGACCGACCTCGCGATGCTCGCCCTGTTCGGTGCACCGCACCTGCAGCGCATCCTCGACTCCTACGCCGAGGCTGCGCCACTGGCCGACGGCTGGGAGCAACGCGTCCCCCTGCACCAGCTGCACCCCCTGCTCGTGCACGCCGTGCTCTTCGGCGGCAGCTACGGCTCGCGCGCCACCGCCGCCGCCCAGGCCGCCCTCTCCCCCGCCTGACCCACCCCCGGGCTGCGGTTTACAACGGTCTGTGGGCAAGCACGCACTTCCCGCGGCAGATCTGCCGCGGGAAGAACAAGGTTGCCCACAGACCGTGGTAAACCCCACTCGTTCAGGGCGGTTGGCACACTGGGCCCATGCGCATCCTGGTGGTGGACGACGATCGGGCGGTTCGTGACTCCTTGCGGCGGTCGCTGGAGTTCAACGGCTACACCGTCGAGCTCGCGTCCGACGGGGCCGAGGCGCTGGCCAAGGTGCCGCGCATCGACCCGGCCGTCATCGTCATGGACGTGATGATGCCGCGCCTGGGTGGCCTCGAGGCCACCCGCGCACTGCGCAGCGCCGGCAACGACGTCCCCATCCTGGTGCTCACCGCACGCGACGCCGTGTCGGACCGCGTCGACGGGCTCGACGCCGGCGCCGACGACTACCTCACCAAGCCCTTCGCCCTCGACGAGCTCCTGGCCCGGGTGCGGGCGCTGCTGCGCCGCTCCTCGCGCCAGGCCGAGCTCGAGGCCGACGAGGCGCCGCTGACGTTCGCGGACCTCACCCTCGACCCCGTCACCCGTGACGTCACCCGTGGCGATCGGTCCATCTCCCTGACGCGCACCGAGTTCGCCCTGCTCGAGCTGTTCATGCGCCGACCCAAGCGCGTCCTCGAGCGCGCCTTCATCCTCGAGGAGGTGTGGGGCTTCGACTTCCCGACGACGGCGAACTCGTTGGAGGTCTACGTCGGGTACGTCCGGCGCAAGCTCGAGGCCGAGGGCGAGGACCGCCTCCTGCACACGGTCCGCGGCGTGGGGTACGTGCTGCGCGAGACGCCCCCGTGAGCGACACGGTCCGAAGGACGACGCCGGCCGAGGACGACTCCGCGGAGCGCACCCCGAGGCGCCCGGTCGGCTCCGCGGTCGACGCCGTCCACCGCGCCGTCACGCCGTGGACGTCACGCGCCTCCCTCGCCCTGCGGGTCGCCCTGCTGACGACGGCGGCCGTCGCTGCGGTCCTCGCCGTCGCCAGCGCCGTCGTCTACGTCACCGTCCGCGCCGAGCTGCAGGACGCGCTCGACGAGTCCCTGCTCAAGCGCGCCGACGCCGCGGTGGCCGCCGGGTACAGCCCCTCCTCGATGAACGAGGCCGACGCCGACCTGCTCTCCGCCTTCGGCATCCGGTTCATCGCGGTCGAGGGCGGACAGGTCTTCACCCGACGTGCCGACGCGGACTTCCCGTACGACCGCCGCGAGATCGCCGTCTCGATCGGGCAGTCGCAGAGCTCTCGCCGGACGACGACGATCGACGGCGAGCCGTACCGCGTCGTCGCCGTCCAGGCCGGCCCGGGACAGGCGCTCGTCCTCGCGCAGTCGATGGAGTCGACGCAACGTTCCCTCGACAGGCTCCAGCTCGTCCTCCTGCTGACCTCTGCCCTCGGGGTGCTCGTGGCCGGTCTGGCCGGCTGGGTCGTCGCCACCAACGGGCTCCGACCGGTGCGCCGACTCACCGCGGCGACGGAGCGGGTGGCGCGCACCAACGAGCTGCGCCCCATCGAGGTGACCGGTGACGACGAGCTCGCCCGGTTGTCGACGTCCTTCAACCACATGCTGCTCGCGCTCGACGCGTCGCAGGAGCGCCAGCGCCAGCTCGTCGCCGACGCCGGTCACGAGCTGCGCACGCCGCTGACCAGCCTGCGGACCAACATCGAGCTGCTGGGCCAGGCGTCGGAGAACCCCGACCGCTCGCTCACCGCCGAGCAGAGCGGCGAGATCATGGCCGACGTACGGGCCCAGCTGCAGGAGCTCACGACCCTGGTGGGCGACCTCGTCGAGCTCGCCCGCGACGAGCCGCTCGACCGCTCGCCGGAGGTGCTGGACCTCGCCGAGGTGGTGGAGCAGGCCGTCGACCGGGTGCGGCCCAGGGCCCAGGGCCTGACGCTGGACGTCGAGCTGCGGACCTGGGCGGTCTTCGGCGAGCCGGCCCTGCTCGAGCGGGCGATCACCAACCTGCTGGACAACGCCGTCAAGTGGAGTCCCGAGAGCGGCACGGTGACGGTCCGGCTCGCCGACGGGGTGCTCACCGTCGCCGACCAGGGGCCGGGGATCGCCGAGGCCGACCTCCCGCACGTCTTCGACCGCTTCTACCGCTCGCGCGAAGCCCGCACGATGCCCGGCTCCGGCCTCGGGCTGTCCATCGCCCGACGCGCCGCCGAGCGGCACGGTGGGTCGGTGGACGCCCACTGCCCCGAGGCCGGTGGCACCGTGCTGACCCTCACCGTCCCGGGCCTGGAGGAGGGCGCCGGGGCGGGTCGCAGGGGCTGATCCGGCCTTCTTCGAGCGCTCACACTCACCGCTCAGCGTGTTCTCAGCGATGAGGAAGAATGTGGTGACATGAGCAACGAGAACGATCCGTTCGCCTCGGATCCCTACGTCCCGCCGCACCGCAGGTCCGACGCCGGTGCCGAGCAGGGACCGGACGCGTCGACGTCCGCGGGTCCTGACGACGCCGAGCCCACCGTTCCCGTCCCCCCGGCCGGTCAGCCCGAGCACACCACCGAGCTCCCCCGGGACGCCGTCCCGTCCGACCCGACGCCGCACGACTCCGCGCGCCAGGACGCCTCTCACGACGACGGGACGTTCCACCGCTTTGAGGACGACGCCGCCCCACGCCGCGAGCATGCGCCGCCGGTCGCCGAGCACCCCGTGCCCACCGCGGCCGCCGCAGGCGCGGGTGCGGCCGGCGCCGGATGGGCCGTGCAGCAGGCACCCCCGGCGCGGCGACCCCGCAAGCGGCGAGGACGCCGTCTCGCGGGCGCGCTCGCCGTCGTGCTGCTCGCCGGCGCCGCCGGCTTCGGCGGCGCGGCCCTCTACGGCGCCCTCGACGACGACGGCCCCGTGACCGTCAGCTCCCTGCAGGGCGAGGTGGACGCCGAGCCGGCCGCGACCGGGCAGATCGAGCGCGTCGCCGAAGCCGTGCTGCCGTCGGTCACGCAGATCAACGTCGCCGGCGCAGGAGCTGCCGGTTCCGGCACGGGGATCATCATCAGCGACGACGGTGAGATCCTCACCAACAACCACGTCATCGAGGCCGCCGCCGACGGTGGCACGATCACGGTCGCCTTCAACGACGGCACCAACGGCGAGGCCACCATCCTCGGACGCGACCCGAAGACCGACCTCGCCGTCATCAAGGTCGACGGCGTCAGCGGGCTCACGCCGGCGACGCTCGGGTCGTCCGCGAGCCTGACGGTCGGCCAGGAGGTCGTCGCCATCGGCTCGCCGTTCGGCCTCGAGAGCACCGTGACCAGCGGCATCGTGAGCGCGCTCAACCGTCCCGTCGCCTCCTCCGACGGCACCGGCGGCGGCTCCACCGTCTTCCCGGCGGTCCAGACCGACGCGGCCATCAACCCCGGCAACTCCGGTGGTCCGCTCGTCGACCTGCAGGGTCGCGTCGTCGGGATCAACTCCGCCATCCGCTCCGGCGGCTCCGCGCCCGGCGAGGCCGGCTCGATCGGCCTCGGGTTCGCCATCCCCGTCGACCTCGCGCGCAGCGTCGCCGGCCAGCTCCGGGCCGGGGAGACCGTCGAGCACGCGCAGATCGGCGTGACCGTCCGTCCGGCCGTCGACAACGACGAGATCACCGGCATCGGCGCCGAGGTGGTCGAGGTCAACCCTGGTAGCGCCGGCGCCGACGCAGGCCTGCAGGAGGGTGACGTCATCACCTCGATCAACGACGTCCCCGTCGGCAGCTCCAACGCCCTGGTCGCCGCGATCCGGGGGTACCGTCCCGGCGACGAGGTCACGCTGTCGTTCCTGCGCGGCGGGGAGCGCCAGGAGGTGTCCGTGACGCTCGACTCCGACGGCGGCAACACCGCCTGACCGCGGCCCCCGGTGGCGCGATCTCGTGCGTCGATGGCCGGATCCCTCGTGGTCCCGGACCCGGTGCCGCCCTAGGTTGGGCGCGTGAGCACGCCCGCGACGACCCGGCCGACGCGCGACCTGACGGTCCTGGCCCTGACGACGGTCGTGGTCGTGTGGGCGTCGGCGTTCGTCGGCATCCGCGCACTGGCCGGGGCGTTCGATCCCGCCGCGCTCACCCTGGGACGCCTGCTCGTCGGTGCCGCCGCCCTCACGCTCATCGCCCGGCCGTGGAGGCACCGCCTGCCGCGAGGCCGGACGCTGGCCCTGACGGTCGCCTACGGGGTGGTCTGGTTCGGCGTCTACAACGTCGCGCTGAACGCCGCCGAGGTCTCCCTCGACGCCGGCACCACGGCACTGATCGTGAACATCGGACCGCTGCTGATCGCGCTCGGTGCCGGTCTCTTCCTCGGGGAGGGCTTCCCCCGGCCCCTCGTGCTCGGGCTCGCGGTCGCCTTCTCCGGCGTCGCCGTCATCGCCCTGAGCACGCGCGAGTCGGCCGAGGTCGGCGCGGACGGCGTGCTGCTCGCCGTCGGCGCGGCGCTCGCCTACGCAGCCGGTGCGCTGCTGCAGAAGCCCACGCTGCGGACGGTCCGGCCGGCCTTCTCCACCTGGCTCGGTTGCTCGATCGGCGCGCTCGCCTGCCTGCCGTTCGGGCCACGCCTGGTCGAGCAGGTCGCCGACGCCTCGGTCGGCGAGGTCGCGTGGCTGGTCTACCTCGGCGTGCTGCCGACCGCCGTCGGGTTCGTGGCCTGGTCCTACGCGATCGAGCGGCTCAGCGCCGGGACGGTCGCCTCCACCACCTACCTCGTCCCGGCCACGGCCATCGTCATCTCCTGGATCCTGCTCGCGGAGGTGCCGGCACCGCTCGCGTTCGTCGGCGGCGCCCTGTGCCTGGCCGGTGTGGCGATCACCCGGTGGCGCCCACGGACTCGGACACCGGCCCCTGCGTGAGACCGCGGCCCCGACGTGCGGACCGTCGCCCGCGGCCGCACAGTGATGCCATGAGCGATGATCTGAAGGCCGGCGACCGCGTGAGCTGGGAGACCTCACAGGGGCGCACGCAGGGGACGGTGGTCGAGAAGAAGACCAAGGACTTCCAGCTCGCCAAGCAGCAGTGGCGCGCGAGCGAGGACGAGCCGAAGTACGTCGTCGAGAGCGAGAAGACCGGCGCGCGCGCCGCGCACGAGCCCAGCGCGCTGCGCAAGCTGAAGAGCTGACGCTCCGGGGCAAGCTGAAGAGCTGACGCTCAGCCGACGAGGTCGAGCACCAGGTCGCGCAGGATCGCGAACCCGCCCTGGGTGAGGATCGACTCGGCGTGGAACTGGATGCCGTGGAAGTGCGGCCCGGCGACGTGGTGGACGTCGCCGGTGGCCTCGTCGCGCTCGACGCTCACCCCGGCGGGGAGCCCGGCGCGGCCGACGCGGGCCACGAACGTGTTGTAGAAGCCGACCGTCTCGGTACGGCCCAGCATGTCCAGGCGTGACTGCGTGCCCTGGAAGACGATGTCCTTGAACACGAGGTCCAGCCCGAGGTGACGGCTGAGCACCTGGTGCCCGAGGCACACCGCGAGGAAGGGCTGCTCCCTGGCGAGCAGGTCCGTGACGACGTCGTCGAGCACCGCGATCTTGGGCTCGTCGCTGCGCCGCGGGTCGCCAGGGCCAGGACCCACCACGACGAGGTCGTACGCCTCGAGCGCCGCCACGCCCTTCTCGCGCAGGACGTCGGCGTCGTGGCGCACGACGTCGGTCTCCATGCCGAGCACGCCGAAGACGTGGCTCAGCATGTTGACGAAGTCGTCCTCGCCGTCGACGATCACGACCCGCTTGCCCTGCAGCGTCGGCTCCGGGGCCGCACCGGACTGGTCGGAGAGCCAGAACTGGCTGAGCCGCTGGTTGCGCGAGCCGAGGGCGATGAGCACCTCGTCGTCGCGGGTGAAGGCGTCGAGGTCGGTCGACGGGAGCGGAGCCGCCTCGACGAGACCGAACGCCGACAGGATGCCCGACGCCTTGGCCCAGGTCTCGGCGGTCTCGTAGGCGGGGTCGGAGTCGCGCACCAGCGTCGCGCCGGCAGTCACCTTGACGTTGCCGCCGGCGTCGACGTCGGCGGTGCGGATCAGGATGGGCGCGTCGATCGTCGGGGCACCGTCGGCGTCGCGACCGACGAGCGCGGCGACCGACGCGTAGTAACCGCGACCGTGCTCCTCGTAGGTCTCGATCAGCCGGCACGCGTTCTCGACCGGGCTGCCGGTGACCGTGGCGGCGAACATCGAGTCGCGCAGGACGTCACGCACGTCGCGGTCGGTGCGCCCGGCGAGCAGGTACTCGGTGTGCACGAGGTGGCTCATCGGCTTGAGGTACGGCCCGAGCACGAGCCCGCCCTCGTGGCAGATGTCGCACATCATCTTGAGCTCCTCGTCGACGACCATGAAGAGCTCGTAGATCTCCTTCTCGTCGGACAGGAAGCGCAGGAGCTCGCGCTTGCGGTCGGCGTGGGTCTCCAGGCCGCGCAGGCGGAACGTGCCGCTGATGGGGTTCATGCGCACGGCGCCGGCCTCGACACTGACGTGCCGCTCGGGGCTCGCACCGATGAGGTGGCGGTCGCCAGTGAAGACGCAGAAGGTCCAGTAGGCGCCGCGCTCGCGCTCGAGCAGCCGCCGCAGGACGGTGAGGGCACGGTCGTGTCCCCAGTCGGCGACGCGGGATCGGTGGTGCCGGCCGATGACGAGGTTCGCGCCCTCGCCGTGGCCGATCTCCTCGTCGATGACCCGGCGCACCATGGCCGCGTAGTCGTCGTCGGAGGTCTCGAAGCCGCCGGCGTCGGCGAGCTCGATGGGGACGTCGGGCAGGAGGTCGAGCAGCTCGGCGAGCGGGACCTCGACGCGCATCCGCGCCTCGATGACGCTGAGCGGCGTGCCGTCGTCGTGCGCGCGGAAGCCGCGTTCGCGTACCTGGGCGAACGGCACGAGCACGAGGGAGTCCCACTCCGGTTCGCCGGTGGCGCCCGCGTCGGACAGCGGGATGTCGGCGAGGCGCTCGACGTCGGTGCGCGGGCCGCCGAGAAGCGTGACCGTCTCGGCGTCTCGGCCACGGATGATGGCGAACGCGGGCTGGGCCAGCAGGTCGTCCAGCAGGGTCATGGGGTCCTCGTCGGGTCGGGCTCCCGGCAGTCGGGCACGGCCTGGGCCAGCGTAGACGCTGGCCCCCATGGTATCGCCGCGATACCATGGGGGCATGGGCATGACGCTGCGCTTGAGCGACGAGGACGACGCCACGCTGTCTGCGCTCGCCGAGAGCGAGGGGATCAGCAAGAACGAGGCAGCTCTGCGCGCGATCCGCGAGCGAGCCGAGCGGATGTCGCGCGACGACGAGGTCCGGCGCCTGACGCGCGAGGCGATCGACCGCTACGGTCCGTTGCTCGACCGACTTGCTCAGTGACCGCCCCGACCAGTGACCGGCTGGACCGGTGACCGTCTACCTGAGCATCGACCTGGCCCTCGCCGTGGTCGAGGAGTCCGGCGTGGGCCCGGTCCGCGACGTCGGGCTCCTCGATGCCGCCGTCAATCGGCCGCGGGCCAGCGCGTTCGGCGCGGACGCCTACCCCACGCTGGACGAGAAGGCCGCCGCGATGATGGAGTCCATCGTCCGCAACCATCCACTCGTCGACGGCAACAAGCGGCTGGGCTGGCTGTGCGTCTACGTCCTCTACGGCCTGAGCGAGGTGGAGCTGGATGCGCCGGAGGATCCCGCCTACGACCTCGTGATCGGCATCGCCGAAGGGCGCATCGACTACCCGAGGACTGCTGCCACACTGGCCTCATGGACATCGACGTCGACCTGATCCGGCGCGACCTCGCCCAGCTGGTCAGCTACGACAGCGTCGGGGGCAGCCAGGCCGAGGCGGGCGTGCAGCGCTGGGCCGCGGCCACCCTGCAGGGGCTGGGCCTCGACGTCGACCTGTGGCCGCTCGACCTCGAGACGCTGCGGGCCGACCCGGAGTACCCGGGCGAGGAGGTCGACCGCGAGGAGGCGTGGGGTTGCGTGGGCACGTGGCGCCCCGGCGGGGGTGCCGGGCCGTGGGCGGCAGAAGAAAGCGCGACTCCCGCGCTGATCCTCAACGGCCACCTCGACGTCGTGCCGTCGGGCGAGCCGGAGTGGTGGACCGGGCACGACCCCTTCTTCCTGCACGAGGCCGACGGTCGCTGGTACGGCCGCGGGGTGTGCGACATGAAGGGCGGCGTCGTGGCGATCCTCGCGGCGGTGCGCGCGGTCGGGGAGCAGCTGACCCGGCCGTTCGCGGTGCACACGGTGATCGGCGAGGAGGACGGTGGCATCGGCACGTTCGCCACGCTGCGCCGCGGTCACACCGGCGAGGCGTGCCTGATCGCCGAGCCGACCGACGGTCGCATCGTCGCGGCCAACGCCGGGTCGTTGACGTTCCGCCTGGAGATCCGTGGTCGCTCCACGCACGGCTCGATGGCCGGCCGCGGGCTCAGCGCGCTCGACCTGTTCGAGCGGGTGCACGCGGCACTCCGAGCCCTCGACGAGCGTCGCAACGTCTCGCCGCCGGCTCCGTTCGGTCCGCGGCCGTGGCCGATCTCCGTCGGCATCGTGCGCGCCGGCGACTGGGCCAGCACGGTGCCGGACCTGCTGGTCGCGGAGGGCCGCTACGGCGTGATGCCGGGCGAGTCGTTCGACGAGGCGACGGCGATCTTCGAGCGGGCGTTGGCCGAGATCGACGAGTCGTGGTTGCGCGAGCACCCGGTCGAGGTGAGCTGGCCGGGCGGCAGGTTCGCCGCCGGCGCCCTGCCCACGGGGCACGCCTTCGGCGAGCAGGTGGCCGAGGCGGTCATGAGCACCGGAGCGGACCGGCCCGAGCTCGTCGGTGCCCCGTACGGCTCGGACCTGCGCCAGTACGCCGCGATGGGCATCCCGACGCTGCAGTTCGGACCCGGTCACATCGAGCAGGCGCACGCCGTCGACGAGTACGTCCCGATCGACGAGGTCGTCGCCAGCGCCCGCGCGTACGCGGCGTTGCTGCTGGACCGCTGCGGCTGAGCTCGGCGGCCCCGTTAGACCGTCGCGCCCTCCGCCGGACGCGGCGGAGGTGCGCCGTCGCCGAACCAGAACCGCAGGTGGTCGTCGATGACGTTCTCCAGCCGACCGCCGGCCTTCTCCAGGACGCGCCGGGAGGCGTCGTTGTCGCGGTGGCAGGTGACGAGCACGGGATCGGTCCCGAGGTCGGTCGCCTCGGCGAGCCCGGCACGCAGGGCCTCCCCCGCGATGCCGCGGCCTCGAGCGGAGGGCCGCACCGAGTAGCCGACGTGGCCGTGGGCGTCCCACAGCGGGCGGGTCAGCGCGTGGCGGACCGCGAGGAAGCCGAGCAGCGGGCCGCCGCCGGGCCACTCGTCGTCGACGATCCACCGGAAGCTGCAGTGCACGAGGCCGGCCGCCATCGGCTCGTCCGGGTCCTCCATCAGGGCCCGGTTCTCCACGTAGGACCGGAAGTCGTCGAGACCGGTGGGGACGTCGCCGCTCACGAACCCCGAGCCGTCCGCCGGGCCGTCGCCGATCTCGGCGAGGCACTCGGCCCACGCGCGGTGGCGGGCGGCATCGGGACGGACCAGGTGGATCACCGACCAAGCCTAGGTGTTCTCCCCGGAGAGGTTGGGCACGCGCCGTCCCTGACGGGCCGCCGATAGGCTGGACGCACATGGACATCGCACGAGAAGCCGCACGACGCCGGACCTTCGCCATCATCTCCCACCCCGACGCCGGCAAGTCGACGCTCACCGAGGCTCTCGCGCTGCACACCGAGATGATCAGCGAGGCGGGCGTCACCCACGGCAAGGCCGGCCGCCGTGCCACCGTGTCCGACTGGATGGAGATGGAGAAGGCCCGCGGCATCTCGATCTCGTCGACGGCCCTGCAGATGCAGTACGGCGACACCGTCGTCAACGTCGTCGACACCCCCGGCCACGCCGACTTCTCCGAGGACACCTACCGGGTGCTCGCCGCGGTCGACGTCGCCGTCATGGTGCTGGACGCCGCCAAGGGCCTGGAGCCTCAGACGCTCAAGCTGTTCGACGTGTGCCGCCGCAGCGCCATCCCCGTCATCACTGTCGTGAACAAGTGGGACCGCCCGGCGCTCGCGCCGCTGGAGCTGCTCGACCAGATCCAGCAGCGGCTCGGCATCGTCCCGACGCCGGTCACCTGGCCGATCGGGATCGGCGGTGACTTCCAGGGCGCTCTCGACCTCCGCTCCGGTGAGATCATCCGCTACCACCGGACCGCGGGCGGCGCGACGATCGCCGGCGAGGAGGTCCTCGACCGGACCGCCGCCGAGGAGGCGTTCGGGGTCGACCTCGCGACCGCCGAGGAAGAGGTCGAGCTGCTCGCCGCCGACGGCATGGTGCACGACCAGGAGACGTTCCTGTCCGGGCGCACCAGCCCCGTGCTCTTCGCCGCCGGACTGCTGAACTTCGGCCTGAGCCAGCTGCTCCAGGTGCTCGTGGACGTCGCCCCGGCTGCGGCGGACCGGCGGGAGGCCGACGGTGGGAGGCGTCCGGTCGACTCCCCGTTCAGCGCCTACGTCTTCAAGGTCCAGGCCGGCATGGACCGCAACCACCGCGATCACGTCGCGTTCGCACGGGTGTGCTCGGGGCGGTTCGAGCGCGGCGACGTCGTCGAGCAGGCCTCCACCAGGCGCCCGATCACCACGAAGTACGTGCAGAGCATGTTCGGGCGGGACCGCTCGACGGCCGACGAGGCCTTCCCGGGCGACGTCATCGGACTGGTCAACGCCACCGGGTTGCGCATCGGCGACACCCTGAGGGCGCAGGGCGAGCGGGTGGAGTTCCCGGCCATCGTGCGGTTCGCTCCCGAGCACTTCGCCGAGATCCGCGCCGCCGACGTCTCCCGGTCCAAGCAGTTCCGCCGCGGCATGGACCAGCTCGACGCCGAGGGGGTCGTGCAGGTGCTGCGCAACGACGCCCGCGGGGACGCGGCCCCGGTGCTCGCGGCGGTCGGTCCCATGCAGTTCGAGGTGGTGCAGGACCGGCTCGCGAACGAGTTCGGTGCGCAGACCCGGCTGCAGCGCCTCGACTACTCCGTCGCCCGTCAGGTGGCCCGCGCCGACGTCGGCCTGCTGGCGGGCACCTCGGGCGTGGAGGTCTTCGAGCGCAGCGACGGCACCGTCCTCGCGCTCTTCACCGACCGCTGGCGGATCCGCTCGGTCGAGCGGGCCCACCCGGACCTCGAGCTCGCGGTGCTCGCCGCCGACGTCGAGCTGGCCTGAGGCCGCCGCGTCACCCGGCGGGCGGGAGTCAGTCCTGGACGGCCTTGGCGACGGTGATGCACGTCGTGATCCACCGCCGGTCGCGCGCGTCGAGGTCACGAAGGGCGAGGTCGGCCGCCTCGACGGCCCCGAGCGCGGCGTCCATGGTGCGCACGACCACCCAGTCACGGGCGCGTTCCTCGTCGAGCCCGGCCACGTCGACGAACGTGTGGAAGCGGCGCCGGATCGCGAACCGGGCGTCGTTCGCGGCCAGCACCTCCTCCCAGCGGTTCCACAGCATCGGCGCCGGCTCGTAGTGGGGATCGCCGCTGATGCCCTTCGGGTCGATGGCCAGCCACTCGTCGAGGCCGTCACCTCGTCGTGAGGCGAGGACGTTCGTGTCGTGCAGGTCGCCGTGGAGGGTGACGCCGTCGGTCGCGGGATCGGTGGCGAACGCCCGACCGAGGGCGACGGCCTGGTCGAGCAGCCGCCGCGGCACGGGCAACCGGGTGCCGCGCGCCTGCAGGTCGGCGCTCCATCCGGCGACGAGCTCGCTGAGCAGTGGCAGGCGCCCAGGCGCGGGGACGTGCAGCTGGTCCACGAGATCGGCTACCACCTCGCAGGCCTGCAGCACCGGCAACGACGTGAGGTCCCGCGGTCCGGCACGCTCGAGCAGGAGCGCGCCGCGTCGCGGGTCGGCACGCAGCAGCCGCACCGCGGACCGGCCGTCCCACGTGTCGAGCGTGAGGTGCTCGTGGGCCGACTCGACGTCGACGTGCCCGATCTTGAGCGACCACTCCTGGCGCTGCGGGCCCCTGACCGGGAGCACCATCGCCACCTGTCCATGCTGGGCCGGGCCGTCCGGCTCCAGGTCCCACGAGGCGAGGAGGTCGGTCAGGACCCCGGGCAGCCCCTCCACGAAGGCCGCCCAGGACGGCCCGCGATCGCGGGCGGAGCGCCGCAGCGGCTCCGGCACGAGCGCTGCAGCCCCGCTCACTCGCCCTCGACCGGGGGCGGCGAGTCCTCGAACTCCGGGTCCTCCGGCTCGTCGGCATCCGGGTCCTCGGCGTCGGCGACGGGCAGCGGCAGCTCGACGTACTCGGCGACGTCGACGTCGCCGGACGGCGTGAAGCTCACCACCTGGACGCCCACGGGCACCCCGTCGGCGTCGAAGGTGACGACGGCGACCTGCGCCTCGCGCCGCAGCTTGCTGCCGAGCGCGATGGGGAACACGGCACCACCGGTCGACCCGATCGTCAGCCGCGTCGTGGGGGACTCGCCGTCGCCCTCGATCGCCTGTGGCCCCACCTGGTAGTGCAGGTGGCCCGAGAGCACGAGGTCGGTGCATCCCGACGCCGCCACGTCCCGGGCCGAGCCCCAGGAGTGCACCACGAGCACGCTCGCGCGCTCCTCGGCCTCGTCGGCCACACACGCTGCCTCGAGCAGCTCCGCGTCCTGCTCGAGCACGAGCCGGTCGCGCTCCTCGGCGGTCTCGGTGTAGCCCGCGAGCGTCGTCCCGCGCGGGTCGTTGTCGCCGAGGAAGCGCACGCCACCGACCTCGACCGGCTCGCCCTCGAGCACGGTGAAGCCCGCGTCGCGCAGCTGCTGCTCGGTGGTCTCGGTGTCGTGGTTGCCGGTGACGGCGACCTTGTCGAACCCGTCGAACTCGCGAGCGAGGGAGTTGACGCTGAACTGCTCCCAGTCGTCGCCCTGGGACGTGTCGTCGCCGACGTTGACGAGCAGCTCGGCGCCGGCGAGGTCGGCGATCACGCGAGCGACGGGGTCCATGCCGATGTTGTCGTGCCGGTCGGCGACGACGAGCGCCGTGAACTCGTCCTCCTCGGGCATTCGCAGCTGTGCCTCGGCGGCGGTCTCGGCGAGCTCGCCGTAGAAGGAGACGGAGTCCTCGTAGAGGTACAGCGCGCCCTCCACGAGGGCGCGAGATCCTCGGGTGATGGAGCCGTCGCTGATCTGGAGGGTGTCGAGCACGGGGTCGGCGGGCAGCTGAGGAAAGACCGACCGCACGCCGACCCAGTCCGGCTCGGGTCGTTCCCCCTCGTCCGGCGAGGTGACGACGAGGGCGACGCCGACGCCCAGAGCGGCGACCAGCGTCAAGGTCGTCACCAGCTGCGGTGCGGACGGGTGGCGCAGGTCGTGCACGAGTCGCCGGCGCCGACGAGGACCGACGCCGCGCCACACGCCAACGGTGAGCGCCGTGACGATGAGGGTGACCCCCGCGCCGCGCAGCACGGCCACGGTCGCCATGTCAGCGACGGCGGCACGCACCTCCGCGATCTCGCCCTGCGGCTGGCTCGCGATGACCGCGTCCTGCTGCACCAGCTCCTCGAGCGTCTCGACCTGAGCCTCGCCGAGACGGATGTCGACGCCGAGCGAGCCCGGTGCGTCGACGGGGACGCGCACGAGGGGCAGCAGGGGACCGAAGTCGAGCGTCGCGTGGGAGTCGAAGGCGGGCCGGACCGTGGCCTGGTGCGGCCCGATGGTCAGCTCCCGGACGCTGTCGGTGAACGTCACCCAGGCGACCGGCAGGCCGGCGGCGAGCCCGATCGCCACGGCGAGCAGGAGACGCAGGGTCGTCCGCACCAGGGATCCCCTCATGCGACGCGCGCCAGCCACGTCTCGCTCGTGCCGACGGTGACGAGCAGCTGCGTGGCGCGGGTGAGCACGACGTAGAAGGTGCGCCAGCCCGCCTCGGACTCCGCGATGATCGCGTCGGGCTCCACCACCGCGACGGCGTCGAACTCCAGGCCCTTGGTGTCGAGCCCGTCGAGCACGCGCAACCGGTCGGGGTGGGCGGCCACGAGGTCCGCGAGGTCCGCGCGGACGGTGCCGAGCGCGGCCCGGGGCGCGACGACGGCTACGGTCCCGTCGACGCGCTCGAGCAGCTCGCGGGCGGTCTCTGCGACCGAGGCGGCGAGGTCGGCGTCGGCCACCCAGCGGTGGTCGGGCTGCTCGCCGGTGCGGCGGACGGCGTCGGCGAGGTCGGCGCCGGGGATGGCCACCTTGGCGACGCGTGCGGCGAGGTCGTAGACCTCCGCGGAGTTGCGGTAGTTGGTGGAGAGGCGGAAGCGGTGCTCGTCCTTGCCGGCGAGGGCCTCCGCCCGGGCGTCGGCCGCCTCCTGCGGCGCGGGCCACGACGACTGCGCCGGGTCGCCGACGATCGTCCAGCTGGCCTGGCGGCCTCGGCGTCCCAGCATCCGCCACTGCATCGGCGAGAGGTCCTGCGCCTCGTCGACGAGCACGTGGGCGTAGCCGTCGTCCTCGATGCTGGTGGTGGAGCGCAGCGCATCGTCCTGCTCGCGCTCGCGCCGCTCGAAGCTCATCAGCTGGCGGGGGACGTCGTCGTGCTCCTCCTCCGGCGGCGGGACCTCGCCGACGAGGTAGCGCAGCTCGTCGATGAGCGGCACGTCCTCGATGCGCGGGACGCCTCCCTCCTGCGTCGACACCGCCCACGAGGCTCGCATCGCGGCGACCTCCTCGGCGTCGAAGGCGCCGTCGGCGAGCTCGGGCAGGCGTCGGCCGAGGGTGCGCCACAGCTCGACGGCGTCGACCGGCGGCCACCACGCCTCGATGAAGTCGACGAAGCGGTGGTCAGAGGTGAGGACCTCGAGGAACTCCTCCTCGCCCTTCTCCAGAGCGCGCTCTCCGTGCACCTGGCGCCACAGGGCCGAGGCGACCGCCGCAGGTGCCTTGGCGTAGGCGCGGTTGCGCTTGAGGCCGGACAGCAGGGTGCGGCGGATGCCCGCGAGCTGCTTGGCGTCGAGGGTCAGGACGTCGTCCTTGTAGAAGTAGCGGAACGACGTGGGCTCGCCCGGCTGTGGGGCGCGCGCCAGACGCCTCAGCACGGCCAGCATGCGGGCCGAGCCCTTGGCCGCCGCCGCGACGGCGTCGTCGTGCTCGCCGGCGCGGATGCCGTCGACGACCTCGCCGAGGGAGCGGAGCGTCACGGCGGTCTCGCCCAGGCTCGGCAGGACCCGTTCGATGTAGGCCATGAAGACCGACGACGGCCCGACCACCAGCACCCCGCCGCGCTCGAACCGGCGACGGTCGGAGTAGAGCAGGAAGGCGGCCCGGTGCAGGGCGACGACGGTCTTGCCGGTCCCTGGGCCACCCCCGATGATGGTGGCCCCGCGGACGGGTGCGCGGATGGCCTCGTCCTGCTCCTTCTGGATCGTGGCGACGACCGAGTGCATCGTGGCGTCGCGGGCGCGCGACAGGCTCGCCAGCAGCGCACCCTCGCCGATGACCTCCATGTCCTCCGGAGCGGCCTCGGCGTCCAGGAGGTCGTCCTCGACGCCGACGACGCGCTTGCCGGAGCTGCGCAGCACGCGACGGCGGATGACGCCGGACGGCTCCTGGGCGGTGGCCTGGTAGAACAGCGCGGCCGCCGGCGCCCGCCAGTCCACGAGCAGGATCTCGCGGTCGGCGTCGCGCACGCCGATGCGACCGATGTAGCGGGCCTCGCCGTCGGTGAGGTCGAGACGCCCGAAGACCAGTCCCTCGTGCGCGGCGTTGAGCGCCGACAGGCGACGTTGGGCCTGGAAGACCATGGCGTCGCGCTCGACGAGGCCACCCTCGTTGCCCACCGTGCCGCGGGCGTACCCCTCCTTGACCAACGACGTGGCGACCTTGGCCGACTCCTCGAGGCGCTCGTAGACGACGTCGACGTACGCCTGCTCGGCGGCGACGGCTCGCTGCTCGGCGCTGGTCTCGCTCACGATGGGTCCTTCTGGCGCGCACGGATGGAGGGAACGCTGAAGTCTACGGTCTCGTCCTCACCGATTCAGCGTCGTCCCGGTCCGTGCGACCCGTCTCACGCTCCCGACGAACGACGCTGCAGGAAGGCCGCCATCGCCTCGCGCGCCTCGGCGCTGCCGAACAGGTCCGCCGACTGCGCGGCGACCTGCTCGCCGAGGGCGTCGATCCGGGCGAGCAGGTCGTGGTTCAGCAGCCGCTTCGTCTCGCGCAGTCCCTGCGGGTAGCCCTTCACGAGGTCGCCGACGACCCCGGCCACCTCGTCCCCGAGCGCGTCGTCGGGGACGGTGCGCGTGACGAGCCCGACGCGCTGCGCCTCGGCGGCGTCGAAGGTGCGACCGGTGAGGAAGAGCTCGGCGGCGGCACGGTCGGTGAAGCGTTCGAGCAGGGTGAGCGAGATGACCGCGGGTGCCAGGGCGAGGCGCACCTCGGTGAGCGCGAAGGTGACCGACTCCGCCGCCACGACCACGTCGGCCGCCCCGACGATGCCGAGCCCGCCCGCGCGCACCGGACCGGCGAGCTCGACGACGACCGGGGTGGCTGCCGCGGCGATCTGCCGCTGCAGCGCGACGATCGCCCGTGCACCCTCCTGCATCCCGCCGGAGGCCGCCTCCGACAGGTCGGCCCCGGAGCAGAAGACCCGGTGGGCCGAACGGACGACGATCGCGCGGACGCTCTCGTCGGCGTCGGCCTGCTCGAGCCGGTCGGCCAGCTCGCCGACCAGCTGGCGGCTCAACGCGTTGCGGTTGCGCTCGCTGTCGAGCGTGACCGTCGCGACGCCGGCGGCGGTCTCGAGGTGGACGAGCTCGGTCATGGTGGCTGCTCCTGGGGAGGGGGCGGGTCAGTAGGACTTCGGCAGGCCGAGGGAGAACTGCGCCACGAAGTTCAGCGCCATCTCCCGCGAGACGGGGGCGATGTTCGACAGACGCGAGGAGGCGACGGCCTGGACGAGGCCGTACTCGTTGGCCAGGCCGTTGCCGCCGTGGGTCTGGATGGCCTGGTCGACGGCCTTCGCGGCCGCCTCGCCCGCGGCCACCTTGGCCATGTTCGCGGCCTCGCCGGCTCGCATGTGATCACCCGCGGCGTAGAGCGCCGACGCCTTCTGGGTGAGCAGACGCGCCATCTCCACGTCGATGTGCAGGCGGGCCAGCGGGTGGCTGATGGCCTGGTGCGCACCGATCGGCCGGCCCCACACCTCGCGCTCCTTGGCGTAGGCGACGGCCTTGCGGATCGCCCAGCGGGCGGTGCCGGTGGCCATCGACGCCGCCATGATGCGCTCGGGGTTGAGCCCCGCGAACAGCTGCTCGAGCCCGGCGTCCTCGCTGCCGACCAGGGCGTCGGGGCTCAGGCGCACGTCGTCGAAGAACAGCGTGAACTGCTTCTCGGGGCTGACCACGCCCATGTCGATCTGCTGCTTGGTGAACCCCTCCGCGTCGGTCGGCACCATGAACAGGCACGGCTTGAGCTTGCCCGTGCGCTCGTCGGAGGTGCGGGCGACGACGAGCAGGTGGCTCGCCTCGTCGACGCCGGAGATGTACGTCTTGGTGCCGTTGAGGACCCAGCCGCCGTCCTCGCCCTTCTCGGCGTTCGTGACGATGTTGTGGGAGTTGGAGCCCGCGTCGGGCTCGGTGATGGAGAACGCGTAGGTCGCCGTGCCGTCGGCCAGCCCGGGCAGCCAGCGCTCCTTCTGCTCCTGCGTGCCGTACTGGGCGATCGTCGTGCCGACGATCGCGGGGCTCACGACCATCAGCAGCAGTGGGCAGCCGGCCGTCGCGAGCTCCTCGCACACCGCCGCGAGGTCGCCGATGTCGCCGCCCCCGCCGCCGAACTCCTCGGGGATGGAGACGCCGAGGTAGCCGAGCTTGCCGGCCTCGGCCCACAGCTCGGTGGTCTTGCGACCCTCCTTGGCGGCCTCGTAGAAGTACCTCTCGCCGTACGACGCGCCGAGGGCGGCGACCGCCTTGCGGAGCTCGCGTCGCTCCTGGCTCTCGGTGAACTGGCTCATCAGGGGTTCCCTTCGTTCGCGCCGTCGACGGTGGTGGACTCGATGACGGCGAGGACGGCGCCGGACTCGACCTGCGTGCCCTCGGCGACGGCGAGCTCGCCGACCACGCCGTCGGTCGGCGCGGTGATGGTGTGCTGCATCTTCATGGCCTCGAGCACCAGGACGGTCTGTCCCGCGCTCACCTCCTGGCCCTGCTCGACGGCGACGCTGACGACCGACGCCGGCATGGGCGCCAGCAGCGACCCCTCGGCCACGACGTCGGCGGGGTCGACGAACGTCGGCACCGGCTCGAGGGTCGTCGTGCCGGCGGGGCCGGTGACGTCGACGGCGTCGTCGCGGACGTCGACCACGTAGGTCTCGCGGACCCCGCACACGTCGAGCACGACCCGGCGGGCGGTCGCATCGACCACGTGGACCGAGTCGAGCGCGTCGCTGACGAGCGACGCCCCCCGGGCCGCATAGGTGACCGACAGCTCCTGCTCTCCGTGGCGGAAGGCACGGGTGCGTGGCTGGGAGGGCACGTTGCGGTAGGCCGTCGGGATCCGAGCGAGCACCGCCGCCCCGGCCGTCGCGGTCCGGGCCGAGGCGAGCGCTGCGGCGAGGACGTGGCGCTGCAGCGTGGGCTCGTCGATCGCCGGTCCCGTCCAGGCCGCCAGCCGCTCGGCGAGCAGGGCGGTGTGGACGCGTTCGGCCACGAACTCCTCGTCGACGAGGATCGCTCGCAGCAGGTCGATGTTGGTGCGCACGCCGGTGACACGGGCGCGACGCAGGGCCCCCTCGAGCGTCCTCAGGGCCGAGCGCCGGTCGCGGCCGAGCGCGATCACCTTGGCGAGCATCGCGTCATAGTGGACGCCGACGACGCTGCCGGCCTCCACGCCGGAGTCGACGCGCAGCCCCGCCCCGCTCGGCCCCTCGAAGCGGGAGCCGTCGACGTCGAAGGTCGCCACGGTGCCGGTCTGCGGCGTCCAGTCGCTGGCCGGGTCCTCGGCGTAGAGGCGCACCTCGACGGCGTGGCCGGTCGACGCGGGCGGCTCGGCCTCGAGTCGCTCCCCTTCGGCGACGGCGATCTGCAGGGCCACCAGGTCGAGCCCGGTGACCGCCTCGGTGACCGGGTGCTCCACCTGCAGGCGGGTGTTCATCTCCAGGAAGTGCACGCGGCCGGTGTCCTCGTGGCCGTCGGCGACGAGGAACTCGACCGTCCCAGCGCCGACGTAGTCGACCGCCTCGGCGGCCTTGCGGGCAGCGTCGTGCAGCAGCTCGCGCACGGGAGGGGCGAGGTTGGGGGCGGGCGCCTCCTCGACGACCTTCTGGTGACGTCGCTGGATCGAGCAGTCACGATCGCCGACGACCCACGTGGTGCCGTGGGTGTCCGCGAGGACCTGCACCTCGACGTGGCGCGCGGTCGGCAGGTACGGCTCGACGAAGACGGTGTCGTCGCCGAACGCCGACGCGGCCTCGGCAGCAGCGGCGGTGAGCTCGCCCTCGAGGTCGGCCGGGTCGTCGACGACGCGCATCCCCCGTCCACCGCCACCGGCGGACGCCTTGACGAGCAGCGGGAAGTCCGCGGGCGTCGCCGACTGCGGGTCGACGCTGAGGATCGGCACGCCGGCGTCGGCCATGAGCTCCTTGGCGCGGATCTTGCTGCCCATCGCCTCGATCGACTCCGGCGAGGGACCGATCCAGGTGAGGCCAGCGTCGATGACGGCACGGGCGAAGTCGGCGTTCTCGGACAGGAACCCGTACCCGGGGTGGATCGCGTCGGCCCCGGCGTCGCGGGCGGCGGCGAGGACGAGGTCGGCGCGCAGGTAGGTCTCGGCCGGGCTGCTCCCCGGGAGCCGGACCGCGCGGTCCGCGTCGCGCACGAACGGCGCGTCGGCATCGGCGTCGGAGTGGACGGCGACCGTGGCGATGCCGAGGTCGCGGCACGTGCGGAAGACCCGCCGCGCGATCTCGCCGCGGTTGGCCACCAGGACGGTGCGGATCATCGGGGAGTCCTCTCATCGCGGATTCCCAGGACCTCCTGGGAACCCGACCTCGACCACGGAGGTCGTGCGCCGACCACGGGAAGGAACCCTGGACCGGTGCGGGAAAGCCGTGCTCGGGCACCGGGAGTCTGCACGATTCCCAGGAGGTCATGGGAATCGGTCATGGCGCTGGGGCGGAGGACCGGAGCACTCACAGGCGGAACACCCCGTAGCCGCGGGCGCCCTCGACGGGGACGGTGTGGATGGCGGACAGGCACATGCCGAGGATGCTGCGGGTGTCGCGGGGGTCGATGACGCCGTCGTCGTAGCCCATCCCCGACGTGAAGTACGCCAGCGACTGCTCCTCGATCTGCTTCTCGATGTAGGCGCGCATCTGGGCGTCGGCCTCCTCGTCGTAGGCCTGGCCCTTCGCCTCGGCGGCACCACGGGCCACGATCGAGATGACGCCGGCGAGCTGCGCCGGGCCCATGACCGCCGACTTCGCGCCGACCCAGCTGAACATGAAGCGCGGGTCGTAGGCGCGTCCGCTCATGCCGTAGTGCCCTGCACCGTAGGACGCGCCCATCACGACGGACAGGTGTGGCACGGTCGAGTTGGAGACGGCGTTGATCATCTGCGCGCCGTGCTTGATGATGCCGCCCTGCTCGTACTCCGCGCCGACCATGTAGCCGGTGGTGTTGTGCAGGAACAGCAACGGCGTGTCGCTCTGGTTCGCCAGCTGGATGAACTGAGCGGCCTTCTGCGCCTCCTGGCTGAACAGGACGCCCTGCGCGTTGGCGAGGACGCCGATCGGGTACCCGTGCAGCTGCGCGAAGCCCGTGACGAGGCTCGAGCCGTACAGCGGCTTGAACTCGTCGAACTCGCTCCCGTCGACCAGACGCGCGATCACCTCGCGCGGGTCGAACGGCACCTTGAGGTCGGTCGGGACGATGCCGAGCAGGTCCTCGGGGTCGAGGACGGGCTCGGCGTAGTCGGACGCGGGAGTGGGCCCCTTCTTGGTCCAGTTGAGGCGCCGCACGATCTGGCGGCCGAGGCGGATCGCGTCGTGCTCGTCGACGGCGAGGTAGTCGGCGAGCCCGGACGCGCGAGCGTGCATCTCCGCCCCGCCGAGGGACTCGTCGTCCGACTCCTCGCCGGTGGCCATCTTGACCAGCGGTGGGCCGCCGAGGAAGACCTTCGCACCCTCCTTCACCATGACGACGTAGTCGCTCATGCCGGGGACGTAGGCGCCGCCGGCGGTGGAGTTGCCGAACACCAGCGCGACGGTGGGGCAGCGAGCGGCGGACGCGCGCGTGATGTCGCGGAAGCTCTGCCCGCCGGGGATGAAGATGTCCTTCTGGGTGGGCAGGTCGGCACCGCCGGACTCGACGAGGTTGATCGTCGGCAGACCGTTCTCCGCGGCGATCTGCGCGGCACGGCGACCCTTCTTGAGCGTTGACGGGTTCGAGGAACCGCCCTTCACGGTGGGGTCGTTGGCGACGATCATGCACTCGACGCCCTCGACGACGCCGATGCCGGTGACGATCGAGCCGCCGACGGCGAAGTCGGTACCCCACGCGGCGAGGGTCCCGAGCTCGAGGAAGGGTGCGTCGGGGTCGAGGAGCAGCTCGATGCGCTCGCGGGCGGTGAGCTTGCCGCGGCGGTGGTGCCGCTCGACGTACTTCTCCCCGCCACCGGCGAGCGCCTTGGCGTGCTGCGCGGCGAGGTCGGCGACGCGCTCGAGCATCGCCTCGCGGTTCTCGGTGTACGTCGGCGAGGTGGGGTCGACGGTGGTCTTCATGCGACGTGCTCCTCGGGGGTCGGCCCGCGGTGGTGCGCAGGGTGGTGGTCGGTGCCTGAGCGACCCTCTGACGAGCGAGACGGTTGCTGTGACACCGATCGGGGTGCGGCTGCGCAGATTCCCACGACCTCATGGGAATCTCGCCTCCTCGAGGGACGGGCGGGGCCGCGCACGTCAGTACCCCAACAGCTTCGCGGACAGGTCCTTCATGACCTCGGTGGCGCCGCCACCGATGCCGAGGATCCGCGCGTCGCGGTAGTGGCGGTCGATCTCGGACTCGCGCATGTAGCCCATGCCGCCGAAGATCTGTACGGCCTCGTGCACGACGTGCTCGACGGCGGCGACGGAGACGTTCTTCGCGGTGACGGCGTCGAGGATCAGCGACGGGTCGGTCTTCGGCGTCTCCAGGGAACGCACGAGAGCCTGCCGCGTGAGGGCACGGGCCGCAGCCGTGCGTGCGTGCATGTCGACGAGCTTGTGGCGGATCACCTGGCGGGTGATGAGTGGCCGGCCGAACGTGTCGCGCTCGCGGGTGTAGGCGACGGCGAGGTCGAGGGCCCTCTGCGCGGTGCTGTAGGACTGCACGGCCAGGCCGAGCCGCTCGCCCACGAACTGCTGCATGACGAGGTAGAACCCGCCGTTCTCCTCGCCGACCAGGTTCTCGACCGGCACGCGGACGTCGTCGAAGGCCAGCTCGGCGGTGTCGGAGCAGTGCCAGCCCATCTTGCGCAGGCTCTTGCTCACGGTGAAGCCGGGCGCTCCCTTGTCGATGACGAGCAGGGAGATCCCCCGAGCTCCTTGGGTACTGGGCCCGTCGCCGCCGGTGCGGACGGCCGTGGTGACGAAGTCGGCCCGTACCCCGGAGGTGATGAACGTCTTGGCGCCGTTGACGACGTAGTGGTCGCCGTCGCGGACGGCGCGGGTGCGGATGTTCGCGACGTCGGACCCGCCGCTGGGCTCGGTGACGCCGAGCGAGCCGATCATGTCGCCGGCGAGCGTCGGGCGGACGTAGGCGTCGAGGAGGTGCCGGGCACCGGCGTCGATGATGTGGGGGACGGCGATCGAGTGGGTGAACAGGCTCGCCTGCAGACCGGTGGAGCCGCCGGCCTCGAGCATCGCCTCGGTGACGACGCACGCGTCGATCGCGTCCCCACCCGCGCCACCGACCTCCTCGGCGTAGCCGACGGCGAGGAAGCCGGCCTTGGCGGTGGCGGCGTGCAGCTCGCGCGGCAGCTGTCCGTCGTCCTCCCACTGCGGGAGGTGCGGGGTGATCTCCCGCACGGTGAACTGCTCCACCGCGGTGCGCAGGGCCCGTCGCTCCGGGGTGTTCCAGAGGTCGGTCACGATGAGGACTCCAGGGGTTCCGGCTCCGACAGGTGGGAGCGAGGGGTCAGCAGGACGGTCGGCGCGGGGACGACGCGGGCGCGCAGCCACTCCCCGAGGGCCTTCGCCTGGGGGTCGAGCCGGGTCGAGGACGAGACGCCCTCGCCCAGCAGGCCACGGATGACGACGTTGACCCCGCCGAGGTTCGGCAGCGGGTGCACGTCGACGTCGAGGGCCGCGGCCTCGGGCAGCCGGTCGCGCACCCAGTCGGGGTCGACGGTCGCCCCGAGCCAGTCGACCGCGTCGTCGCGGGCCGGGTGGTCGGCGGCGACCCAGATGCCGACGTTGGCGTCGCCGCCCTTGTCACCGGAACGGGCGTGGACGAGCTCGCCGAGAGGTCGGGACTCGGTGGGACCGAGGTCCGGGACCGTCCACGTCGCCACGGGCTCGACGTCCGATGACTCGACGGTCGAGCTCGGGGCAGGGATCTCCTCGCGGCGACCGTCGGCGTGGACGACCACGTGCGGCACCTCGTCCTGCGGCACGTACGCAGGCCGGTAGACGCCGAACGGTTCCCCCCGCCCCGGAGGCGCCGTGAGCGTGAACCCGGGGATCGAGGCGAGGGCGATGTTGACGAACGCGTCGCTGAAGGCGCGGCCGACAGGCTCGGGCCGCCCGCTCTTCGCCGTGCACCGCAGCACGGAGGTGGCCGCGGCCTGGCTGGGAGGGTCGAACACGTCGGTGCGGTCGAGGGTCCAGACGAGCTCGCCGGGCGGGTCGCTCTGCAGCGCCTGCTCCACCTGACGGCGCACCCAGGCGGCCTTGGGCTCCACGTCGAGCCCGGTCAGCAGCACCTCGACACCGTTGCGGAAGCCGCCGAGCAGGTTCAGGCAGACCTTGGTGGTCGCCGGCGGGGCGCTGCCGCGGACGCCGGAGATCCGGACCCGGTCCTGGCCGTCGGGGGCGAGCTCGACGGTGTCGAGGTGCGCGACCACGTCGGGGTTCAGGTAGTCGGTGCCCTGGATCTCGTAGACGAGCTGGGCGGTGACCGTGTCGACCGTGACGGCCCCACCGCTCCCGGCGTGCTTGGAGATGACGCTGCTGCCGTCGGCGTCGACCTCGGCGATCGGGAAGCCGAGCGGTCGCGTCAGGTCGAGGTCCCTGAAGCCGCTGAAGTTGCCCCCCGTGGCCTGGGTGCCGCACTCGATGACGTGGCCGGCCACGAGAGCGCCGGCGAGCGCGTCGAGGTCGTCGCGCCCCCACCCGTGGGCGTGGATGGCCGGCCCCATGACGACGGAGGCGTCGGTGACCCGGCCCGTCACCACGACGTCCGCGCCGGCGTCGAGCGCGGCAGCGATCCCGAAGGCGCCGAGGTAGGCGTTGGCGGTGACGACCTGTCCGAAGCCGAGCTCCTCGGCGCGCTCACGCAGGTCGTCGCCCTCCACGTGGGCGACGCGCAGGTCGAGCCCCTGCTCGGAGGCGATCTCGCGGAGCCGGTCGGCGAGCCCGGCCGGGTTGAGGCCGCCGGCGTTGGTGACCACGCGGACACCGCGCTCCTTGGCCAGGCCCATCGCGTCGTGCATCTGGCGCACGAACGTCTTGGCGTAGCCGGTGGCAGGGTCCTTCATCCGGTCCTTGCCGAGGATCAGCATCGTCAGCTCGGCCAGGTAGTCCCCCGTGAGGAAGTCCAGCTCCCCGCCCTCGAGCATCTCGCGGAACGCGGTGGGGCGGTCCCCGTAGTAGCCGGAGCAGTTGCCGATGCGGACGGTCACGCTCCGAGCATGACGGACACCGCAACAAACAGTCAACCCTGTTTGTTTTGTTGCTCGTCGCGTGGGCCGCGACGGTGGGCACGGTCCCGTCGCCGCAGCGCGTGCAGGAGGCGAGAGCTCGCGCGATCCACCCCGTCGGCGGATCGGGTGCACCGTCCAGAGCCGTCCTCGAGCGAACGGACCAGTGCCGCGAGACCCGGGCCGAGCCGTGCCGCGCGCCGGACGCGTCGGTCGCTCCACCACGCGGCGCCCGTCAGGAGCCAGGGCGTCGCCAGCACCGCGACGGCCGGACCCGCGACCGGGAGCACCCCGCGGTCGCGAAGGACGACGACGACCGCGACGACCGCGACGGACCCCGCGACCAGGAGTGTGAGCCTGAGAGGTCCGGTCCGCCCTACCCGAGGCGCGGCACCGCTGGACGGTGCGGAAGCGTTCGGTCGGTCGTCCAGTGGTCGCGTCGCGACCCCGTCGCGGGAGGCCGACTCACGCACGAAGGCGACGCCGCCACTACCTGTCGGGACCTTGCGATGGGTCAGTGGCACCTCCGGTGACTCCTCGAGCAACCAGTCCAGGCACGCTCGCCCGAGCGCCCCGGCCCGGTCGCACCCGGTCTCCACCAGGTCCTCGAACTCGAGGCCCCGCACCTCCGCGGCCCGTCTGACCGGGCTCGCCACCACGGACCGGTCGCGCCGATCGAGCGGTCCGGCCTCCCGCAGCGCGAGGATGAAGGCCACCCGCTCGACCAGGTCGGCCCGCCCCTCGGTCCCGATGCGGGAGGCAGCGGTCTCCACCCACCCGAGCAGCACCCACGCCTCCGACGTCGACAGGTCCTGCGAGCCGGTGCTCCCGACCCGGTCGACCCACCATCCGGACTCGGAGGCCAAGGACGTCTCCAGGCGCCGGGACCACGCCTCTCGCTCGGCGGTCGAGCCATCGTCGGGATGGTCCGCGAGGACGCCGATCATGACCCCGGTGTGCCTGGACGACCGCTGTGCTGCCGGTGTTCCCTCATCGGCTCAGCGCTCGACGAGGCGCTTCGGGTCGTTGCCCGGCAGTCCGGCGAAGGCTTGGACGATGGGCAGCCAGGCGGCTGCCTGCTCGCCCTCGGCGCGGACGTCGAGGTCGTCGAGGTGGCGCCGACGCGTCGCCAGCAGCGCGAAGTCCCATGCCGAGCCGGTGATGCGCTCGTCGGCGTCGTCGGGGCCCCACGTCCACTCCTCGCCCGACGGCGCGGTCAGCCGTACCTGGACGTCGACGCTCGGCGCCTCCAGACCACGGACCATGAACGCGAAGCCGCGCGTCCGCACACCGATGTGGCAGACGTGGCGACAGCGATCGGTCCGTGGCACCTCGACGCCCAGCGCCTCGGCGACGTCGTGGCCGTGCGCCCAGGTCTCCATGACGCGTGCCGTCGCCATGGAGGTCGGGCTCATCGGTGGCCCGAACCATGGCACCTTCTCCCCTGCCGGGACCGCCCGCAGTGCCTCGGACAGGCGGCTGCGCCCCTCGCGCCAACACACCAGGAGCTCCTGCGGGTCCCGGGCGGCCCACTGCTCGGCGGCCTCGTCCACGAACCCCGACGGGTTCGCGGCCGCCGCCTTCATCCCGGCCGCGAAGGCAGGGTCCCCGGTCACCGCCGCGACGGAGGCCTCGTCGGTCCAGGCGAGGTGCCCGACCTGGTGCGCGACCGTCCACCCCTCGGGCGTCGTGACGGTGGCCCATCCGTCGGCGTCGAGCGGCACGACCCACGACTCGAGCTGCTCGCTCTCGGCGGCCAGGTCGGTCAGGACGGCGTCGAGGGTGCTCATGAGCGCTCCAGCTGGGTCTCGAGGGTCAGGGCCCACGCGTCGAGCACGACGTCGCGGCGGGCGGTGTCGTCGCTGAGCGACGCGGCGAGGCCGAGTCCGCGCAGCAGGTCCAAGGTGGCCTGGACGAGGGCTCGGTTGGCTCCCCGCGCCTCGTCGACGTCGAGCAGGTGCAGGGCGTGCGCGTGGGTCTCGCGGCCCATGCGACGCTCCAACGGGGCGACGGCCTCGCGCAGCTCGGGGTCGGTCCGGGCCGCCACCCACAGCTCGAGGGCGGCGAAGAAGACCGGCGACGTGAACTGTGCCGCGAGCACGTCGAGCACCGCACGCGTCCGCCCGTGCTCGGGCAACGCCGCCGCCGCGTCGGTGAGGGTCTCTCGACGTCGCTCGGCGAGGTGCTCGACGGCGGCGAGCACGAGCGCCTGCTTGGTCGGGAAGTGGTGGAGCTGGGCCCCGCGGCTGACCCCCGCACGCTGGCTGACCACCGTCGTGGACGTGCCGGACCAGCCGAGCTCGACCAGGCACTCGACCGTCGCCTCCATCAACCGCAGCCGCATGGCGGCCGTCCGCTCGGCCTGCGGGGTTCGCACGGGGCTCATCGGGGCATCATGATCGCCGGCCGTGAAAACCGTCAAGTCTGCTTGTTTCTCCGACACCACCGACGCTCCCGTGTCGCACGGCCCCACCGGGTTACGTTGCGCTCGGAACGTCGGCCTTCGCCGACCCGCTCAGGAAGGCCCTCGCCGGGCGCCGACTCATCATGGCCCCCGTGCTCGCCGTCACCGCCCTCGTCGCCGCCGTGCTCCTCGCGGCCACCGCCGGCGCCGCCACCGTCTCGTTCAACGTGACGCCGACCTCCGGCCCCGGTGCCGTCACCATCGACTGGAACGTCGCACCGCAGGAGGGACGGACCATCGAGTCCATCACCGCCCGCTCCGAGCCGGCGACGGACTTCGCCGGACCCGTCGAGGACGCGGTCGGCACCCTGTCCATCAATGTGCCCCGCTCGGGCACGTACACGTTCACCGTCGAGGTGCTGGAGAGCGGCGCCGACGAGCGCGTCGTCGAGAGCCGCACCGTCGAGGTGACGTCGGCCGCCCCGCCCGCCGATGAGGAGAAGGGCGAGGCCCAGCCGGAGACCGAGCCCTCGCCCGACCCCGAGGCGACGACCGGTGACGACACCGACGACCAGACACCGACCCGCCCGACCGACATCCCCGACGCTGGCGTCGCCGCAGGACCCACGTCCACGTCGAGGGACAACGACGGCACCGCCCCGGTGGGGCCGCTGCGCTCCGCCGACTGACGACCCGCCCCGATGAGGAACCTCCTGGCGACGATCGTCGCGGGCCTCGTCCTCGCCGGCGGGTGGGCGATGCACCACGACGAGCCCGTCCAGGACGCGCGACCCGCTCCCGAGGGTCCGGTCGGCGGCCCACACCGTCGAACCGCTTCGACCGGTCGCCCACGTGCCCGCGGCCCCGACCCCCGGACCCACCACGACCGGCACTCCCGAACGGCTCGTGATCGACGGACTCGACGTCGACGCCCCCGTCGAGCCCGTCGGCATCACCTCAGGCGGCGGCCAGGAGGTCCCGCACTTCATCGACACCGTCGGGTGGTGGCGCGACGGCGCGGTGCCGGGAGCGCCCGGGAACGCCGTGGTCGTCGGTCACACGGCCTCCGCTGCCGACGGCGTGTTCGACCGGCTCGGCGAGCTCGCACCGGGCGACGAGGTCCGCGTCACCGGTCCAGACGGCACCGTCGTCTTCGTGGTCGAGCGGACCCGCACCCTCACCCCCGAGGAGTTCCGCCGCACCGCCCCCGAGCTCTACCGCACCGACGGTCCGAGCGGGCTCGTCCTCAGGACCTGTGGCGACTGGAACGGCAGGGAGTTCGAGACGACCGTCGTCGTCACGGCCGCGCTCGCCTGAGCCCCGCGCCCGCGGCGCAGGACGACGCCGGACCAGGTCGTACCACGGACCCCCAAACGGTGCTACGGTGCCATCGCCCGTCGGCGCCGTGCCGACCCCCATCGGGAGGATCCCCATGCGTCGACTTCTGCTGCTGCCCGTACTCGCCCTCGTGGGGGTGATGTTCGTCGCCTCCCCGGCCAACGCCGCGACCGTCGACCTCTCCGTCGACGAGACCACCATCACCGCCGGCGGCACCGTGACCCTCTCCTGGGTCGTGCTGCCCGAGGACGGCGGTGCGACCACGCTGACCGCCTCCTCCACCCCGGCCACGAGCTTCGACGGCGAGCGCGAGGCCCTCACCGACGAGGAGGACGTCGTCCTCACCGAGCCCGGCGAGTACACCTTCACCCTCTCGGCCACCGAGGACGGCGTCACCTTGGACGGCACCGGCTCCGTCACCGTGACCGTCGCCCCTGCCCCGACGATCATCGACGTCCCCGCCGTGACCTTCCCCGACCCGTGCACCGTCGTCCTCCCGCCGACGGAGAACGTCAGCTACGGCGTGGGCTTCGGCGGGTTCGGCAACGAGGTCCCGGCCGGGACGCTCGACCTCGCCGACTACTTCAACGGCGGGTTCCCGGTCGAGTTCACCGCCGTGCCCGACGAGGGCTTCGCGTTCCCCGAGGGAGCCACCTCCCGCTTCCCGGTCACCGTGTCCCCCGACTGCCTCGGTGGTGAGATCGTCGAGTCCGGCCTGGTCGAGACCAGCGCCGTCTGCCAGGGCGTGACCTTCACCAACGTCTCCGACGACGACCTCTTCGTGCTGTACGGCGACGAGGACGAGGACCGTCCCGACGGTGAGTTCGAGCTCGCCGTGGGTGCGAGCCGCACCATCGACACCGAGCGCGACCTGATCATCTACGTCGCCATCGCCGGGTCCGAGGAGGTCGTCCAGATCAACGAGGTCGAGGTCGAGCAGGACTGCGCCCGCGCCGCCGCCCTCCACCCGACGGTCGCCCCGGCCGCCGGCAGCGGCACCGGTGGCTCGGCCGCCGGGCTCGGTGCGCTCGCCGCCCTGACGCTCGCCGGTGGAGCCGCGCTCGGCGCCCGTCGCCTGCGTCGCACCGCCTGAGCACGACCCGACCGTGAAGAAGGACCTTCCCGCTGCCCTGGCAGCCTGCCTCCTGCTGCTGGCGGGGGTCCTGGTCAACCTGCCGACGGACCGGCCCGATCCTGGGCCGGTCCGTTCGGCGTCCACCCCCGCCTCGCCGTGGGCCTCCGCCGACCGCGACCTCGTCGACGGGTCGACCGGTGCTCCCGAGCGCATCGAGATCGAGTCGCTCGGGATCGATGCACCGGTCGAGCCGGTCGGCACGACGCCGGAGAACGCCCAGGAGGTCCCGGCGGCCCTCGACGAGACCGGCTGGTGGCGTGACGGCTCCGTCCCGGGCGAGGACGGCAACGCCGTCATCGTCGGGCACACCGCGTCCTCCGACGACGGTGTCTTCGACCGCCTGGTCGACATCGGGTCCGGCGACGAGATCCTCGTGACCGGTGAGGACGGCACGGCCGCCTTCACCGTCACCCGGACCGACGTCGTCCCCGTCCCCGACTTCGCGACCGTCGCCCCGGACGTCTATCGCAGCGACGGCGCCAGCGGTCTGGTCCTCATGACGTGCGGCGACTGGAACGGCGAGGAGTTCGAGACGACGGTGATCGTCTTCGCCGAGCGCGCCTGAGACCTCAGCTGGCCTGGAAGAACCACCGGCGCCGGCGGTCGCGGCCACTCGTCTCGAGCTCGACGTCGATGACCTCGTCGTCGGCAGAGGTGGTCGGCTCCTCGACGACCTCGCCCTCCAGGGGCTCCTCGTGGCGCCCGGAGTCGTCGCTGGCGCGCTCCGCGGCCTCCCCGACGGCGCGGCGGGCGAAGTCGGCGGCCAGGCGGAGGGCCTCTCGGCTCTCGGGGATCGCATCGACCATCACCGGGAACGCGTGCACCTGCCCGCGCCACAGGTGCGTCTCGACGGGCACGCCACGCTCGCTCAGCAGCAGAGCCATCGCCTCGATCTCGGGGCGCAGCATCTCGTCCTCGACGCCGACGAGGAACGTCGGGGAGTCGATGTGGTCGGCGGCGTCGAGCGGGGAGTCCTCCCCCTCGATCTGCGAGCCCTCCGGGAGCCAGCGTTCGCGGATCAGCCCGACGCGACGCATCGGCAGGTAGGCGTCGCGGACCCGGGTGACCCGCTTGACCTGCTCCTTCTCGTGGTCCGGGTCGAGGCTGAGCAGGGGCGAGAAGCCGAGCAGCGCCGCCGGCTGCTGCAGGCCTCGGCGGGTGGCGAGCTCGGCGACCTTCATGGTCAGGTAGCCGCCGGCCGAGTCGCCGGCGACGACGATCTTCGTGGGGTCCTCGGCGATCTCCAGGAGGCCCTCGTAGGCGGCGATCGCGTCGGCGACCGACGCGGCGACGGGCCCGTCCGGGAGCTGGGTGTACTCGACGGACACCACGGTGCCGCCGGTGTAGAGGGCCAGACGCTCGCAGATGCGACGGTGGGTCTCGATGCCGCAGGAGAAGAAGCCACCGCCGTGCAGGTACAGCACCGTCATGGCGCTGGTCGGGCCGTAGCGGTGCGTCATCGACTCCACGTGCACACCGCCCAGCTCGAAGGCGACGGGCTCGACGAAGCGGGACCGCGGCCCCTTGGCGGCCCTGGCGTCCAGCGATCGCATCAGGGTGAGGCTGCGGTCGTTCAGGGGCGCGAGGTTCAGCAGCGGCTTGAACACGAGTCGGGCCGTCCGTCCGAGGATGCGCGCCCGCAGGCTGGTCTCCTCGTGGATCACCGCCTCCTCGTGGACGACCCGGAACTCGCGGGGCCGCTGGCGGAGCGGGACAGGGACGGTGATGCGCACGCGTCGTCGCGACTGCTGCGACGACGCGGGTTCGTCGACGGGTGGCCGCACGAGGTCCACGATCCGATCACGCAGCCGTCGCCAGAACACCCGCCGAGCGTACCGCCGGTATGCGAGCGCGACAATCGTCCCGGTCACACCCCCGAGTGGCGTATTCCGGGTCGCGAGTGGCGCACAGTCTCCCGCGAGTGGCGCGATCTGGCGCGACACGCCGTCTCGGAATCCCCCGTTTGCGCCACTCGCGGGGGTGGGCCGGTGCGGGCCTAGGATGAGGCGCATGGTGACCCTTGCCGAGCTCCAGGTCCGCACGCTCGGTCCGGCGAGGCACCCGTCGCCCCTCGCGCAGTACGTCGGCGGCCGGGCCACCAACGAGTACTACGTGGGCGAGGACGACCGCATCCTGTTCGACGACACCATCGAGCTCATCCGCCGTCGCGGCCTCCCGCTCGAGGAGCTGCCGTCGTTCGAGACCGGCGGGCCCCGCGACACGCTCTTCTTCGACCCCAAGCACGTCCGCGTCGGCATCGTCACCTGCGGCGGCCTGTGCCCCGGCCTGAACGACGTCATCCGCGCGCTCGTGATGGAGCTGCACGAGCACTACGGCGTCCACGACGTCATCGGCTTCCGCAACGGCTACGCCGGCCTGAACCCCGAGCACGGTCTCGAACCCATCCAGCTGACCCCCGGGTTCGTCGCCAACATCCACGAGCGCGGCGGCACCGTCCTCGGCTCCTCCCGGGGCGCTCAGGACGTCGACGTCGTCGTCGACACGCTGCAGGCACGCGGCATCGACATCCTCTTCGTCATCGGCGGCGACGGATCCATGCGTGGCGCCCACCGGATCGCGCAGACCGCCCTCGAGCGCGACGCCGACATCGCCGTCGTCGGCGTGCCCAAGACCATCGACAACGACATCCCCCACATCGGACAGAGCTTCGGGTTCCAGACCGCCTACTCGCGGGCGGCGCAGTCCATCAAGGCCGCCAAGATCGAGGCGGAGGCCTCCATCAACGGTGTCGGCCTGGTCAAGGTCATGGGACGCCACGCCGGGTTCATCGCCTGCTACTCCGCGCTCGCCGGCCACGACGCCGACTTCGTGCTCATCCCGGAGGTGCCCTTCTCCCTCGACGGCGACAACGGCGTGCTCGAGCACGTCCGCCGCAAGGTCCGCACCCAGGGACACGCCGTGCTCGTCGTCGCCGAGGGCGCCGGCCAGGAGCACCTGCCCGACGACGGGGCCACCGACGCCTCCGGCAACGCCAGGCTCGCCGACATCGGCCGTCTCCTGCGCGAGCGCATCACCGCCGACTTCGCCTCCCGCGACGAGGAGGTGCTCTTCCGCTACTTCGACCCCGGCTACTTCATCCGCTCCGTCCCCGCGGAGCCGTCGGACTCCGTCTACTGCTCCCGCCTGGCCCAGACCGCCGTCCACGCCGGCATGGCCGGCCGCACCGACATGGTCGTCGGCCGACGTCGACACCGGTTCGTGCACGTGCCGATCCCGTACGTCACCCACCGCGCCCACCACGTCTCCCCCGACGGCGACCTCTGGCTCAGCGTCCTGGAGTCCACGGCACAACCGTTCGACATGCGCTGAGCGCCCGGCGACCAGCGACCGACACCGACACCGACACCGACACCGACACCGACACCGACAGCAGTCCGGATCATGAGACATCGAGCCACGGACCGGATGGCGTGCCACGGTGGAGCCCCACCCTCGTCCCACCCCGGAGGTTCGTCATGAGCGAGAACTGGTCGTTCGAGACCAAGCAGATCCACGCCGGCCAGGTGCCGGACCCCACCACCGGCGCCCGCGCGCTGCCGATCTACCAGACCACCTCGTACCAGTTCCGCGACACCCAGCACGCCGCGGACCTATTCAGCCTGGCCGAGCCCGGCAACATCTACACCCGCATCATGAACCCGACGCAGGACACCGTCGAGCAGCGTCTCGCCGCGCTCGAGGGCGGGGTCGGCGCGCTGCTGTTCGCCTCCGGCCAGGCCGCCACCACCGGCGCGCTCACCAACGTCGCCGAGGCCGGCGACCACATCGTCGCCTCCGCCAGCCTCTACGGCGGCACCGACGCCCTGCTGCGCCACACGTTCCCCAAGCTCGGCATCGAGGTCTCCTTCGTCGAGGACAACAACAACCCCGACGCATGGCGCGCTGCGGCGAAGGACAACACCAAGGCGTTCTTCGGCGAGACGATCGGCAACCCCAAGGGCGACATCCTCGACCTCGAGGCGATCAGCGCCGTCGCCAAGGAGGTCGGCGTGCCGTTCATGGTCGACAACACGGTCGCCACGCCGTACCTGCTGAACCCGCTGAAGCACGGCGTCGACACCGTCATCCACTCCGCCACGAAGTACATCGGCGGCCACGGCACCACGATCGCCGGAGTCGTCATCGACGGCGGCACCTTCGACTACGGCGCCCACGGCGACAAGTACCCCGGCTTCACCACCCCCGACGCGAGCTACCACGGTCTCGTCTTCGCCGAGGCGCTCGGCCCGGCGGCGTTCATCGCCAAGCTGCGCGTGCAGTATCTGCGCAACGTCGGCCCGGCCATCGCTCCCTTCAACGCCTTCCTGCTCGCCCAGGGCCTGGAGACCCTGAGCCTGCGCATGGATCGTCACATCGAGAACACGCGCAAGGTCGCCGAGTGGCTGCAGGCGCGCGAAGACGTCCAGAAGGTCACGTGGGCCTCCCTCGAGGGCAACGCGTACAAGGAGCTCGCCGACAAGTACGTCCCCCGCGGCTCCGGCGCGGTCCTGACGTTCGAGCTCGAGGGCGGCGTCGACGAGGGCCGCCGCTTCATCGACGCGCTCGAGCTGTTCAGCCACGTCGCCAACATCGGTGACGTCCGCTCGCTGGCCATCCACCCGGCCAGCACCACCCACTCCCAGGGCACCCCCGAGGAGCACGCCGCCACCGGCGTGACCCCGGGTCTGGTGCGCCTCGCCGTGGGCCTGGAGGGCATCGACGACATCCTCGCCGACCTGGACGCGGGACTGCGCGCGGCCAAGTGAACCCACTCCCCCTCACGGATCTCCCCCTCGTCACCGGCGCGTGGCGGGAGGGAGATCCGGTCGGTTCCCGACGCTTCGTCGACGTCGGCGACGTCGCCCTCGAGTCCGGCACCACGATCCCGGACGTGCGCGTCGCCTACGAGACGTGGGGGACGTTCACCGGCGACAACGCCGTCCTCGTCCTGCACGCCCTGACCGGCGACTCCCACGTCGTCGGCGAGGCCGGTCCGGGCCACCCCTCCCCCGGATGGTGGGAGACCGCGATCGGACCCGGGCGACCCATCGACACCGACCGGTGGTTCGTCGTCGCACCGAACATCCTCGGCGGCTGCCAAGGCACGACCGGTCCCGCCTCGGCCGCCCCGGACGGCTCCGCCTGGGGCAGCCGGTTCCCCGATCTCACCGTGCGCGACCAGGTGCGCGCCGAGGTGGCCTTCGCCGACGCGCTGGGGATCGAGCGCTGGTCGTGCGTCGTCGGCGGGTCCGCCGGCGGCATGCGGGCCCTGGAGTGGGCGATCGAGCACCCCGAGAGAGTCCTGCGGCTCTTCCTGCTCGCCACCAGTGCCGCCGCGTCGGCCGAGCAGGTCGCGCTCTCGTCGGCCCAGCAGGCGGCGATCCTCGCCGACCCGAACCACCGCGGCGGTGACTACTACGACGTCGACACGGCCGCGGGCGAGCGTGGGCCGGTCGCCGGCCTGGACGTCGCCCGGCAGGTCGCGCACATCGCCTACCGCAGCGAGGCCGAGCTGCAGCAGCGGTTCGGCCGGGAGGTCCAGGACGACGGTCGCTTCGCCGTCGCGTCGTACCTGCAGCACCACGGTGCGAAGCTGGTGCGGCGCTTCGACGCGAACTCCTACCTCGTCCTCACGCGCGCGATGGACTCCCACGACGTCGCCCGCGGACGTGGCACGACGGCCGAGGCACTGGCCCGGATCACCGCCAGCACCATCGTCGCGGGCATCGACTCCGACCGGCTCTACCCCCTGCACCAGCAGCGCGAGCTCGCCGAGCACATCCCCGGCTGCAAGGGCCTCGACGTCATCTCCTCCCTCTACGGCCACGACGGGTTCCTGGTCGAGGCCGACCGGGTCGGCGAGCTCGCGGCCGCGCTCATGGCACGCCGCGTCGTCTGAGACCTCAGAGGCCGACGGTGCCGGCGAGGCCGGCCACGTGCGCATCCAGGAAGCCGGCCGGGTCGGTCAGCGTCCCGGGGCCGTACTGATCGAAGACCTCGAACGTCACGGCACCGACGACGGCCGACCACAGGCCGAGGGCACGTGCGAGGTTCACCCTGGGGAGCGAGAGCCCGTACTCGGTGGCGATGCGCTCGAGGTCGGCGCCCAGCGCTGCGGGGACCTCGCCGTCGACCTCGCGCACGCGACCCTCGGCGTGCGCCCGCTCGAGGATGCCGACGAGGGCGACGACGAACCGGGTGCCGGGCTCGTTGGTCAGGCCGGCAGGTGCGGCGTACCCGGGGACGGGCGTGCCGTGGAGGAGGGCGAAGCGCGACGGTTCGCGCAGGCCCCACGCGCGCAGCGCTCGCGCCGCGGCCTGCAGCTGTGCCGTGGGGCTCTCGTCACGGGCGTCGTGGACGGCCGCCTCGACCTCGGCGCCCACCTCGTCGTACGCGTCGACGATGAGCAGGGTGAGCAGGGCGTCGCGGTCCTTGACGTACCGGTAGATCGCCGAGGAGACCACGCCGAGCTCGCGGGCGACGGCCCGCAGCGAGAGCTGTGCCGGGGTCGACGTCGCGAGCTGCTCGCGTCCGATGCGGACGATGTCGCGCATCGTCTGGTCCCGGGCGAGCTGTCGCGGGGTGGTCACCCGGTCACGCTACTGCAGTCGACGTCTATTTGTCGACTTGGTGAGCGGTGCTCTTGACTTCGGCAACGCACCGGTGCACTCTGGATCCCTGCCGAGAGCACTGCTCTCTCATTCCTCAGGAGATCCCATGCGCACCCTCGTCGTCGGAGCCGGACAGGTCGGCCCGCACATCGCCCTCCACCTCGCCGAGCGGGGGGAGCACGTCGTCCTGGCCAGCCGGTCCGCGTCCGGCCCGGACCATCCTCGCGTCGAGCGTCGGCACCTCGACGCCACCGATCCGAGGGCCGTCGACGACGCCCTCGTCGACGTGGACGTCGTCCACCTCTGCGTGCACGCCTCGGCCTACCGCCCCGACGTCTGGGAGCGCGAGCTGTTCCCTCTCGAGTCCGTGGTGCTCGACGCCGCCGCACGCCACGACGTGCACGTCGTGCTCCCCGAGAGCGTGTACGCGTTCGACACCTCCGACGTCCTCGACGCCCGCCTGCACGTCGCTCCACGGTCCTCCATGGGCAGGATCCGGGCGCGTCTGCTCGACCTGCGCGCAGCGTCTCCGGCCCGCACGACGAGCGTCGTCGCGTCGGACTTCTACGGCCCCGGGGCCTCGATGGCCCTCGGTGGCGACCGCGTGCTCGACCCCGCCGTCACCGGCCGTCCCGTCCGACCGCTCGGTCGGGTCGACCTCCCCCACGCCTGGACCTTCCTGCCCGACCTCGCCGCGGCGATGGTGGCCGCCGGCGAGGCACCCGCGACGGTCGCGGGTGGCAGTGCGATCGTCCTCGCCCCGGTCGTCCATGCGACGCAGCGCGAGCTGGCGACGGCCTACGCGCGCGAGGCCGGTCGCGCGCGCGTGCGTGTCCGGCCGGTCCGGGCCGGGGTCCTGCGCGCCGCCGCACCGTTCAGTCGCAGCATGGCGGCGATGGCCGAGATGTCCTACCTCTTCACCGAACCGCTGCTCGTCGACACACGGGCGAGCATCGAGGACCTGGGCGTCGCGCCCACCGCCCTCGAGGACGCGGTACGGCGAAGCGTCGCTACACGAGTCGGCGGACCACGCCCAGCGGTGCGTGCTTCATGACCTGCCCCAGCGGAGCCCACGGCCAGCCGGGGACGGCCGCGTCGCCGACCTCCTTCTCGATCGCCTTCACCATCGAGCGCACGCCGGTCGCGGTGTCGACCATGAGTCGCTGCTCCTGCTCGACCTGCTCGTTCATCTCCGAGGCGATGTAGCCGGGGAACAGGGTGGTGACGGCGATGTCGGTCCTCCGCCCGACGAGGTCCATCCGGATGCCCTCGGCCAGGTGGGCGATCGCGGCCTTGCTCGCGGCGTAGGCCGTCATCGACGACGGCATGCCGCGCATCGCCGACATGGAGGACACGACGACCAGGTGGCCCGTCCCGCGCTCGTTGAAGTGCGCCATGGCGGCCTCGCACTGGGCCAGTGCCGCCACGACGTTCGTCTCGATCGTCTCGCGGTTCGCCGCGAACTTCCCGGTGCCGATGCGCCCGCCCTTGCCGAGACCGGCGTTGACGACGACGCGGTCGAGGCCGCCGAGCTCGTCGACGCACTCGTCGACGACGGCGAAGACCTGGTCGTGGTCGTTGACGTCGAGCGCGCGGACCACCACCTCGACCCCCGGGTGCTCGGCGAGGATCTCCTCGCGCAGCGCCTCGAGGCGGTCGACGCGGCGTGCCGTGAGGGCGAGGTGACGGCCCTTGGCGGCGAACTGGCGCGCCATCTCCGCGCCGAGACCGGAGCTCGCCCCGGTGATGAGGATGTTCTGACGCATGCTCAGTCCTTCCGGCCCATGCGGAGGGCAGCCTTGGCCATCTCACGGTAGTAGAGTGGCCGCGCGAAGCGCTTCGCCGCGTAGGCGATGCGTCCCTCGCGGTCGGTCAAGACGATGTGCTTGCCCTGGTCGACCTGCTTCAGCACGGTGGTGGCGATGTCGTCGGCGGTGCGCGTGGAGCCGTCGATCAGCTTGGCCGCCGAGGCGCGCGCCGACTCGTCCTTGCCGCGTAGCGAGGCCGTCAGGTTCGTCTTGAAGAACGTGGGGCACACGACGCTCACGCCGATGCCGTAGGGCTTGAGCTCGTGGAACAGTGTCTCGCTGAGCGCCACGACGCCCGCCTTGACGGCGTTGTACTCGCTCATCCGGGGCGGGTGGACGAGCCCGGCCGCCGACGCGGTGTTGACGATCACACCAGAGCGAGCCTCCTTCATCATCGGCACGAAGGAGCGGCAGCCGCGGGCGACGCCCAGCAGGTTGATGTCGACGATCCACTGCCACTGGTCCATCTCCGTCAGCTCGATGCGCCCACCGGCGGCGACGCCCGCGTTGTTGAACAGGGCGTCCAGTCCACCCCAGTTCTCGGTGACCCAGTCACGGGCCGAGAGCCACGCGACGTCGGAGGTGACGTCCAGCGGTCGGTAGGTGACGCCGTCGAGAGCGGCGACGGCGTCCGGGACGTCCTCGTGGACGTCGGTCGCCAGGACCGTGCAACCGCGAGCGGCGAGCTGGTCGACGAGCGCCAGACCGAGACCGGAGGCGGCGCCCGTGACGAGGACGCGGGAGCCGGAGGTGAGCTTCATGGTTCGGATACTACCGGTATCCGAACTGTCTCAGTAGTCGCCCCCGCTGTCGGTCGCACCGGGTCGACCGTGTTGGACACCGTGCCCGACGCAGGTGCACCCACCGGCTCAGACCGATGGTCGGGCGGAGCATCGGCTGCGCCGGCCCGAGGACGAACAACCAACCGGATCGCGATGAGCAGGACGTCGGCGATGTCGACGTCGGTCCGTCCGGGTCCTCACTCATCGCAGCAGTCTGTCAGCGGAAGGTGACCTGGTCCGCGGGGAGATGGGTGTGCTCGTTGAAGGTGAGCAGACGGCTGCCGCCCCGTCCGACGATGACCGTCGTGACGGAGGCGTTCACGATCACCCGGTTGAGGGTGACGAACAAGGAGGCGTCACCGGTGAGCAGGTGGGAGGCGACCATCGCGATCGGACCGCCGGAGGTGAACACGGCGACGCTGCGTCCGCTGCCGGCCTCGGCGACGGCGTCCTGGAGCGCACCCACCACCCGTTCGCGGAAGCCCTCGAACGGTTCCGTCCCGTCGATCCCGCCGGCCACCCAGCGGGTCAGGGAGTCATCGAGCAGCGCCTGGAACTCCCGAGGGTCGCTGGGACGCGTCGAGGCGTCGACGTGCCCCGTCAGCCCGAGGTGGTCGTACTCGTTCCATCGGCCGTCGACGTCGTAGAGGTCGCCGTCGATGGCGTCGATGGTGGCGACCGCCGTCTGCGCGTGCCGCTTCATCGAGCCGGCGACCGACCAGGTGGGAGCGAACCCAGACGCCTCCCACGACGTCCCGAGCCAGGCCGCCTGGCGGGTCCCGAGCTCGGACAGCTGGTCGTAGTCGTCGGCGCCCCACGACGCCTGGCCGTGCCGGATCAGATGGAGAGCGCCCACCCGTCGACCCTAGCGGTCCCGCGAGCAGGCACTGGAACGACGAACCGCCGGGACCACGAAGGTCCCGGCGGCTCGCGTGCTCCCGGTGCGCTGGGAGCGTGTCATCACTCGATCAGGCCGACGGCGGCATCAGCACCGCGTCGATCAGGTACACCGTGGCGTTGGCGGTCTGGACGCCACCGCAGATGACGTTGGCGTTGTCGGCGCCGACGGTGATGTTGTCGACGTCCCCACCGATCTCCAGCTCATCACCCTGGACGGTGGTCAGCGTCTGGCCGACCAGGTCCTCGGGCAGGATCTGGCCCTCGACCACGTGGTAGGTCAGGACCTGCGTCAGCGTCTCGGCACCCTCGGGGGTCTGCAGGGCGGCGACGGTGTCCTCCGGCAGGGCGGCGAACGCGTCGTCGACCGGCGCGAAGACGGTGAACTCGCCACCGTTGAGGGTGTCCACCAGGTTGACCTCGGGGTTGAGCTCCCCGCTGACGGCGGAGGTCAAGGTGGTGAGCAGCGGGTTGCCGGAGGCGGCGGTGGCGACGGGCTCCTGAGCCATGCCGTCCACGGAGGCCGGGCCGTCGGGGTTGGCCTCGGCGTAGTCGGCGCAGCCGGGGCCGACCAGGTTGGCGGCCGGGTCCATGGCGTCGTCGGTGGGCGCCTCCTCGGTGGGGGCGGTGGTGTCCTCGGTGGCGGCGTCGTCGCTGTCGGAGCTGCAGGCGGCGCTGAACAGGGCCAGCGACGTGACGGCAGCGATGGCCAGGGACTTACCGGTCTTGGTCGTACGCATTTCCTTCTCCTTTGGTTGGGTCCTACTACGCGACGCGGAACTGGACGCTGTGCCAGCCGGTCGTTCCGTCGGGCACGATGCGTGCCCGCTCGGAAGTCTGTGTCTCACCGTTGGCGTCGGTCGCCCGGACGGTGACGTTGTGGATGCCTTCGGTGGCGTCGTCCCAGGTCCAGGACCACTGGCGCCACGTGTTGATGCTGTCCTCCTCGGCGAGGTCGGCGTCCTGCCACGGGCCGTCGTCGATCTGCACCTCGACGCGCTCGATCCCGGTGTCCTGCGCCCAGGCGACGCCACCGAAGCGAGCGTTGTCGAGCGGCACCTCGGCGAACGAGCGGGGGACGTCGATGCGCGAACTCATCTTGATCGGCGCCTCCTCCGCGTACCCCCGGGGCGTCCAGTACGCCTCGAAGTCCTCGAACCGGGTGACCTCGATGTCCACGAGCCACTTGGTGGCCGAGACGTAGCCGTACAGGCCGGGCACCACCATCCGCACCGGGAAGCCGTGCTGGAGCGGCAGCGGCTCACCGTTCATGCCGACGGCGATGAGCGACTCGCGGTCGTCGAGGAGGGCCTCGACGGGAGTGCCGATCGTCATGCCGTCGGAGCTGGTGGTCTTGACGGCGTCGGCTCCGGCCTGGACGCCGGCGCGCTCCAGGAGGTCCTTGGTCAGGACGCCGAGCCAGGCGGCGTTGCCGACGAGCGGGCCGCCGACCTCGTTCGACACGCAGGTCAGGGTGATGCGGCGCTCCACGAGACGCTCGGCGAGCAGGTCGCGGAAGCTGAGGTTGAGCTCCTGGTCCACCATGCCGTGGATCCGGAGCGTGTAGCCCTCCACCGGGACCTGGGGGACCTGCAAGGCGGTGTCGATGCGGTAGAAGTCGCTGTTCGGCGTGATGAACGGGCTGATGCCGTCGAGGTCGACCTGTGCGCCGGCCGGGACGGGGGCCGCAGCATCGGCAGGGGCGGGCAGCGACACCGACGCGCGGGAGGCTGCGCCGGCGTCGGAGCCGAGGAACCTCCACACGGAGGCGCCGACAGCGATCCCGGCGCTCGCGACCAGCACCGCACGCATGAAGGCGCGACGGTCGAACCCTTCGGGGACGTCGTCCCCCGGCTTCGGCGCGAGCTCGAGCGCCCGGAGAAGGACGCCCAGGACGACGAGACTCACCACGAGAGTCACGAGCGCCGGAATCAGCACGAGGGCACGCTGCGCCGTGGCCGTCCGGTCCGTGAACGCCGTGATGACGGCGACGATGCCGAACGTCGCCACGATGGCGAACGCGATGCGGGGGCGACGCAGTCCGACGACGCCGGCGGCCAGGGAGGCGAGCGTCAGGACGACGACCGTCCCGGCGATGAGCACCGCCTTGTCGTTGGTGCCGAACTGCTCGATGGCGAAGTCCTTCAGCCAGGCCGGCGTCAGGTCGATGAACTGGTTGCCCACCGACTCGATCGGGGTCGGGACGCCGGTGAACAGGGCCGCCAGACCACTGCCGATCGCCACGCCCGTGGCGGCGGCGAGCAGACCCGCGAGCGCGCCGGCCCACCGCGGTGCGGTGGCGGGTCGACGTCGCGGCGTCGTCTCGGTGGTCATGTCCGTCATTCGGAGCTCTCCGGCGCGGGGATGGGTCGGCGTCGAGAAAATCTTGTTCAGGGCCACCGAAAGTTACTCACGCGTCGCTCTTCTCCGCATGGCGACCGGTTCCTAGGGTGATCCCATGAACGTGATCGAGGGAGTTGCGTTCCCCACGGAGAGCACGTCGGCGACCGCCCGCGAGGTGCTGTCGGCGGCGTTGGCCAAGGCCGATCCGGTGGGGGCACGAGCGGTGGAGAACGAGACGGCGTGGCGGCGCGAGTACCTGCTGCACTTCCGTCGCGCCGTCGAGGCCGGCGTCGGTGACCCGGCCGCGGCCCTGGCGGTGGCCGAGGACGGTCTCGCCGCGCTGCACGCCCGGATGGTCGTCGGCGACCTGCCACTCGAGCGCGTCATCGCCGAGTCGAGCCTCGACCAGGTCTTCCACACCACCTCGGTCCGGGGGACGGCCGAGCCAGAGACGGAGGTGTCGCTGCCCTACCGCGGCGAGCGACTGCGCGGGGACGCATTGCGCCGCCAGCTCGCGCATTGGCGCGAGGAGGGCGTCGTGAGCGCGTCGTGCGTCGAGGCGGTCGAGACCGTCATGGACCACCCGGAGTGGCTGCGGCTCGATGGCGACGTCGTCGTGGTCGTCGGTGCCGGTGCCGAGATGGGTCCCTACCGCGCCCTCCAGCGCTGGGGGGCGGAGGTGGTCGCCCTCGACCTGCCCCGCGGTGACGTGCAGGACCGTGTCCGGCAGGTGGCCGCCGAGGGAGCCGGGACCGTTCACGTCCCCTCGCGGATCCTCACCGACGCCGACGCCGACGTCGGTGCCGACGTGGTGCGCGAGCTCCCGGCGGTCGCGCACTGGTTGGACGGCATCGAGGGCCGACTGGTCCTGGGCAACTACTGCTACGCCGACGGCGCACAGCACGTCCGGGTGTCCGCCGCGGCCGACGCCCTCGCCGCCCACCTCACGCGGACCAGGCCGGACACCGCGCTCGCGTTCCTCGCCACGCCGACGGACGTGTTCGCCGTCCCCCGCGAGGACGTCGAGGCCTCCGAGGAGGCGTACGGCACGGGCCGCGTCGCCCGCACCGCGCGCGGAGCCCTGCGCACCCTCAGTGGTGGCCGGTTGCTGCAGCGCAACTACCCGCCCGGGGCCGATCCGGGCATCTGCGACGCCCTCGTGCCACAGCAGGGTCCCAACTACGCCCTCGCCAAGCGGGTCCAGCGCTGGCGCGCCACCGCGGCCAGGGCCTCCGGCTCGACGGTCTCGCTCAACGTCGCACCCGCCACCCGGACGAGGTCGGTGGTCAAGAACCGTGCCCTCGCGGCGGCCTACGCCGGGGCGCACCGCTTCGGCGTCGAGATCTTCGACCCCGCGACGTCGAACACCCTCATGGCCGCCCTGCTCGTGCACGACCTGCGCGCGGGCGTCCCGTCCCAGCCGGAGCCGTGGCAGGACGAGGCACGGGGCGCCGCCCACGGAGGTCTGTGGACCGCCGCCTACCACCCCCGCAGCGCCCTCGGGCTCGCCGCCGTCCTCGGGATCGGGTCCCTGCGCGGCTGAGCCGGACGCTCAGGAGTGGACCGTCACGGACTCCGTGAGGGGCACACGGGTGGTGCGGTAGCTCGCAGTGGGGTGCTCGGGGTCCGGGTGGCCGAAGGAGATCCCGCACACCACCCAGCGGTCGTCGGGGATGTCGAAGAAGTCGCGCAGGAACGCCGACCGCATGGCGAGCGCCGCCTGGGCGCACGCCCCGAGTCCCAGGGCCTGGGCGGCGAGCAGGAACGACTGGACGTACAGCCCGCAGTCGACGAGACCGTAGGTGCCCAGCGACGACGGCGCGGTGACGACGGCGACGTGCGGCGCGCCGAAGAACTCGAAGTTGCGCATCGTCTGGGCGGCGGACCCCGCACGGTCGCCCTTCTCGACTCCCACCGCCTCGTACAGCTGCCACCCCGACTCGCGTCGCCGCTCGGCGTAGACGCCCTCGTACGACGCGGGGAAGTCGATGTCGGGGCCGAACCGGTCGTCCGCGGCCATCGCGTCGCGCAGGCGCGCCGTCGCCTCCCCCGTGGTCACGTGCACCTCCCACGGCTGGGTGTTGCACCACGACGGCGTGGATCCGGCCATGATCAGCAGCCGGTCGAGGACGTCGCGGGAGACCTGTCGGTCGGTGTAGCCGCGGCAGCTCCACCGGTCCGACAGCAGCCGCTCCAGGACGTCGGCGTCGGTCGACGTCGCGGGGCGGTCAGTCATGGATCCTCCATTGTCCGAGCAGGACGTCGATCGCGGCGACGAGCGCCACCGGCTGGTCCAGCATGATGTGGTGGCCCGCGTCGGGGATGGTCGTGACCGGCACCGCTCCGCCGAGCTCGCGCGCGACGGTCGCCGTGATGTCGTGCGTCGCCATGCCCCGCTCGCCACGCACGAGCGCCACGGGGCAGCCGGCCGCGCGCAGGGCCGACGGCTCCATGCGGGTGCTCAGGAAGATCCGCGGGTCGAACCGCCACGACCAGCCCCCCGCCACCTCGTGGACGGACTGCTGGGCGACGTGGTGCAGCACGTAGTCGAGGGTGGCGTCGTCGGCGGGCAGGGTGCGGAAGCGCGCGAGGACGGCCTCTCGCGTCGGGTGCACCTTGTGGGCGGGGAGGTCGGGGTTCGACTCCAACCAGGAGCGGGTCTCGGTCGACGTCTGCCGCACCGGGGAGTCGATGGCGACGGCTCCGGCGAGGCGGTCGCCGTGGTCGCGCGCCGCGGTCAGCGCGACGAACCCGCCCATGCTGTGCCCGACCACGACCGGCGGGGCACCTGAGGCGCTCTCGTGCTCCGCGACGGCCATGACCTCCCGCGCCCAGCACTCCAGGGAGTACCCCTCGCGGTGGTCGCTGAGTCCGTGACCGGACAGGTCGAGCGCCACCACGCGGTGGGCGCCCGTGAGGTGCGGTCCGACGTGGTCCCACCACCCGGCGTGCGCGGCTCCGCCATGGACCAGGACGACGACCGGCGACCCCGCCTCACCCCACGTCCGGTAGGCGATCGTCGCACCCGCGACGTCGAGGTCGTGGTGCTGCGGCGTGGCGGCGATGGCCGCGTCGAACCACGGGGGCGTCGTCATCGTCCTCACCTACCGTCAGGTCTGCTTGTAAGTTGCGACGAGCGTATCGCCCGTCCGGTCCACCCCGGACGCCGGCGCCACGCGCGCCGCGTCCCCCGTCATGGTCGTCGCGCAGGGACGGGTGAGGAGAAACCGTCACGCTTGACGGTTCCTGCGAGGGCGGACAGCATGTGAGGCGCACCCGCCCCTACCGAGGAGTAGCCCCATGAGTCTGGCCGGCACCACCATGATCATGTCCGGCGGCAGTCGAGGCATCGGCGAGGCGATCGCCGTCAAGGCCGCCGCCGACGGGGCGAACGTCGCGCTCCTCGCCAAGACCGTCGACCCGCACCCGAAGCTGCCCGGGACCATCCACACCGCCGCGGCAGCCATCGAGGAGGCCGGCGGTCACGCCCTGCCCCTCGTCGGGGACGTGCGCGACGACGCGTTCGTCGCCGAGGCCGTCGCGCGCACCGCCGAGCAGTTCGGGGGCATCGACATCGTGGTCAACAACGCCAGCGCCATCGACCTGTCCCGCACCGAGGACCTGCCGATGAAGAAGTACGACCTCATGAACGACATCAACTGCCGCGGCACGTTCCTGCTGAGCAAGTCGTGCATCGAGCACCTGCGCCGCTCGTCGAACCCGCACATCCTCACCCTGAGCCCGCCGCTCGAGCTCGACCCGAAGTGGCACACCACCTTCACCGCCTACACGATCGCGAAGTTCGGGATGAGCCTGGTGACGCTCGGCCTGTCCGGGGAGCTGCGCGAGGACGGCATCGCCGTCAACTCGCTGTGGCCGCGCACGGCCATCGACACCGCCGCGGTGCGCAACGTCGTCGGACCCGGGCTGGCCACCAGCTCGCGGACGCCGCAGATCATGGCCGACGCCGCCTACGAGATCCTGACCCGTCCGTCGCGCGAGCTCACGGGCCGGTTCCTCCTCGACGACGACGTCCTCGAGGAGGCCGGCGTCACCGACTTCTCGGTCTACCTCAACGGTGGCACCGACGCCGACCTCGCGCTCGACTTCTGGGTGGAGCCGAAGGGCGTCGTCGGCACCGGCACCTCACTCGCCTGAGACGCCCGAGACCTCGCCGACGGCGTGGGCGTCGACCCGGGTGCCCACCTCGACCGTCCTGCTCACCGTGCACAGCCGGTCGTGGGACATGGCGATCGCGTCGGCCAGCACGGCACGCGCCCGGTCACCGTCCGCACCCTCGCCGAAGGCCAGGTCGAAGGCGAGGGTGAGGTCGGTCATCCGGTTGCCCTGCTCGTCGCGGATCTTGCGTCCGGCGGCGCCGACGACCATCCGCGTCGGCTCGGCCCGCTTGGAGACGATGTGGTCGACGTCGACGGCGCTGCACGCCGCCAGCGCGACGAGCAACAGCTCGACCGGCGTGAACTCGTCGTCCTCGCCCGAGCCGACGTCGACGGTGCCGCCACGCGCGTTGGTGGCTCGGTAACGACCCAGCTCGCGACGCTCGAGGTCGATCCCGCGGGCTCCGTGGTCCGATGTGGTCATGGTGCCATCCTCCGCCAGGACCAGGTCGGTGGTCACCCCGGGTGGTTCTGTGGCGCGTCGCCGGTGGTTGCCGTTTCACCGACCTACCGTGGGAGGAACAGATCACCGCGTCGCTGCTCGGAGCCCGCATGAGCCTCTACCTGTTCGACATCGCCGGACACCCCGTCGCCTTCCGGCGCACCTGGGACGACGACCACCTCTACGCCCTCGACGGCAGCTTCCTCGGCCATCTGCCCTGGAAGTCCTGCGACGTCGCCGACGCCTCCGGGGAGTACCTCGGCTCGATCGTCGGCGACCGCCTCGTGCGCCGCAACGACGCGCACGACCGCAGGCGTGCACCTGCCGTCGCCGACCCCGGCCGGGCGGTGCCCACCGGGCGGCCCGGCACGCCGCTGCCGTTCGACCACCCGTACGCCTACGACGACGTCCTCCAGCCGGTGGTGCGCGCCGGCTGACCTCGTCCTGCACGAGCGCGTCCCACGCACGAGACTGAGGGCATGACCCTGTGCCTCGTCACCGGCGCCACCGGCTACGTCGGCGGTCGCCTCGTCCCCCAGCTCCTGGACGCCGGGTACGACGTCCGCGTCCTCGTCCGCGACGAGAACAAGGCCCGTGCCCACGAATGGGGAGCGAAGGTCGACGTCGTCCAGGGCGACGCGACCTCGCCCGACGACGTCCGCCGGGCGATGGAGGGCGTCGACGTCCTCTACTACCTGCTGCACTCGATCGGCAGCGGTGACGACTTCGCCGAGACCGAGCGCCGGATGGCCAAGGGCTTCGCCGACACCGCCGCCGCGGCGGGGGTCGGCCGCATCGTCTACCTCGGCGGCATGGACCCCGAGGGCGAGGAGCTCTCCGAGCACCTCGCGTCCCGCAGGCAGGTCGGCCAGGTGCTGCTCGACTCCGGCGTCCCGACCGCCGTCCTCCAGGCGGCCGTGATCATCGGCTCGGGATCGGCGTCCTTCGAGATGCTGCGCTACCTCACCGAGCGCCTCCCCGTCATGGTGACGCCGCGCTGGGTCGACACGCGGATCCAGCCGATCGCGATCCGCGACGTCCTGCGCTACCTCGTCGGGTGCGCGGAGCTCCCCCCGGACGTCAACCGCGCGTTCGACATCGGCGGCCCCGACGTCCTGACGTACTTGGAGATGATGCAGCGTCACGCCGTCGTCGCGGGGCTGAAGCGGCGACGCGTCGTCCGGGTCTCGGTGCTGACGCCCGGGCTGTCGAGTCACTGGGTCGGGTTGATCACCCCGGTGCCCGCCTCGATCGCCCGCCCCCTGGTGGAGTCGTTGAAGAACACCGTGGTGTGCTCCGAGGACGACATCCGCCAGTACGTGCCGGACCCGCCCGAGGGACTGATCGGCTTCGACCGTGCGGTGGAGCTCGCGCTGGCCCGCATCCGCGACCTGGAGGTGCCCACCCGGTGGTCGTCGTCGACCCCGGCCGGAGCCCCGGCCGAGCCGCTGCCGTCCGACCCGGACTGGGCCGGCGGTTCCCTCTACACCGACGAGCGCACGCGCGAGGTCAACGCCTCGCCGGAGGCGTTGTGGGCGATCGTCGAGGGCATCGGCGGGCGCAACGGGTGGTACTCGTGGGCGCTCGCCTGGTGGGTCCGTGGCGTCCTCGACCGCGTCGTCGGCGGCCCCGGCTTGCGGCGAGGTCGCCGGGACCAGCGCGACCTCATCGTGGGCGACGCCCTCGACTGGTGGCGGGTCGAGGAGACCGACGACGCCTCGTTCCTGCGTCTGCGTGCGGAGATGCGGGTCCCTGGCCTGGCTTGGCTCGAGCTCCAGGTCGGGTCCACCGAGGGCGGGACGACGACCTTCCACCACCGGGCGCTGTTCCACCCCCGGGGCCTGCTGGGCCACATCTACTGGTGGTCGGTCTACCCGTTCCACGGCATCGTCTTCGGCTCCATGCAGCGCAACATCGCCCGCGAGGCGGAGCGGCTCGAGCTCTACCTCCGTCGCTGAGGCCGACCTCGACGAGGCCAGGGAGGCCGGACGCACCGAGGGGCGGGACCGTGCTCGGTCCCGCCCCTCGTGCTCGCCGTGCCCGGCGACGCGTTCAGCCCAGGACGTCGGCCGCGTCGACCTCTCCCGCGTCGGCCTCGATGGCCTCGACCAGGCGCTGCTGGTCGTCCTCGCCGACCTCGACGTCGGCCTCGTTCAACCCGTCGCGCAGCTCCTTGGCGACGGTGCCCTCGGGCGCCCCGTCCTGGTAGCTGCTGACGCGGTCGACGACGGCCTGGATGGCTTCGATCTCTGTGGTTCCGTAACTCATGTGCCCACGGTAGGAGCGGACCGGTGGCGCCGCACCGCGAATCAGGCCGTGGCGCCGCCGGTCTCCGTCGCGTCCTCCGCGGGCGCCGAATCGAGACCGGCCTTCTCCACCTTCGCGTGGTAGCGCAGGCCGAGGCGCCCCCCTCCGAGGGCCACGAGCAACGACAGCACGGCCGCCACGGCGACGGTGATGGCCGCGACGGGCAGCAGGTCGGCACGCGCGACGGTCACGTCCGGGAAGGACGGACGCGAGGTGAGCGCGTACTGCGCCTCCGCCGTGACGGCCAGACCCAGGCCGACGAGAGCCGTGACGACCAGCAGGACCCACACCCCGAACCCCTGTCGGGCGCCGTCGAAGCGGACCAGGCGTCCCGCCGCGTAGGACCCGCTGAAGCACCCGAGCACGGCGACGACAGCGACGACGGTGAGCACCGTCATGACCGTGGTCTGCCCGATCACCAGCTGCCCGGTGCCGCTGCTCACGTCCTGGGCGAGACCCAGGACGAGACCGACCGTCGCGACGGCGAGCAGGAGCAGCACCATCGTGCCGAGGGCGCTCAGCCAGCCGTGGAACGCCGCACCGACGCTCAGTCCGCCGTAGGCGTCGCGCTGGCGCTCCTGCGGCGTCAGCGGTGGCGTGGCGGGCGGTGCGGCATCGAGGTCCTCCCCGGTCCACACACGTTCGGAGCGCTCGTCCCACTCGCCGTCCCAGCCGGCGGCTGATCGGTCGGCCGAGGGATCGCCCGATGGTGCCGGACCGGGGGCGGCCTGGTTCGAGGCGGTCGTGCCCGTGGCGATCTGGGCGGAGTCGGTGGACATGGATGCCTCCTGTGCGACGCAGTGTCTCCCAGTGTGCGACGGCGACCCCGTCGTCGGCGCGCCGACGCGCCGAGGACCGTCAGGAGGTCGCGAGCTCCGGGTCCGGCGTCATGGCGCGCACGTGGTGTCGACCACGGGGCACGACCATCGGGGTGCCGCTGACCGGGTCGGGCACGACGTCGCAGTCCAGGCCGAACACGTCGGTGACGACGTCGGCGTCGATGACGTCGCTCGGCGCGCCCTCACGCACGATCCGGCCGGCCTTCATCGCGATGATGTGGTCGGCGTACCGGCACGCGAGGTTGAGGTCGTGCAGGACCAGCACGATGGTCTTGCCGTGGCTGCGGTTGAGGTCGGTGAGCAGGTCGAGCAGCTCGACCTGGTGGTTGATGTCCAGGTAGGTCGTGGGCTCGTCCAGCAGGAGCAGGTCGGTGTCCTGGGCGAGCGCCATGGCCACCCAGACGCGCTGGCGCTGCCCGCCCGACAGCTCGGCGATGCGTCGCTCGGCGAGCTCGGCCGTCCCGGTCGCCTCGAGCGCGGCTTGCACCGCCTGGTCGTCCTCGGGCTTCCACTGCCGGAACCAGCCCTGGTGCGGGTAGCGGCCGCGGCCGACGAGGTCGGCCACCGTGATGCCGTCGGGGGCGACGGGGGTCTGGGGCAGCAGACCCACCACCTTCGCGACCTCGATGCTGCGCAGGGACGTGACGTCGCGACCGTCGAGGCGGACGCTGCCGGAGCGTGCCGGCAGCAGGCGGGCGAGACCGCGCAGGAGCGTCGACTTGCCGCAGGCGTTGGCCCCCACGATGACGGTGATGCGCCCCGGGGGCAGCTGCACGTCCAGGTGGCTGACGATGTCGGTCTCGTCGTAGCCGAGGGTGAGGTCCTCGGCGCGCAGGTCGTGACCCTGGGCCTCACGGGTCAGGGGGGCCGAGGCGTCGGCGTTGGGGTCGGTCATCCGCCGCGTCCTTCCGAGTTGACGTGGATGAGGAGCCAGATGAGGTAGGGGGCGCCGACGGCACCGGTGACCACACCCGTGGGCAACGAGACGGGCAGGAGCTGGCGGGCGACCAAGTCGGCGGCGAGCACGACGCAGGCTCCGACCAGCGCGGCAGCCGGCAGTCCGCTGCCGGTGCCGCGCAGCAGCCGGACGGCGATCGGACCGGCGATGAGCGCGACGAACGCCATCGGACCGGCGACGGCGGTGGCGAGGGCGACGAGCACGACCGCCACGAGCAGGACCAGCCGACGGGCCGTCTCGACACCGACCCCGAGCCCACGGGCGGCGTCGTCTCCGAGCTCGAGGACGCCGAGCGGGCGGGACAGCAGCAGCACGGCCGGCACGAGCACGGCCAGTGCCCCGAGCAGCACGGGCAGCTCGGTGGACCCCGCCCGTCCGGCCGACCCGACGAGCCACGTCATCGCCTCGCGGGCGTCGAAGAGCTCGGCCTGGACGATCACCCAGCCGACCAGGGAGATGAACAGCTGGCTGACGCCGATGCCGATGAGCACGAACCGGTAGCCGGTGATGCCGTCACGCCAGGCCAGCAGGTAGATGAGGGACGCCGTGAGCAGGGCACCGGCGAGCGCCGCGACCGAGACCGCGAACCCGCTCAGCCCCAGCAGGACGATCGCCGTGATGGCGAAGAAGCTCGCCCCCGACGTGATCCCGACGAAGTCCGGCGACGCGAGCGGGTTCGACAGCAGCTTCTGGAAGCACAGCCCGGAGATCCCGAGGGCCGCGCCGACCGCCGCGGCGGTGACCGCGGTCGGCAGCCGCAGCGTCCGCACGACGAAGTCCGTGGACGGGCTGTCGGAGAACCCGAGCACCGACGCGACCACCTCGAGCGGGCCGAGCCGCGTCTCGCCGATCATCATCGTCAGGACGAACAGGACGATGGTCAGTCCGCCCAGCGCCCCCGTGACCCCGATCGCGCGTCGACGACGGGTCCGACGGTCTCGGACGACGACCGCCGGCTCGTCGGTGGGTGCGGGGAGGTCGATCGTGCTCGAGGTCGAGGACGTCACGGCGCGTCAGAGCTCCGCGAGGTTGCGCAAGCGGACGAGGGCGATGAAGGCCGGGGCACCGGCGACGCCGAGCACGACGCCGACCTGCAGCTCCCCCGGGCTGGTGACGACACGTCCGAGGACGTCGGCGAGGAGCAGGACGATCGGGCCGAGGACGGCGGTGTAGGCCATGATCCAGCGGTAGTCGGGTCCGCAGATGGCGCGGGCGACGTGCGGGACGATCAGCCCGATGAAGACGATCGGGCCGCACGCGGCCGTCGCCGCCCCGCACAGGACGGCGACCGTCACGAACAGCACCGTGCGGGTGAGCCGGACGCGCTGTCCGAGCGCGGTCGCGAGGTCCTCACCGAGGGCGAGCCCGTTGAGCAGCCGGCCGCACACGAGGGCCACCAGGACGGCGACGGCCATGAACGGTACGGCCTGCGCGACGACCCCCCAGTACCGGCCGGCCAGCGACCCGACCTGCCAGAACCGCAGCTCGTTGAGTGCACCGAGGTCGCTCAGGACGACGCCGGTGGTGACCGAGTAGAGCGCCGCGCTGATGGCCGCGCCGGCCAGGGCGAGCTTGACCGGCGTGGCGCCCTCGCGCCCGATGGACGCGACGGCGTACACGACGGCCGTCGCGACGCCGGCTCCCAGGAACCCGAGCCAGACGTAGGTGCTCAGCGACATCGCGCCGAAGACGAGGATCCCCGTGACGATGAAGGCCGCAGCCCCGGCGTTGACGCCCATGATGCCGGGGTCGGCGAGCGGGTTGCGCGTCGCGCCCTGGAGGATCGCTCCCCCGAGCCCGAGGGAGGCGCCGACGGCGAGCCCGAGGATGGTGCGCGGGACCCGCAGCTCGCGGATGACGGTGTGGGCCGCGGAGTCGGGGTCGTACGCGGTGAAGGCCGCCCAGATCGTGCCCAGGTCGACTCCCCGCGCACCGAGCGTGATGCTCAGGAAGACGACGACGGCGAGGACCCCGAGGGCCAGCACGAGGCCGGCGCCGAGACGCGAGGTGGACCGTCGCCGCGACGGCGCGACCTGCGCGGGGCGCTCGACGACGACGGACATGAGGCAAGGCTAACCTAGGCCCCGCTCCGGGTGCGCCGGGACCGTCGTCAGGCGTCCATGCGCTCCAGGCGGTCGGCCTTCTTGTCTGCCCAGTACTCGCGGACCTCCTGGCGCACCACCGGCATCAACAGGTAGAGGCCGAAGATGTTGACCAACGCGCAGACGAACAGCATCGAGTCCGCCAGGGTAATGACGTCCGAGAGCGTGACCACGGAGCCGAAGACCGTGAACAGGCAGAAGATCACCTGGAACAGGCGCTCGGTGAAGACGGACCGGCCGAAGAGCGTCGTCCAGGCCTTCTGCGTGTAGTAGGCCCACGTGATGAGCGTGGAGAAGGCGAAGAGCGCCACCGCGATCGCGAGGATGTAGGGGAACCACGGCACGACCGTGGCGAACGCGTCCGACGTCAGCACGACGCCGTCGGGGTCGGGCGACTCGCCCGCGGCGACGGCGGCACGGCCGTCGATCCACGACTGCGGCGCGGCGATGACGATGACCAGGGCGGTCATGGTGCAGATGATGACGGTGTCGATGAAGGGCTCGAGCAGGGAGACGAAGCCCTCGCTGGCCGGGCGGCTGGTCTTGACCGCGGAGTGCGCGATCGGCGCGGAGCCGACCCCGGCCTCGTTGGAGAAGGCGGCTCGCTGGAAGCCGATGATCAGCACGCCCACGATGCCGCCGGTGACGCCCTCGGGGTTGAAGGCTCCGGTGATGATCTCGCCGAACGCGGCGGGCACGTGCTCGAGGTTGAAGGCGATGACGACGATGCACGCCAGGACGTAGACGGCGGCCATGCCGGGCACGAGCTTGCCGGTGACCTGGCCGATGGACTTGATGCCGCCGATGATGACGAGCCCCACGAGCACCGCCAGGACGATGCCGAACGCCAGCGCCGCTCCGTCGCCGGCGAGCGGACCGTCGGCACCGCCGGTGACGTTGCGAGCCTGGGCGTAGGTCTGGTTGGCCTGGAACATGTTGCCGCCGACCGCGCCGAAGAAGAAGATCGCGACGGCGAAGACCCCGGTCAGGGCGGCCGCGACGGGCTTGCCGAACCGCTCGAAGGCGATGGGCAGGTAGCGGAAGGGGCCGCCGGTGACGGTGCCGTCCTCGTGCTGCTCGCGGTACTTCACGCCGAGGGTGCACTCGACGAACTTGGTGCACATGCCGAGCAGGCCTGCCACGATCATCCAGAACGTGGCGCCCGCGCCACCGAGGGTGACGGCCACCGCGACGCCGGCGATGTTGCCGAGGCCCACGGTGCCGGAGACGGCGGAGGAGAGCGCCTGGAAGTGCGTCACCTCGCCCGGGTCGTCCTTGCTGCCGAACTTCCCGCGGATGAGGTCGATGGAGTGGCCGAGCGCCCAGAACTGCGGGGCCCTGAACGCGATCGTGAAGACGATCGCACCGGCCACGAGCCAGAACACGATCAGCGGGAACGAGACGCCCGCGACGGTGAGCTCGTAGAAGATCACGCTCGCCACGGCGTTGGCCACCGGGGCGAAGAAGTTGTCGATCGCGGTCTCGATGCCGGAAACGTCCATTCGGACAGACAACAGTGATGTGCGTCTCTCGGCAAGTCATCCGGCCCGACGTGTTCCAATCGTCATCGTCCGTCGAGTCGGGAACGACCCCGCTCGGCCCGTCGCGGACGCACTCACGCCCCCGGCGCCGATGACGGGACGGTCGAGACACGGCACCATGGTCCTGTGCCCTCCGACGACCTCCTGCTCGACGCGAAGATCTGGGCCGACCGACGCAAGAAGGTCCTCGACGTGAAGACCCTGCGGGTCCTGCTGGAATTGCGAGAGACCTACGCCGACACGGCGCCGACCCTGTGGCCGGCCGGGTCCGTCACCGACCTGCTGACCTCCCTGTGGCCCGCCAAGGGCGATGGCCAGGAGCTGGACGAGGAGGCGTTGCGCTCGTCCCTGGACTCCTTCCTCCGCTTCCTGCGGAACACCGGAACGATGTCGGGCCGGTCGGCCCCGTTGGCCGATCTCCTGAAGGAGGTGCGCAGCAGTGTGCGCGGCATCAACGAACGCTCAGCCGATCGCAGCCAGTGGTCCATCGGCAAGCAGATGCTCGACTACGCCGATCAGATCGGGCTCGGCATCTCCGAGGGCGACGACATCGAGTCGATCCGATCGTCGCTGGAGGCGACACAGGCGCGGTGGAACGCACTGCCCGTCCATGAACGGCGCGCGCTCTCACCGGACCCGACCTCGATGCACCTCAGCGGCTACGTGGGTGCCCAGGAGGCGTACGGCACGACCGACGCCGTGCAGCTCGTCGTGCTCTCGATGCGCCATGACCTGCCGACCGGCTCCCTGCCCGACCCCTCGCAGGTGGCCCCGGCCGTGCGATCGGCCGGTCTCACCGCGGAGCTCCGGCGCCTCCACGCCGCCCTGGAGGACCGCGAGCCGCTGACCTCCACCGGCGCACTGAAGCCGGCTCGGGCTCGCGCGCTCATCCACGAGCTCGCACTGCCTGACGACGGCGGATGGCGCTCGGCCCGCGACGCGAGGGCGCTGAACCGCTTGTGGGAGGCCGCCGCGTGGGCGCGACTCCTCGATCCCCACGCCACGGTGGCACGCCGACTGCCCTTCCCGGACCTGGCGGACGACGAGACCTGCGTCCGCTTCGGGGTCTCGTCGTTCATCGGCGCGTACATGTCCACGCTGCGCTACCTCTCCGACGGCGCCGGCATCACCTACGCCCTGGTGCGCTCCTACGTCCTGCGCTGCGGGCTGGTCACCTGGGAGGAGCTCGGCGGGTTCCTCGACGACTGGCTGCTGCCGGCCAGGATGCGAGCTCAGGGCATGTCGGTGGCCGACATCGAGGTGGCGCGCGCTCGACTGGACCTCGAGGCGGTCGCGGACACCGGTGCCGTGGTCGTCGACGACCGGGGCGTGCAGCTCACCCCTCTCGGGGACGTCGCCGTCACCGCTCTCATCCATCAGCTGGAGCGTGGCTGATCACCGCGACGGGACGTCGAACACCTTCATGACCTCGTCGCCGTAGTCGTTGATCGCCTTGACGGCGATCTTCCCGGTGCTCGGAAGGTCGAAGGGCCGCGACGTCGTGGCGTACAGCGTGGACCAGGCGTCGGGGTCGATGTCGGCCTTGAGTGCCGTCTTGAGGCGCTTGTAGGGATCGTTGCCACCGGTGAAGTAGCAGTGCCGGACGAAGAACGACTCCCCGTCGTAGTCGGTGTCGATCATCCAGAGGGCGATCTGTCCGGTGTCGACGCTGCGGACGTTGCCGGTGGTCGGATCGAAGACGTCGACGCCGCGGATCTCCACGACCACCTGGTCCTCGCCGTCCTGCCCGGGCTCGGTCCTGACGTCGATGTCCGGCTCGCCGAAGACGGTGAACAGGTTGCCGGCGCCGGTCTTCTTGAGCTCCTCGCCCATGAGGAGGTCGACGTTCATCCGCACGAACAGCACGGGGAGGCGGCCGACGCGTCGTTCGTTCTCCACCTCGGCAAACCCGGGCTCGAGGGCGACGTCGTCGACCTCCTTGACGTCCGACGCCTGCGCGTCGAAGGCGAACCCGAGCACGCACAGCAGGTCGATGGACGCGTCGGTGATCGCCTCCTTGGCGGCGCCCTTGATGAACGACTGGCTCACGGTGCCGTACTGCGGCCCCAGGGCGATGGCGACGCGCGACGGGGCCGCGTGGCTGGCCTCGGTGTGCACCCGTTCGCCGACGGCCTGGATGTGCGCGCCCGCGTACGGCTCGACGGACGCGAAGTGGATGCGTTCGCCCTTGGCGCCGTTCTGGATGCCCGCGGCCGTGAGGTTGTCGAGGATGGTCTGCTCGAAGTGCTCGCTGTCGGCCGCGCCCTTGGCCTCGGCCTGCGTCTCGTGGCGGTCGTCGGTCCCGGCGAAGGCGAGCGAGCGGTGCGGGCTGAGGCTCTCGACGGTGAACGGCCCGGTCACGCGGACGGTCTTCCTGTCCTCGTAGGGCTTGTCGTAGAGCATCTCGAAGTCGGCGTGCCGCGTGATCGCCGCGTCGATCTCCTCGCGGCTCATCCCCTCGACGATGTCGGGGTTGTTGGCGATGGAGCCGAGCGTGATGCGCTGGACGCGCTCGTAGACGAAGCCGTGGCGGATGTCGTTGGTCACCTGCGCCGGCGGCAGCGGCGTCGCCGAGAGGGAGCTCTCCTTCGCACGCCCCGCCTCGGAGTCGGCCAGCAGGTAGAAGGGGAACCTCGCGCCCATGAGCCGCTGGCGCGCGAGGGCCAGCGCGACACGGGAGGTGTCGATTGTGATCCATCGCCTCCCCCAGTGTTCGGCCGCCTGAGCTGTCGTTCCAGATCCGCACGTAGGATCCAGCACGAGATCGCCTGGGTCTGTGCACAGCAACATGCACCTACTGATCACCTTCGTCGTCGTCTGAACGACGTAGATCTTCTCGTCAGTGAACCCACCGATGACTGTGTCAGACCACGTGTTCGTGTACGGCTGCCAGCCGGAATCAGACTTGTAGCGCACGTACTCGAGCGATGACCCTGCGTTGTGGATTCGCCCAGCCGCAGCAAGTCGATCGAGGCCCTCGGGGCACTTCGCTTTCCAGTGCAGTTGTGGCCCTGGAAGGTAACTACGTCCGCCGTACTCGTATCGCTGTTCGGTCTTGCTGGCGCCTTGCGACCGGAGATTGTCGTTGCGGTACAGCTGGGCTCCGTCCGGAAGACGGGCATTCCCAGACTTCTCGTCCGCTGTGGCTGGGCGGCGCTCGCCGTCTGCGAGCATCACCCAGTTGTATCCACTGTCACTGCCACCCCTCCGCCAGAGGGGACGAACCTTGGCTCTGCCGACGTCCTTCGCGAACCACAGGATGAAGTCACCCGATCGGCTGAGGCCCCGAGCATCGACGAAGCCACTCGTGGTGGCAAACGCGATCTGGCTGACGAAGTTCTCCGCCCCGAAGACCTCGTCCATGAGGCTCCGGACGAGGTGAACGTTCTCCTCGCCGATCTGCACGAAGCACGACCCCGACTCGGTGAGCAGGTCACGGGCGACGACAAGGCGGTCCCGCAGGTAGGACAGGTAGGAGTGGATGCCCAGCTCCCACGTGTCACGGAAGGCCTTGATCTGCTCGGCCTCGCGAGCGGCGTCCTCGCGCTTGCCGTCCTTGACGTCGCGCTTGCGCGCCGAGACCTGCCAGTTGGAGCCGAACTTGATGCCGTACGGCGGGTCGATGTAGACCATCTGCACCTGGCCGCGCAGCGCCTCCCGCTCGGCGAGCGATCCCATGACCTGGAGGGAGTCGCCGAGGATCATCCGGTTCGACCAGTTGGCCTCGTGGCGGTAGAAATCGACGGAGTCCAGCTCGTCGAGGCCGTCGAAGGTGTCGAAGAGCGTCAGCTCGGGCTCCGGCTCGCCAGTGGCGGCCGTCTTGCGGAGGTTCTCGACGAGCACCCGCGGGTCGACCTTCTCCTGGATGTAGATCGGCGGCGCCTCGACGTCGAGACCGTCGAGCGACTTGCCCTTCCACAACAGCTCGGGCGACGTCATGCGGCGCTCGAGCCGGATGCGGACGTCCTCCTGCAGCTCCGGGTCGACGAGGTCCTGCGCGTCGACGGTGGGGATGTTCGGCCGCTTGTCGCCGTGGGTGGTGGCCTCCACGCGCGTAGGCCCCTGAACCCTCTTCCTACCAGCCACGTCGAGCCCTCCTGGAGCAGTCGCCGTCGAGATCGTGTTGCCTGCGGTGATTCACGTCGTCAGCTGCCAGCACCGAGCACCTCGTTCACGCCGGTCTGACCGAAGTCCTGCACGTCGTCGTCGCCGATGACCGGGCCGTCGGCGTAGAGCGAGTCGATGGCGTCCTGCAGTCGCCGGCGGACGTCGATCATCGTCGTGATCTCCACGTAGCCCCACCGCCCGAACCGGCCGTCGTTGTTGACCGCCGGGCACCACTTGGTGAGAGCGGTCTGGGCCTTCTCGACGGTGGGGCCGGGACTCTTCTGACCGCCCGACACCTCGACGATCAGGTACCTCTGCACGTCGTCGTCGCGGCGCCGCAGCCGGATGAGGAAGTCGGGCAGGTAGGAGTGGGAGTGCCCACGGTGGACGTAGGGGATGGCGAAGCCGAGGTGGTCGTTCTTGACGTAGGCGGCGACGTCAGGACTGATCTCGCACTCGGCGGCGAGCAGCTGCTCCCACGTGTTGCCGTCCTTGCCGTCGAGGACGACGTGGGAGACCTCGGACTTCGTCGTGTCGACCACGGCCTTGCGGGTGAGAAAGTCGACCCCGTCGGTGGCGCCGACGTGGCCTCCTCGGCGGAGCATGGCCCTGACGCGCGGGCGGCGGTTGCTGTCGAGCTGGACGATCGCGCGGTGGATCTTCTCCGCCGCCTCCGACTGTGCCTCGGCGAGCAGCAGCCGCGTGAGGTCGTAGCCGTCCTCCATGTCGACGCACTCACGGAGCCACCGGCGCGTGACGTCCAGCAGCCGCGGGAACAGCCACGGCTGCTCGCCCTGGTCACTGGTGAAGTGCACCCGCAGCAGGCGAGACGCGATCTCGAACCCGATGCGCTGCTCGCGGGCATCCGCGGTGGCGATGCGTGCCTCGACGTTCTCCCCGGCGATGCCGGCCAGCCGTGTCCAGCGCGGGACGCTGTCGCGGCCCACGACGAGTCGCGTCTCGTCGGTGGGGTCGAACTCGATGGGTGCGTCCGGGACCTCCGTGCGGTAGCCGTCGAGGATCGGGAACTCGATGCGGTACTGCTCGCGACCGGCGAGCGAGACGACCTCCTGGGCCGGCGGCGGCGGCTCGATCGAGCCCGTCTCGTGCTCGGACGGGATGAACGCGAACGGGATGCCGTAGACGTTCGCGTACTCGGGCGAGAACAGCCCGTCCTCGCCGAGGGCGTAGGAGCGGCGACGCAGACCGCGGCCGACCACCTGCTCGCACAGCAGCTGCGAGCGGAAGGCGCGGATGCCGAGGATGTGCGAGACGGTGTTGGCGTCCCATCCCTCGGTGAGCATCGCGACGCTGACGACGCAGCGCACCTGCTCGCCGAGACGTCCTTTCTTGCCGACGGTGTTCAGCACCTCGCGCAGGAGCTCGGCGTCGGTGATCTTGTCGGTGTCCGCACCGGGGTTGCGCCGGCGGTACTCGCTCTTGAAGGTCTCGATCTCTCCGGCGACCGCGGACTTGAACTCACCCTTGAGCGGTTCACCAGACTCCAGCTGCGCGGAGTCGACGAGGATCGTCCTCGGTCGGTCGACGGCCTTGCCGTCCTGACCGTTGCTGAACAGCGGCAGGTGGCCGTCGGTGTGCTCGACGTACCCGCCGTCGCGGCCGACCTCGAACCCCGCGATCCACTCGTGGACCAGCTTGGAGGCCGCCGTGTTCGGGCACACGACGATGAAGACCGGCGGAGGCTCCCCCGCCGAACGCAAGGTCTCCTCCCACTGCCGCCATGCAGCGCCGTAATTGGCGTAGAGGCTGCGCAATGCGCCCTCCAGGCGAGTGGGCATGACCCAGTCGGTGATGGCGACGTCCTTGAGCTTGCGCTTGCCGAGCTCCGGTCCGACGTCCTCCCACAGGTCGCGGTAGGCCACCTCGTCGCCGGCAGCGTCGTCGTCGACCGGCAGGCGCGGCACCTTCACGATGCCGGACTCGATCGCGTCCATGAGCGAGAAGTCGCAGACGGTCCAGGGAAAGATGAATCCCTCGTGGTAGCCGCTGCCCTTGAGGTAGTAGGGAGTGGCCGAGAGGTCCCAGACCGCCTTGATGCCGACGTGTTTCGCGACGGCCTGCAATCCTTTGAACCAGACGCGCGCATCCTCGTTCGCCTGCTTGGCGTCGGCCTTCTCCTCGGCGGTCAGCTTGAGGGACTTCCGCTCGGAGGCGCCGACGGGGCGATCGCGGTAGCAGTGGTGCGCCTCGTCGTTCAGCACCATGATCTCGCCGCTGCGGCCCGACGCGGCAGGGCCGAGGTCTCGCAGCACGCGGTGGACCATCGCCTCGTCGGTCTCCTCGAACGGGTTGCCCTCACGGTGGCCCTTGAGGATGGCCTTGGTGGTCTTGGCGACGCCTGCGAACTCCTTGGTCTCGCGCTTGACGAAGGCGTGGTAGTTGACGATCGCGAGCCGCGCCTGGCCCAGGCCCTGCGCGAGGTCCGCGGGCACGAGGTCCCGCAGGTCGTAGTAGTTGCCGGGGGAGCCAGGCTGCAGGACGCGGAGCCGGTCGCGGATCGTCACCCCCGGCGCGACGACGAGGAAGCGCTTGACGAACCGCGCATCTCGGGGCGTGGCCACCTTGTTCAGGGTCTGCCAGGCGACGAGCATGGCCATCACGACGGTCTTGCCGCTGCCGGTCGCCATCTTCAGGGCGATGCGCGGCAGTCCGTCGTTGTACTGGACGTTGTGGGCCTCGAGGGTGGTCCTGAACTCCCGAAAGTCCTCCCGGCCCGCCACCTCGTGCAGGTAGATGGCGGTCTCGACCGCCTCCCGCTGGCAGAACAGGACACGGTTCTCACGATGCTCGTCGCACCAGTGCAGCATCAGCTTGCGACTGACCGCGGTGGCACGGGGATAGTTCTGGGCGCGCCACAGGTCGACCTCGCGGCGGACGCTGTTGATGAAGGAGTTCAGCTCGCGACGCTCGACCGTGCCCTCGAACTCGAGCATCCCCTGGCTGGATCCGTCGGCGTTCTTGACCGCTTGCGCCACGGGGATGAAGGACTCGCTCGGCCGACGACCGTCGACGATGTCGCCCGTCGGACCCTGGGGACCCATCGCGAAGTGCCGGCTCGGGATGTCGTACGGGCCGTTCAGGATGGGGTTGGCGAGAGCAGACGCACCCACGTCCCCACCTCCGAGATTTCAACATTGATGTTGAAGACTCCGGCCACCCTAACCGGTGGGGTGGGGCCGTGTCGCAGATTCACCTGGAAGACGTCGCGAGTCGCCTCGCGACGCACATGGTGAAGTGGCGAGCCAGGCGCGGACTGTCGAAGAACGATGCCGCGAGCCGCATCGGCCTGGACCTCCAGCAGTGGGACCGCTGGGAGTCGGGGCACACGAAGAACCCGACGCTCAAGAGCCTTATGCGCATCGCCGAGGCCATGGAGACTGACCTGCCGACGTTGATCGCGGACGTCTACTGGCCAGCCGACGACGGCGAGAATGCTCCGGATTGACTGTCGGTGGCCGCACGTATGTTTGATTCATGGACATCGGGGAGAGCACGAGCGAGGAGGCCATGGTCATGGCTGCTCGCACGGCGGCTCGGGGTGAGGCGGCGATGTACTCCGCGATGCTCGCGTTCCGCGATGCCGAAGAGGCACGCATCAGTCGGCTCGACGGGTCGATGCGACAGCTCGTGGAGCGCTCGGCGATCCCGATGTCGATCGGGCAGGCGATGGGCCTGTCGGAGAACCAGGTCTGGTCGCGGCTCGCGACGGCCGATCGGATGGTCGAGCACGCACCCATGTGCTGGGCCGCGTTCACCGAGGGCCTGATTGACGCCGCGCGGGTGCGGGAGATCTCCACGGGATTGGACCGGCTGGAACGGGAGTCCTCGTGGGCGCTGCTCGACTCCAAGGCCCTCGCCTACGCCACCACCCACACCACCGCTGAGCTCCGGGCCTGGATCAAACGGTTCATCACCCGTGTCGAACCCGACGAAGCGATCGACCGGGCCGAGAAGGCCCGCGCCCAGCGCCACGTCTCGCTGCACCACCTCGAGGACGGCATGTCCTGGCTCTCGGCCTACCTGCCGTCACACCAGGCAGCTGCGGTGATGAAGCGCCTCGACCGCGCCGCCCGCACCCCCGTCGACGACGAGGACGACCGCACGTTGCCGCAGCGGACCGCCGACCTGTTCGTCTCCTGGCTCACCCACGGCGAGACCACCGACCTCCCCACCGTCACCGGCGACATCGCCGTGACCATCGAGGCCGACGTCCTCACCGGACTCATCGACGGCCACGCCGAATCCAGTGATGGCGAATGGTCCGTCCCCGCCTCCTGGATCCTCGAGGACGTCGACCCCGACGACACCTTCTGGCACCGGATCATCACCGATCCCGTCCACGGGAACACGCTCGCTCACGACTACGTCGGACGCTTCGCCCCCGAAACCCTCGCCAAGGCCATCCGATTCCGCGACGGCGTCTGCCGAGCACCCGGATGCCGAGTCCCCGCCGAACGATGCGACCTCGACCACCGAGAACCCTGGCCCACCGGGGCGACCAACGGATCGAACATGTGGGCACTGTGCCGACGGCACCACTCCATGAAGGGACACGACGTCCTGCGATGGATCCTGCCCACCGGACGAGAGGTCCCCTCCGACCCGGTCCTCGCCTGAGATGACGAGTGCCCCGCGACCTGGCCGGTCGCGGGGCACTCGCTCAGGCGTGGATCAGCTGATCTTCTCGCCGTTCTTCGCCTTCTCCAGCAGCAGCGCCGGCGGCTCGAAGCGGTCGCCGTACGTCTGCGCCAGCTCCTGCGCGCGACGCGTGAACGCCTCGATGCCGATCGAGCCGTCCGCGGCCGGGTAGCCGTTGACGTACTGGATCGCGCCACCGTGCAGGGCCGGGAAGCCGATGCCGAAGATCGAGCCGATGTTCGCGTCGGGCACCGTGCGCAGCACGCCCTCCTCGAGGCACTTGATCGTCTCCAGGCTCATGATGAACGTCAGGCGCTCCTTGAGGTCCTCGAAGTCCGGCTGCTCCTCGGCGACCGGGAACTCCTCCGTCAACCCCGACCAGAGGCCGGTGCGCTTGCCGTCGGCGTACTCGTAGAACCCCGCGCCCTTCAGGCGGCTCGGACGACCCAGCTCGATCATCCGGTCGATGATCGCCTCGGCGGGGGCCGGCTCCCACGTGCCGCCCTCGGCCTCGACGGCCGCCTTCGACTCGTTGCGGATCTTGACCATCAGCTCCATGTTGAGCTCGTCGGTCAGCTGCAGCACCGGCGCCGGGAAGCCCGCCTGGGTGGTGGCGCGCTCGATCGAGACCGGGTGGACACCCTCGGCGAGCATGCCGATGCCCTCGTTCACGAACGTGCCGATGACGCGGCTGGTGAAGAACCCGCGGCTGTCGTTGACGACGATCGGGGTCTTCTTGATCTGCTGCACGTAGTCGAGCGCACCCGCGATGGAGGCGTCGCTCGTCTTCTCGCCCGCGATGATCTCCACCAGCGGCATCTTGTCGACCGGGGAGAAGAAGTGGATGCCGATGAAGTCCTCGGGACGCTTGACGCCCTCCGCGAGACTCGTGATGGGCAACGTCGACGTGTTCGAGCCGAGCAGGGCGTCGGGCTTGACGACGTCCTGCAGGTCACCGAAGACCTGGTGCTTCAGGTCGACGGACTCGAACACGGCCTCCACGACGAGGTCGCAGCCCTCGAGGTCGGCGTAGTCGTCGCTCGGGTGGATCCGGGCGAGGAACTCATCGGCCTTGTCCTGCGTCATGCGACCCTTATCGACCTGCTTGGCCAGGAGCTTCTCGCTGTACGCCTTGCCCTTCTCGGCGGCCTCGAGGCTGATGTCCTTCAGGACGACCTCCATGCCGACCTTCGCCGAGACGTAGGCGATGCCCGCGCCCATCATGCCGGCGCCGAGCACGGCGACCTTGGTGAACTTCCGCGGCTCGACGCCCTCGGGACGCGACCCGCCGGCGTTGATCGACGACAGGTCGAAGAAGAACGCCTGCGTCATGTTCTTGAACTGCTGACCCACGAGCAGCTCGACGAGGTAGCGCGACTCGATGCGCGACGCGGTGTCGAAGTCGACCTGCGCGCCCTCGACGGCGGCGGACATGATGTTGCGCGGCGCCTGGTAGGGCGCGCCCTTGAGCTGCTTGCGCAGGTTCGAGGGGAACGCGGGCAGGAACTGCGCGAGCTTCGGCGACGACGGGGTGCCGCCGGGCATGCGGTAGCCCTTGCGGTCCCACGGCTGCGTGGCAGCCTCCTCGTCACCCTGGACCGACTCGATCCAGGCCTTCGCGGCGGGCAGCAGCTCGTCCTGGGAGCCGACGACCTCGTCGACGAGGCCCTTCGACTGGGCCACGGCCGGCTTCATGCGCGGGCCCTGCAGCAGGACGTTCATGAGGGCGTCCTGCAGACCGAACATCCGGACGGTGCGGGTCACGCCGCCACCGCCGGGCAGCAGGCCGAGGGTCACCTCGGGCAGCCCGATCTCGTAGCGGCCCTCGACGGCGATGCGCCGGTGGCACGCGAGCGCGATCTCCAGGCCACCGCCGAGGGCGGCGCCGTTGATGGCCGCGACGACGGGCTTGCCGCAGGTCTCGAGGCGACGCAGCGTCGCCTTGATGCCCTCGACGTTGTCGAAGAGCGCCTGCGCGTCCGCGGGGGTCGCCTGGGTCATGAGCTTGAGGTCTCCCCCGGCGAAGAAGGTCTTCTTCGCCGAGGAGACGATGACGCCCTTGATGGCGTCGGCGTCGTCCGCGATCTCCTGGACGAGTCGGTCGACGGCCTTGGCCATCGAGTCCGAGTACGCCTGGTTCATCGTGTTGGCGTTCTGGCTGGGGTCGTCGATGACGAGGTTGACGATGCCGCCCTCGACCTCGTAACGCACTGCTTCACTCATGTGGGTCTCTCCTGGAGGTGGGTCGGGGGATCAGATGCGCTCGACGATGGTGGCGATGCCCATGCCGCCGCCGATGCAGAGCGTGGCCATCCCGTAACGCTTCTCGCGACGTTCGAGCTCGTCGACGAGGGTGCCGAGGATCATCGCACCGGTGGCGCCGAGTGGGTGGCCCATGGCGATGGCGCCGCCGTTGACGTTCGTCTGCTCGTGCGGGTAGTCGCCGAGGTCACGCATGAGCTTCATGGCGACGGCGGCGAACGCCTCGTTGATCTCGACGAGGTCGATGTCCTCGATCGTGAGGCCGGCCTTCTTGAGCGCCTTGTGGCAGGCGGGGCCGGGGCCCGTCAGCATGATGGTGGGCTCAGAGCCGATGACGGCGGTCGAGACGACGCGGGCGCGCGGCTTGAGACCGTGACGCTCGCCGGCGTTCTCGTTGCCGATCAGCACCAGGCCGGCGCCGTCGACGATGCCGGAGCTGTTGCCGGCGTGGTGGACGTGGTTGATCTTCTCGACCGTGTGGTACTTCTCCAGCGCCACGGCGTCGAAGCCGCCGAAGTCGCCGATCTGGGCGAACGACGGACCCAGGGCCGAGAGGGACTCGACGGTCGTGCCCTCGCGGACGAACTCGTCGTGGTCGAGCACGAGCATGCCGTTCTGGTCGCGGACCGGGATGACGGAGTTCGCGAAGTAGCCGTTGGCGATCGCCTTGGCAGCGCGCGCCTGAGACTCGGCGGCGAACGCGTCGACGTCCTCGCGGCTGAAGCCCTCGAGGGTCGCGATGAGGTCGGCACCGATGCCCTGCGGGACGAAGTCCGTCGCGAGCGCCGTGGCGGGGTCCATGGCCCAAGCCCCACCGTCGGAGGCCATCGGGACGCGGCTCATCGACTCGACGCCGCCGGCGACGATGAGGTCCTCCCAGCCGGACTTGACGCGCGCCGAGGCCTGGTTGACGGCCTCGAGTCCCGAGCCGCAGAAGCGGTTCAGCTGGACGCCGGCGACCTGCTCGCCGAAGCCGGCGGCGAGGACGGCGGTACGGGCGATGTCGGCACCCTGGTCGCCCACGGGCGAGACGACACCGAGCACCACGTCGTCGACCTCGTTCGGGGCGAGGTCGGGGTTGCGGCTCTGCAGCTCGTCGAGCAGGCCGTTCAGGAGCGAGATCGGCTTGATCTCGTGCAGGGATCCGGACTTCTTGCCGCGGCCGCGCGGCGTGCGGATGGCGTCGTAGATGAACGCGTCGGTCATGGTGGTTCCTCGCGGAGTCGGGGGTGACGGGCGAGCCGTCGATCTGACCCGATTCTGACACCACTACTGTCAGAGTTCCAGACTGGCCCCGAATTCCGTGACGAGTAGGCTCCCGACGTGACCGAGACGCAGACGCTGAGCGTCGAACAGCTGGCTGCGCGCGTCGACATGTCCGTGCGGACCGTACGGTTCTACGCGGGCCGCGGGTTGATCCCGCCGCCGCGACGCGAGGGGCGCAACGGCTACTACGGCCCGGACCACCTCGTGCGCCTCGAGCTCGTCAAGGAGCTGCAGGCCCACGGGTTCACCCTCTCCGCCATCGAGGGCTACCTCGCCAACATCCCCGACGACGCCACCCCCGAGGAGGTGGCGTTGCACCGCACGCTGCTCGCGCCGTGGAGCCCGGCGATGCCGGAGATCCTGGACCGGGGGGCGCTCGAGGTACGCGCCGGACGTTCGCTGACCGACGACGACCTCGAGGTGCTCGTCGCCCTCGGCGTGGTCGAGCCGACGCCGACCGAGGACCGCTTCAATGTGGCGGCAGCCCATCTCGCGGTCGGGATCGGCTTCCTCGACGCCGGTCTGCCCCTCGATGCCGCCACCGCGGCCCGCCGGATCGTCACCGACCACGGCCAGGCCCTCGCCCGCGAGCTCACCGAGCTGTTCCGCACCCAGGTCTGGCCGCACCTGAAGGCCTCCGGGCAGCCGCCGGAGCTCATGACCGCGATGGTCGAACGCTTCAAGCCGCTCACCGTGCAGGCCCTCGTCACCGCGTACGAGCAGAGCGTCGACGAGGAGAAGCGGCGCAGCATCAGCAAGCGGACCTGAGGCGTGGACCCGATCCTCCTCGCGCTCCTGGTCACCCTGCTCGCGGGAGCCGCCACGATCATCGGCGGGGTCGTCGCCACCGTCGGTCGCCTGCGCACCGGGGCCGGGCTCGCTGCCTCCCTCGCCTTCGCGGCCGGGGCGATGATCACCATCTCCGTCGTCGAGATCGTGCCGAAGGGGGCGGTCGACCTCGGTCTGACGCTCACGCTCGTGCTCGTCGTCGTCGGCGCGGCGATCGTGTTCGTGGTCCAGCGCGCAGTGCCTCGGGCCGCCGACACCCCGGACGCCGCCCTCGACACCGACGTGCAGCGCACCCGCCTGCGACGCAGTGGCGTCATCGTCGCCCTCGTCGTGGCCGGGCACAACCTGCCGGAGGGTCTGGTGACGTTCACCGCGACGGTCGACGAGCCGGTCGCCGGCATCGCCATCGCGATCGCCATCGCGATCCACAACGTGCCCGAGGGCGTGGCGGTCGCCGCACCCGTCCACGCCGCGACCGGCAGCCGCGCGAAGGCAGTCGCCTACGCCACCGGCTCCGGTCTCGCCGAGCCGGTGGGCGGGCTCCTGGGCTACCTGCTGCTCGCCGCGATCCTCCCGGAGGCGGCACTCGGCGCGGTGTTCGGCCTGATCGCCGGCATGATGCTGCAGATCAGTGCCGCCGAGCTGCTGCCGGCCGCCCGGACCCTGGCAGGGACGCGGACGGTCGCGGCGGCAGCGGTCGCGGGCGGCGCGACGATGGTCCTCAGCCTCGTGCTGCTGGCGATCGCCTGATCACAGGCCCATCGTGCGGCCGATGATCTCCTTCATGATCTCGGTGGTGCCGCCGTAGATCGTCTGGATGCGGGTGTCGAGGTAGGCCTTGGAGATCGGGTACTCGCTCATGTAGCCGTACCCGCCGTGCAGCTGAAGGCACTTGTCGACGGTCTTCTTCTGCAGCTCGGTGGTCCACCACTTGCCCATGGCGGCGTCGCTGACGGTGAGGTCGCCGCGGTTGTGCTGGGTGATGGACTCATCGACGAACACCTGGGCGATCTGCGCCTCGGTCTGCAGCTCGGCGAGCACGAAACGGCTGTTCTGGAACGAGCCGACGGGCTTGCCGAACGCCTTGCGCTCCTTGACGTAGTCGAGCGTCATGTCGATCGCGGCACGGCAGGCGGCAGCAGCGACGATCGAGATGGACAGGCGCTCCTGCGGCAGGTTCTCCATCAGGTAGATGAAGCCCTTGCCCTCCTCGCCGAGCAGGTTCTCGGCCGGGACGCGGACGTCCTCGAAGAACAGCTCCGCGGTGTCCTGCGCCTTGAGGCCGATCTTGTCGAGGTTGCGGCCACGCTCGAAGCCGGGCGTGCCGCGCTCGACGGCGATGAGGGAGAAGCCGCCGGCGCCGGCCTCGGGGTTCGTCTGGCACACGACGAGGACGAGGTCGGCGTTGATGCCGTTGGTGATGAAGGTCTTGGAGCCGTTGATGACCCACTCGTCGCCCTCGCGGACGGCGCGGGTCTTGATGCCCTGCAGGTCCGAGCCGGTGCCCGGCTCGGTCATGGCGATCGCGGTGATGGTCTCGCCGCTGCAGAAGCCGGGCAGCCAGCGCGCCTTCTGCTCCTCGGTGGCGTACTCCAGCAGGTAGCCGGAGACGAGGTCGGTCTGGATGACGAAGCCGACGCCGCTCGCGCCGACGCGGGTGATCTCCTCGGACAGGATCGCGTTGTAGCGGAAGTCCTGGATGCCGCCGCCGCCGTGCTCCTCCGGCATCATGAAGCCCAGGAGGCCGAGCTCGCCGGCCTTGGTCCAGACCTCGCGCGGGACGATGCCGTCCTTCTCCCACTGCTCGTGGTTCGGGGCGATCTCCTTCTCGCAGAACGTGCGGACGGTGTCGCGGAAGGCCTCGTGGTCGGCCTCGAAGATGGTGCGCTTCATGACGGGTCCTCTTCAGTCGTGTCGGGGTCGGTCTGGACGGCGATGCCGTCGGCGATGAGGGACTCGACGTCGTCGATCCCCCAGGCGGTCAGGGCGTCCCGGGTGTTGGTCCCGGGCGCGACGGGCGGGGTGGTCAAGGTGGCCGGGGTGGCGCTGAACCGGGGTGCGGGCGCGGGCTGCGTCGTGCCCTCGTGCTCGACGTACGTGCCACGGGCGACGTTGTGCGGGTGCTCGTAGGCCTCGGCGAGCGGCAGCACCGGGTGGACGCAAGCGTCGGTGCCGTCGAAGACCTCGGTCCACTCGGCCTGGGTGCGCTCGGCGAACCGCCTCTCGATCTCGGTGCGGAGGGTGCCCCACTCCTTGAGGTCGTACTGGCCGGGGAGCTCGCCCCCGAGCAGCTCGACGAACGCGGCGAAGAACTGCGGCTCGAGCGGGCCGACGGACATCCAGCGGCCGTCGGAGGTCTCGAAGACGTCGTAGAACGGTGCGGCGCCGCCGAGCAGGTTGGTCCCGCGGCGACCGTCCCAGATGCCCGCCTGCTGCATCGTGACGGCCATCGTCATGAGGTGGGCGGTGCCGTCGGTGATGGCGGCGTCGACCACTTGGCCGACGCCCGTGGTGCGGGCGCTGAGCAGGGCGGCGAGCACCCCGGTGACGAGGTACATCGACCCGCCGCCGAAGTCGCCCAGCAGGTTCATGGGGAACGTGGGGGCGTCGTCGCGGCGGCGGGCCAGGGAGTCCAGCGCGCCGGCGACCGCGATGTAGTTCATGTCGTGCCCCGCGCTCTGGCTGAGCGGTCCGTCCTGGCCCCAGCCCGTCATGCGGCCGTAGACGAGGGCGGGGTTGCGGGCGAGGCAGTCGTCGGGTCCGATGCCGAGGCGCTCGGTCACGCCCGGGCGGAACCCCTCGAGGAGGACGTCGGCCTTCTCGACGAGCCGGAGCACGGTCTCGACGCCGCGAGGATCCTTGAGGTCCAGCGCCACGGAAGGACGTCCGCGCCCGAGGAGGTCCTGCTCCGGGGCGGTGATCTGCAGGCCGCCGCCCCCGGGCCGGTGGACGCGCACGACGTCGGCGCCGAGGTCGGCCAGGAGCATGGCGGCGAAGGGGCCGGGTCCGATCCCGACCATCTCGACGACGCGGATGCCCGCGAGCGGCCCGGTCCGGCCCTGGCTGGTGTCAGTGATCGTCACACCATGATTGTGACAGTAGGACTGTCACGATGTCGAGAGGGTCACGCTCCCCGGTCGGATACCGTCGGTATGTGGGAGCATTCCGCCATGCTCCCCGACCTCGAGTACACCCGACGCGGCCCCACCGGCGCCCCGACGATCGTCCTGCTGCACGGCATCGGTCACCGACGCGAGGCCTGGGGCCCGGTCATGGACCGCCTCGCCAAGACCTACGACGTCATCGCACCCGACCTGTCCGGGTTCGGGCAGTCCCCCGCCTTCGCCGGCGGCGTCCGCTACTCCATGGACAACGCCTGCGACCACCTGTACGGCCAGTTCGAGCGGTGGGGAGCGGTGAAGCCGCACGTCGTCGGGAACTCCCTCGGTGGCGCCATCGCCCTCGAGCTCGGCTCGCGCGGCCTCGTCTCCTCGGTCACCGCCCTCAGCCCGGCGGGGTTCTTCGGTCCTGTCAACCGGTTCCAGGCCCTCGTCCCGCTGATGCTGATGCGGCTCATGGCGCTGCTCACCCCGGCCTTCCTGCTCGAGCGCCTCGCACAGAACCCCACCGCCCGCAAGCTCATCGGGCTTCCGCTGTACGCCAAGCCCGAGCGGCTCGACGCCGAGTCCACGTTCGGCGACTCCCTGGCCCTCAAGCACGCGACGGCCTTCGAGCGCACCGCCAAGGAAGGCGTGATCTACCGCTTCGACCGTCACGTCCCCGTCCCCACGACCATCGCGTGGGGCACCGAGGACCGCCTCCTGCCGTACGCCCAGGCCTCCACGGCTCGGGCGCGCCTGCCCTACGCGCGCCACGTCCCGTTGCACGGGGCCGGCCACGTCCCCATGACCGACGACCCCGAGCTCATCGTGCGGCTCGTCGAGCTCGCGGTCGAGGAAGGATCGACGAGGGTGCTGCGTTGACCCAGCCATGAGGGTCCCGACGTGAGCGTGCGCGACGGCGTCGTCGGCAGTGTGGTCATCGGGGCCGGCCAGGCCGGGCTCTCCGCGTCCTTCCACCTGCGCCGGCGCGGGATCGACCACGTCGTCCTCGACGCCGACGACTCCCCGGGCGGCGCCTGGCAGCACCGCTGGGACGCCCTCACCATGGCCGACGTCCACGGCGTCGCCGACCTGCCCGAGGCCCCCGTCCCACCGGCCGCCGGGGACGAGCGGGCGAACGTCTTCGTGCCGAGGTACTTCGCCGAGTACGAGCGCGCTCACGAGCTCCCCGTCGTCCGACCGGTCCGCGTGGAGTCGGTGACCGACGAGGCCGACCTGTTCCGCGTCGACGCCGACGACGGTCGCACCTGGCACTCGCGCACCCTGGTGAACGCGACGGGCACGTGGACGCAGCCGTTCGTGCCGCGCTACCCCGGCCAGGAGCTGTTCCGCGGCGAGCAGCTGCACACCGTCGACTACCCGGGACCGGACCACTTCCGCGGGAGGCGCGTCCTCGTCGTCGGCGGGGGCGCGTCGGCGGTGCAGTTCCTGGGCCAGCTACGGCCGGTCACCGACACGCTCTGGGTGACGCGACGGGAGCCGGTGTGGCGCACCGAGCCCTTCGATCCGGAAGCCGGGCGCGAGGCGGTCGCGATGGTGGCCGAGCGGGTGCGGGCCGGCTACCCGCCACGCAGCGTCGTCAGCGTCACCGGCCTGATGCTGCGCCCGCAGGAGCAGGAGGCTGCGCGCCTCGGCGCCTACGAGCGGCTGCCGATGTTCGACCGACTCGTCCCGGGGGGAGCCGAGTGGGACGGCGGTCGGCGAGAGGATGTCGACGCGATCCTCTGGGCGACCGGCTTCCGCCCGGCGATCGCGCACCTGGCCCCGCTGGGGCTGCGGTCCGAGCACGGCGGGATCCAGCTCGGCTCGACGTCCGCCACATCGACGACGGCGACCGCCGACCCGCGCGTGCAGATGGTCGGGTACGGGCCGTCGGCCTCGACGATCGGAGCGAACCGCGCCGGCCGGTTCGCCGCGATCGGGGTGTCCCGCGCACTCAGCGAGGCCGCTTGAGCGACCACGCCTCGAGGTGCTCGTACCCCTTGACGGAGACGCGACGCGTGCGCCGCAGCCGGTAGCGGGGCTCCTCGCGGTCCTCGTCGGCGTCGCGCAGCAGCGTCGACAGCTCGGCGTCGACCAGGACGCGCCCCGGGCGGCTGACCGACGTGAGCCGCGACGCGATGTTGACCGTCGAGCCGTAGACGTCGCCCAGGCGCGCGAGCACCGGACCATGGGCGAGCCCGACCCGCACCTGCGGGAAGAGCTCGTCGTCCTCGTCCTCGCCCTGGTCGACGAGCTCGAGCGCGACGCCGGCCGCGAGCTCGGGGTCCTCGATCGTGAACAGCACCTCGTCGCCGATCGTCTTGATCACCTGGCCGCCGGCGTCGACCACGCTTCGGGTCACGAACGCCTCGAAGTGCTCGACGAGCTCGGCGAGGTCGCGCGTGCTCATCTGCCTGCTGCGCGACGTGTACCCGACGATGTCGACGAAACCGACGGTGGTCGGGCCGGACGACTCCTCGCGGACGGCGCGCATGGCGATCCGACTCGACGCCGCGAGCAGGTGGCGTCGCCAGATGTAGGACTGGACCTCCTCGACCATCGGGATGACCTCGCTGATGACCTCCAGAGGCGGGTCGTGCTCGTCGGTGTCGGCCATCGACGCGAGCAGCACCCGCACCTGCCAGTCCGCGAGCCGCGAGAAGCTGCGCCCCACCGACCGCACGAACTGCGGGATGGAGTCCGACGGGACGATCCCGAGCTCGGTGAGACGCCGGGTGATGCGGATCGCCTCGACGTCGGCCTCGGAGAACGCGACGACGTCGTCGCCGACGACGGAGAACCCGAGGTAGCGCCACAGCTCGTTCGCCTGGTCGAGGCTGACGCCGGCACGCTCGGCGACCTGCGCCTGCGTGAGGTCGGGCTGGCCGTCGAAGAGGAACTCGTGGGCGACGTCGATGAGGACCGACGGGTCGAACGCCGGCTGGTCCTGCTCGGGTTCGTGGTCACTCACACCTGCGAGACTAGTGCCCCGCGGTCGAGGTCGCGGGCGTTCGGGACCCCGAGGAGGGCCAGCGTGGAGTCCAGCTCGGCGTGCAGCTGCTCGAGCACCGCGACGGCCCCCTCCTCCCCGCCGCGGGCCATCCCCCACAGCACCGGGCGCCCGACGAGGGCGGCGTCGGCACCGAGGGCGAGCGCCTTGGCGACGTCCCACCCGCGCCGGATGCCACCGTCCACGAGCACGTCGGCCCTGCCGGCGACCGCGTCGACGATCGGCGGGAGCGCCTCGGCACCGGTCAGGACGGTGTCGAGCTGGCGGCCGCCGTGGTTGGACACGATGATCCCTGCCGCTCCCGCGTCGACGGCTCGCTCGGCGTCGTCGGGCCGCAGGACCCCCTTGAGCAGCAGCGGCATCCCGGCCGCCTCGGCGAACGCGCCGATGTCGTCCCACGTGAGGCTCGGGTCGTGCAGGGCGAAGAGCTCCTCGGTGGTCAGTGGCGGACCGTCCAGGTTGAGGGCGACGGGGTGCTCGACCCGGAACCCGGTGCGCTTGTCACGCTCGCGCCAGCCGGCCACGGGGAAGTCGACGGTGAGTACCAGCGCCTCGTAGCCGGACTCGCGCGCCTGGGCGACGAGGTCCAGCGAGACCTGCCGGTCGCGGAACACGTACAGCTGGAACCAGGGGTCCGAGACCTCCGGCCCGACGACGGTCGGTGCCGTGGTGGTCTGCGACGACAGCACGTAGCCGCTGCCGGTGCGGGCCGCGCCACGGGCCGAGGCGAGCTCGCCGTCGGGGCACACGTGCTTCTGGTAGGCCATCGGGGCCACGACGATCGGGCTCGGCCGCTGCTTGCCGAGCAACGTCACCGACGGGTCGCGCTCGCTGACGTCGACGAGCACCCGCGGCGCGAGCCGCACCTGTGACCACGACGTCTCGTTGGCACGCAGCGTGATCTCGTCGCCGGCGCCACCGGCGAAGTAGCCGTGCGCGCCGTCGCCGAGGATGTCGAGGAGGTCGGTGTCGTCCATCGGCTCAGAAGTGCTCGAGCAGGCGGCCGAGGACGGGCTTCCAGGGGCGGACGCGGTGCTCCCCGACGAGTCCCTGAGCGACGAACGGGTCGGCGGCGAGGAGCGCCTCGACCTGCTCGGCGGTCTCGGACTCGAAGATCAGGACCGCGCCGCGGCCGTCGTCGGCCGGGCCGCTGATCAGCAGCTCGTCGAGACCGGCGAGGTACTCGCGGTGCTCGGCGCGCACGGCGGCGAGCTCGGTCTCGGCGGCGGAGTACTCGTACGTCGCGACGAAGTGTGCCATGGACCCAACGTACGCCCACCCTTGATTGTGCAACTCGTTGCATAGTACGGTTCCGGCGTGGCTCTGGAGCACGCGATCCTCGTGTCCCTGGCGGAACGTTCCGCCAGCGGCTACGAGCTGGCGCGCCGGTTCGACGCCTCCATCGGCAACTTCTGGAAGGCCAGCCACCAGCAGATCTACCGCGTGCTCGCGCGCATGGAGGCGGCCCGGCTCGTCGACTGCCGAGCCGTCGAGCAGGACGGTCGCCCAGACAAGAAGGAGTACGCGATCACCGACGCCGGCCGCGTCGAGCTCGCCGACTACACCCGGACGCCGACCTCACCGGAGGTGCTGCGCAGCGAGCTGGCCGTCAAGATCCGTGCGCTGCCGTTCGGCGACCCCACGACGATCATCGATGACGTCCGGCGCCGCAGGGAGCACCACCACGCCACACTGGCCTACTACCGCGAGAGCGCCGAGCGCTTCTACCCCGACCCCGACGCGATCGAGGACGACCAGGTGGGTGCGTGGCTCGTGCTGCGCGGCGGCATCCTCGCCGAGCAGGCAGGCATCAGCTGGTGCGACGAGATCCTCGATCGGCTCGCAGGGCCCGAAGGGCACGGAACCCGATGACGAGCACCGCGACCCCGAACGCCATCGCCGACCCGATCAGCACGGCATGCACCCAGAAGAACGACGTCGGCGCGCTGCCCCAGGCGTCACCGGACCAGGCACGCTCGTCGGCGACGATCGTCCGCGCGAACCGCGGCCAGATCACGACGTTGAACACACCTGCCGCCACCAGCACCCAGGCCGAGAACCGTGAGATCACCCGACCATTCGAGCACACCGACCCATCCCCCGGCAGGAGAGACCATGCACGCCTTCCGTGACACCGTCGAGCGCGGTGACTTCGACGGCCTCGGCGACCTGCTCGCCGACGACGTCGTCTTCCGCAGCCCCGTCGCCTTCCGTCCCTACGAGGGCCGTCCGGTCGTCGCCGCGATCCTGCGCGCCGTGGGGCGTGTCTTCCAGGACTTCCGGTACACCGGCGAGCTCGCCGGCGACGGCGGTCGTTCCGCCCTCGTGTTCGCCACACGCGTCGGCGACGTCGAGCTCCACGGGTGCGACTTCATCACCGTCGGCGACGACGGCCGCATCACCGAGCTGACCGTCATGGTCCGCCCCCTGTCCGCCGCGAACGCCCTCGCCGAGGCGATGAGCGCGGAGTTCCCCCGCATCCAGGCCGAGGCCACCGAGGAGTCCGCATGACCAGCCCGTCCACCCCGTCACCGTTCACCCAGCCGGACCACCCGGACTACCCCCACCTGCTGAGCCCCCTCGACCTCGGGCACACGACGCTGCGGAACCGGGTCATCATGGGTTCGATCCACAGCAAGCTCGAGGACCGGCGCAAGGACCTGCCGAAGCTCGCGGCCTACTTCGCCGAGCGCGCCAAGGGCGGCGTGGCCTTGAGCGTCACCGGTGGGTACTCCCCCAACCGCACCGGCTGGCTGCTGCCGTTCGGCGGCACGATGAACAACCGCTCCTTCGCCGACGCCCACCGCGTCGTCACCGACGCCGTCCACGAGCACGACGGCAAGATCGCGATGCAGATCCTGCACGCCGGCCGGTACGGGTACCACCCGTTCGTCAAGAGCGCGTCGCGCCGCAAGAGCCCGATCAGCCCGTTCCGGCCGCGCGCGTTCAGCGCCAAGGAGATCGACCGCACCGCCACCGACTTCGCGAAGGCGGCCGCCCTGGCCCAGCGCGGCGGCTACGACGGCGTCGAGATCATGGGCTCCGAGGGCTACCTCATCAACCAGATGATCACCGCCCGCACCAACACCCGCGACGACGCGTGGGGCGGCACCGCCGAGAAGCGGATGCGCTTCCCGATCGAGATCGTGCGCCGCACGCGCGAGCTCGTCGGCGACGACTTCATCGTCATGTACCGTCAGAGCCTGCTCGACCTCGTCGACGACGCGCAGTCCTGGGACGAGACCGTCGAGCTCTCGTTCAGGCTCGCGGAGGCCGGCGTCTCGATCATCAACACCGGCATCGGCTGGCACGAGGCGCGCGTCCCCACCATCGTCACCTCGGTGCCGCGGGCCGCGTTCGCCCCGCTGACCGGGCGTCTGCGCGACGCGCTGACCGAGCACGGCACAGCGGTGCCCGTCGTCGCCTCCAACCGGATCAACACCCCCGAGATCGCCGAGCAGATCGTCGCGTCCGGCCAGGCCGACCTCGTCTCGATGGCGCGTCCGCTGCTGGCCGACCCGCACTTCGTCGCCAAGGCCGCCGAGCGCCGCAGCGACGAGATCATCACCTGCATCGCGTGCAACCAGGCGTGCCTGGACCACACGTTCTCCAACAAGCGCGCCACCTGCCTGCTGAACCCCCGAGCGGGCCACGAGACCGAGCTGGTCCTGCTGCCCACGAAACGCGCCAAGCGGGTCGCGGTCGTCGGCGCCGGCCCGGCCGGGCTCGCCGCCGCGGTCGAACTGTCCGGCCGGGGGCACACGGTCGACCTGTTCGAGGCCGACGAGAGCCTCGGCGGCCAGTTCCGCATCGCCGCCCGCATCCCCGGCAAGGAGGAGTTCGTCGAGGCGCTGCGCTACTACACGACGATGCTGGACAAGAACGGCGTGACCGTCCACCTGGGGACCCGTGCCGACGTGGAGCTGCTCACCACCTATGACGAGGTCGTCATCGCGACGGGCGTGACGCCGCGCATCCCCGAGATCGACGGCGTCGACCACCCGAGCGTCCTGCGCTACGACGAGGTGATCGCGGGGGCGCCGGTCGGGGAGAAGGTCGCCGTGCTGGGCGCCGGCGGCATCGGCTTCGACGTCACCGAGTTCCTCCTGCACGACCCCCACGAGTCGATCGAGCACTGGATGCAGCGGTGGGGCGTCACCGACCCGGCCGAGGAGAGGGGCGGGCTCACCACCAAGGTGCTCGCTCCGCCGCGACGCCAGGTGCACCTGCTGCAGCGCAAGCACTCCGCGCACGGCAAGGGCCTGGGCAAGACCACCGGCTGGGTCCACCGCCAGACCCTCAAGGACTCCGGCGTCGACTTCGTCAAGGGCGTCGTCTACGAGCGCATCGACGACGACGGACTGCACGTGCGCGTCCATGACGGTGAGAAGGACACCGAGGGCACGCCCCGAGTGCTCGACGTCGACACCGTGGTGCTGTGCACGGGCCAGGAGTCGGTGCGCGACCTCGTCGAGCCGCTCGAGGCGGCCGGCGTCACCACGCACGTCATCGGTGGCGCCGACGTCGCCGCCGAGCTCGACGCCAAGCGCGCGATCAAGCAGGCCACCGAGCTGGCCGCCACCATCTGACCACCCACATCGAGGGAGAACCATGCAGACCACCCAGATCCGCCTCGCCGCCTACCCCGAGGGCGAGCCGAAGGACAGCGACTTCGAGACCGTGACCGTCGACCTGCCCGAGCTGCAGGAGGGCGAGGTCCTCCTGAAGGCGCGCTACCTGTCGCTCGACCCATACATGCGTGGCCGGATGAGCCGGGCCCGCTCGTACGCGGCACCGCTGGAGATCGGCGACGTCGTGCTCGGACAGACCGTGTGCGAGGTCGTCGAGTCGACCGTCGACAACCGCAGGCCCGGCGACCTCGTCCTGGCGTTCACCGGGTGGCAGACCCACGCCGTCGTCGACGCCCGGCACGTCCGCCGACTCGACCCCGAGGCCGCTCCCCCGTCCACCGCGTTGGGCGTCCTCGGCATGCCCGGCTTCACCGCCTACGCCGGACTGCTGGAGATCGGCCGGCCTGCCGAGGGCGAGACGGTCGTCGTGGCGGCCGCCGCCGGACCGGTCGGCTCGGCCGTCGGACAGATCGCCAAGGTCAAGGGTGCGCGGGCCGTGGGCATCGCCGGCGGTGAGGAGAAGGTGCGACTGCTCACCGACGAGCTCGGCTTCGACGTCGCCCTCGACCACCGCTCCCCGACCTTCGCCGACGACCTCAAGGCGGCGACGCCCGACGGCGTCGACGTGTACTTCGAGAACGTCGCCGGCCCGGTCGGCGAGGCCGTGCTGCGCCGCATGAACACCTACGGCCGCGTGCCCGTGTGCGGGCTCGTCGCGAACTACAACGCCACCTCCGCACCCGACTCCGCGCTCGGCTTCCCCGGGTTCATGAACCTCGTGCTGACCCGCAGCCTCACGGTCCGCGGGTTCATCCAGGACGAGTTCGTGCCCACCCACACCGAGGACTTCCGCCGTGAGATGACGCAGTGGGTCGCGGACGGTTCCGTCCGCTACCTCGAGGACGTCGTCGACGGTCTCGAGAACGCCGTGGAGGCCTTCCGCGGGCTGCTGTCCGGGCGCAACGTCGGCAAGCTCCTGGTGCGCCTCCCGGACTGAACCCACGATCGGCCGAAGGTGCGAAGCCCTCAGGAATCTCTAAGGTGGATCGACGGGGGCCGGACCGGCTCCCTACCCCGCGAAAGGACACCCTCATGGGCATCATCACCCTGATCATCGTCGGCCTCATCGCCGGCGCGCTCGCGCGCCTCATCGTCCCGGGCAAGGACCCGATGGGCATCCTCGGCACCCTCGTCCTCGGCGTCATCGGCTCGTTCGTCGGCGGCTTCATCGGCTCGCTCATCTCCGGCGACGGCATCCAGGTCTTCAACACCAGCGGCCTGCTGCTGTCGATCGTCGGCGCCGTCGTCGCGCTGCTGATCTACCGCCAGATCTCGGCGCGCTCCGCACGCTGACCTCTGCACGACGAAGCCCCGCACCGATCACGGTGCGGGGCTTCGTCGTCGTCGAGGTCAGAAGAAGTGTCTCCTGCCGCCGACGGCGCGACCGGTGGCTCCGAGGATCCAGAGGATGGCGCCGACGAGCACCAGGATCCCGCCGATCGTGTACAGGATCCCGATGTCGAGCACTGCTCCCAGGATCAACAAGATGATGCCAAGGATGATCATGCGATTCTCCCTTCATCCACGGCGTCCGTCGCCGTCGATCCCTCCAACGTAGGGGTCCGCGCCGCCGTCGCATCTTGAACGACCGGCGAGGCCCGTTCCCGCATACTGGGCGGGTGAGGGTCCACCTGCTGCGTGCGGTCGACGCGGAGCTCGGCGCCACCGACGTCCGCACGGACATCGCCTCCGGCACCCTGCTGGAGATGCTGCGATGAGCACCGCCGACCTGGCCGACATGGTCGGCGGTGGCGAGGTCCTGGTCCTGACCGGGGCCGGGCTCTCCACCGACTCGGGCATCCCCGACTACCGCGGGCCGGGCTCGCCACCGCGCACCCCGATGACGTTCCAGGAGTTCATCGCCTCGGCCGGCAACCGGCAGCGCTACTGGGCCCGCTCGCACGTCGGCTGGGCCCGGATGGGCGGCGCGGAGCCGAACGCCGGGCACTTCGCGATCGCCGAGCTCGAACGACGCGGACTGCTCGCCGGGCTCATCACCCAGAACGTCGACGGCCTCCACCAGCGCGCCGGCCACGAGGACGTCATCGACCTGCACGGCCGGATCGACCGGGTGGTCTGCCTCGACTGCGGCACGCACAGCGGGCGGGCCGCGCTGCAGGAGCGTCTCGATGACCTCAATCCCCGCTGGAGCGCCCAGGACGTCGTGCTCGCCCCCGACGGCGACGTCCTGCTGGAGGACACCGGCGCCTTCGTCGTCGCCGACTGCGAACGGTGCGGAGGACGGCTCAAGCCCGACGTCGTGTTCTTCGGGGAGAGCGTCGCCAAGGACCTCGTCGCCCACTGCTTCGCCCTCACCGAGGGGGCGCGGGCACTGCTGGTCCTCGGGTCGAGCCTGCACGTCATGAGCGGGCTGCGGTTCGTGCGCCGCGCGGCCGCGATCGGCACCCCCGTCGCCATCGTCAACCGCGGCAGCACCCGCGGCGATTCGCTCGCCGACGTCCGGCTCGACGCCGGCTGCACGCCGACGCTCGAGGCACTGCTGGCTGGGCTCCCCGCGGGGCTCAGCTCAGCTGACGCAGGCGGATCGTCTCGGGCAGGTTCGCCAGCTCGGTCATGACCGACGGGGTCACGGGCACGTCGACGTCGGTGACGACGTAGCCGATCTCCCCACGGGTGGCCAACGACTGCGCCTCGATGTTGACCTCGCGCTCGCCGAGCAGGCCGTTGATGGTCGCCAGCACGCCGGGGGCGTTGCGGTGCACGAGAGCCAGCCGGGTGCGGGAGTCGTCGGCCGGCAGGTTCATCTCCGGGAAGTTGACGCTCAGCGAGGTGCTGCCGAACGAGGCGTACGAGCGCAGCTTCGACGCCACGAAGCGGCCGATGTCCTGCTGCGCCTCCTCCGTCGACCCGCCGACGTGCGGGGTGAGGATGACGTTCGGCACGCCGCGCAGCTCGGACTCGAACGGGTCCCCCTGGCGCTTCGGCTCGACCGGGAAGACGTCCAGCGCCGCGCCGGCGATGTGACCGGACTCCAGGTGCGCCTTGAGCGCCGACGTGTCGACCGCGATCCCGCGGCTCAGGTTCAGGAACAGCGAGCGCGGCTTCATCAGTCGCATCTGCTCGTCGCCGAACAGACCGGCGTTGCCGGGACGACCGTCGACGTGCAGGGAGACGACGTCGGACATCTCGAGCAGCTCCTCGAGGGTCGAGCAGCGCTGGGCGTTGCCGAGCGCGAGCTTGTCGTCGATGTCGTAGAACGCGACCTTGAACCCCAGCGCCTCGGCGATCACCGACAGCTGGCTGCCGATGTTCCCGTAGCCGACGATGCCCAGGGTGCGACCGCGGACCTCGTGGCTGCCGGCGGCCGACTTGTTCCAGACGCCGGCGTGCATGGCCGTGGACTTCTCGTGCAGACGACGCGCGAGCGAGATGATCTCGGCGATCGCCAGCTCCACCACGGAGCGGGTGTTGGAGTAGGGGGCGTTGAAGACCGCGATGCCGCGCTCGGTGGTCGCCGGCAGGTCGATCTGGTTGGTCCCGATGCAGAAGGCACCGATGGCCATGAGGTCCGGCGCGTTCTCCAGGACCTTCGGCGTGATGTAGGTGGTGGAGCGGATGCCGAGCAGGTGGACGCCCTGGACGGCCTCGATCAGCTCGTCCTCCCCGAGCGCACCGTCCTCGGTGCGGACGTCGTAGCCCTTCCCGCGCAGGAAGTCGCGGCCGTCGGCGTGGATGTTCTCCAGCAGCAGGACGCGCACGTCGGCGTCGTCGAGCGTGGTGGTGAGGGCCCGGGCGGCGGGGTTCATGGTCATCATCATGCTGGGTGTCCTCCGGTCAGCGGGATGCGGGCTGACGCGGGGCCCAGGCGAACGGTCCCTAGTCGTGCAGGTGCCGGGCTCCCTGGTGGATGTCCACCTCAACGCCAGTCGCTCCGACGCGGCGAGTCTAGCCGATCAGGCCTCGGGGTCGAGACCGAACGCCGCCAACGCCTCGGGCGGGATCTCCTTGTCCAGGTTCGCCAGGCGAACCTGGCCCTGTGCGACGAGCCGGCCGTCGGGGCCGATCGAGTCGAGGTGCCACAGCTGCTGCGTCCGTCCCCGGTGGATGGGCGTGGCGGTGACGGTGATCGTGTCGCCGAGCGTCGCCTGGCGGATGAAGTCGGTGGAGTTGTTCGTGCCGACGACCACGCCCTTGCGGCCCAGCCACACCTGGCCGGCGGTGCTCGCCGTGGACTCGTGCACGGCGCAGTAGATGCCGCCGTGGGGGATGCCGAAGGGCTGCAGGTGGTGCTCGGTGATCGTGAACCGGACCACCACCTTGTCGGGACCGACCTCGACGTGCTCCACGCCGAGGACACCGTCGAGACCAGGGATGTCGCTCATGGCGCGAGCGTAGCGCGGGACGGCCCCGGGGCCGTCCCGGCTTGGCTCTCATACCCCTAGGGGGTATGCTCAACTCATGGACCACCCCGGCTACTCCGACGACAAGGCCGCCGTCCTCGCGCGCCTGAGGCGCATCGAGGGGCAGGTGCGCGGCCTCACCCGCATGGTCGAGGACGACACCTACTGCATCGACGTGCTCACCCAGGTCAGCGCGACCACCCGCGCCCTCGAGGCCGTCGCCCTGAAGCTGCTCGACGAGCACCTCGCGCACTGCGTCGTCGACGCCGCCCGCGCCGGCGGACCGGAGGCCGAGGCGAAGGTCGCCGAGGCCAGTGCCGCGATCGCTCGGCTCGTCCGTTCCTGACCATCCCCTTCGAGGAGGACCCATGACCACCACCGACTTCCACGTCACCGGCATGACCTGCGGCCACTGCGTCGCCGCCGTCTCCGAGGAGATCAAGGAGGTGCCCGGCGTCACCGACGTGAGCGTCGACCTCGTCGCCGGCGGCACCTCGACGGTCACCGTCACCTCCGACGGCGAGCCCGACCGCTCGGCCGTGGCCGAGGCGGTCAGCGAGGCCGGCTATGAGCTCGCCTGAGGTCACCGACGCCAACCGCACCCTGCGCCTCGACGTGCAGGGCATGACCTGCACGGCCTGCGCCGCCCGCATCGAGAAGAAGCTGAACCGCCTCGACGGCGTCGAGGCGAACGTCAACTACGCCACCGAGCGCGCCACCGTCCGGCTCGCCGACGGCGTCGAGCCCGACCTGCTGCTGCAGACCGTCGAGAGGACCGGGTACTCCGCCTCGATCCACCGGACCGGGCACTCGCCGGCCGGCGAGGACGACACCACCACCGTCCTGCGGCGACGCGTCCTCGTGTCCGCCGCGCTCAGCGTCCCCGTGCTGGTGCTGTCGATGCTGCCCGCCGCGCAGTTCCCGGGATGGCAGTGGGTCGCCCTGGCGCTCACCACGCCCGTCGTCACGTGGGGCGCCTGGCCCTTCCACCGCGCCGCGGCGATCAACGCGCGCCACGGTGCCGCCACGATGGACACCCTCGTCTCCACGGGTGTCGGCACCGCGTTCCTGTGGTCGCTGTGGGCCCTGTTGTTCGGTGGCGCCGGCGAGATCGGCATGCGGATGGAGTGGACCCTGGTGCCGGCTGGGCACGGGTCGATGGCCGAGATCTACCTCGAGGTGGCCGCCGTCGTCACCACGTTCATCCTCCTGGGCCACTACCTCGAGGCCGGTGCCAAGCGACGTTCGAGCGCCGCGCTGCGTGCCCTGATGGAGCTGGGCGACGACGACCTGAATGTCGCCGTCGGCGACGAGTTCACCGTCCGTCCCGGTGAGCGCATCGCGACCGACGGCGTGGTCGTTGAAGGCTCTGCGGCGGTCGACGAGTCGATGCTCACCGGCGAGTCCGTGCCCGTCGAGGTGGGGATCGGCGACGCGGTCACCGGCGCGACGATCAACACCTCGGGGCGCCTGGTCGTCCGGGCGACGGCGGTCGGCGACGACACCCGCCTCGCCCAGATGGCTCGCCTCGTCGAGCAGGCGCAGGAGGGCAAGGCCGAGGTCCAGCGCCTGGCCGACCGGATCTCGGCCTGGTTCGTCCCCGTCGTCATGGTGCTCGCGCTGCTCACCTTCGCCGGGTGGGCGCTGCTGGCCCGCGACGTCACGACCGCGTTCGTCGCCGCCGTCTCCGTCCTCATCATCGCGTGCCCCTGCGCCCTCGGGCTGGCGACGCCCACCGCCCTCATGGTCGGTACCGGGCGAGGGGCCCAGCTCGGTGTGCTCATCAAGGGCCCACAGGTGCTGGAGTCGACGCGCCGCATCGACACCGTCGTGCTCGACAAGACCGGCACCGTCACCACCGGCGTCATGACGGTCGTCGACGTCTCACCGGCCCCGGGCGAGGACGAGCAGCGGCTGCGTCGCGTCGCAGCGACCCTCGAGGACGCCTCGGAGCACCCCGTCGCCCGGGCGATCGCCGGGCTCGCCGACCCGGGGACGGTCGAGGACTTCCGCAACCATGCCGGCTTCGGCGTCAGTGGCGTCGTCGACGGCCTCCCCGCTCGCGTCGGGCGCCCCACCTGGCTCGGCCACGACGTCGAGGCGGGCCAGGCTGCCGGCACCACCGTGACGGTCGAGCTCGACGGCCGCCTGCTCGGCACCATCACCGTGGCCGACGTCGTCAAGGAGACCTCCGCCGAGGCGATCGCCTCGTTGCGGGACCTCGGCCTCGAGCCCGTCCTGCTCACCGGTGACGCGCGCGGCGTCGCCGAGGAGGTCGCGGCCGCGGTCGACGTCACGGCCGTGCACGCCGAGGTCACGCCCGAGCGCAAGCTCGAGGTGGTCCGGGAGCTGCAGGGCGAGGGCCGGGTCGTGGCGATGGTCGGCGACGGCATCAACGACGCCGCCGCTCTCGCAGCGGCCGACCTCGGGATCGCGATGGGCACGGGGACCGACGTCGCGATGGCGGCCTCGGACCTGACCCTCGTCGGCGGCGACCTGCGCTCGGCGGCGACGGCCGTCCGACTCGCCCGCGCGACGCTGCGCACGATCAAGGGCAACCTGTTCTGGGCCTTCGCCTACAACGTCGCCGCCATCCCGCTGGCCATGTCCGGGTTGTTGAACCCGATGATCGCCGGGCTCGCGATGGCGTTCAGCTCGGTCTTCGTCGTCACCAACAGCCTGCGCCTGCGCCGGTTCGAGTGAGGTCAGGCTGCACTCGCTGAGGTGAGGCTGACCACGCGTAGGTGAGCCTGTTCTTCGTTGCGAGGCCTGGAATAACAGGGAATCCTCGCTGTTGTACATCGACGTACCCCGACGTCATCGAGCAGACCTCACAGAACAGGAGAGCCCATGTCCTCCACCGACATCCAGGCGCCGTCCGACCTCGCCACCACTTCCGAGATCGCCGCGGGCGTGGCCCAGTTCCTGACCCCGGTCGTGCACGAGCTCGAGGCGCTCGTCGTCAACGGCAAGCAGGCCCACTGGCACGTGCGCGGAGGCAGCTTCGCCGGCGTGCACGAGCTGCTCGACGACCTCGTGGCCCACGCCCAGGACTTCTCCGACACCGCTGCCGAGCGTGTCGTGGCCCTGGGCCTGCCGCTGGACGCACGCCTCGAGACGGTCGCTGCGAAGGCGACTCTGCCCACCCTCAGCGACGGCTTCCAGCCCTACCAGCGCACCGTCGCCGAGGTCGTCGCGCAGATCGACGCCGCGCTCGTGACCATCCGTGCCGCCATCCAGGGACTCGACGACATCGACCTCAGCAGCCAGGACGTCGCCATCGAGATCGAGCGCGGTCTCACCAAGGACCGCTGGCTCCTGCAGGCCCACGTCGCCGCCTGAGACGCAGGTCACCTCGCCCGGTCAGGATAGGTAAGCCTATACTGACCGGGTGAGATCCCATCGTCGGCGCGGACCCCTCCCGCACGTGCTCGCCGTCGGCAGCGACGCCGACCTCGACACCCTGCGGCTCGTCCTCGACCTCCTGCCCGAGGGCGCCTACGGCCAGGTGATCGTCCGATCCGACGATGCGCTGCCGACCCCGCCGCGCGTCACGGTCCACCACGTGCGCGACGACGCCGAGCTCGCCGAGGCCGTCGCGGCGTGGACGGCGGAGTGGATGCCCGACGAGCACGACGACCCCGACCGCGCGGTCAGCCTGTGGATCGGCGCCGACGCCGCCGAGCGGCTGCACGGCACCTGCCCCGCGGTCCACGCCCTCGCCGTCAGGCTCTGACCACCTCAGGCGTCGAACTGGTGGGCGTCGTTCGCCCCGTACGTCCACCGGAACCCGGCCGCCTTCATCGTCACGACCACCGTCACCCGGCCCGTTGCCGGGCGACCTGCCGAGGTGGACCCGCGTGACCGTGAAGGTGAACGGGACGTCGGCGACCACGTCCGCCGGTGCCACCACCCGATCTCTCGAGCCGGGCGGCAGGGGCCGTACGGCTGGGGGGAACGTCACCCGAGGCTCTCGTCATCGCTCGCCGGAACGGTGGACGGACGGTGGTCGAAGCAGGCGAGTCTTCCTACACTTCTCGCGTGCGCCCAACGCTTCGCCCGTTCGCCGCCGCCCTCGGGGTCCTGCTCGTGCTGTCCACCGTCGCCTGCAGCAGCGACGACGAGCCCGCGCCCGAGCCCGAGCGGACCGAGGCCGCCGACCTCGACCGGTTCGCCACCACCGACGTCGCCGAGCTCCTCCGGGCCGAGCCCGGCCGACTCGACCTCGAGACCGACCGCGACGAGATCGTCGCGCAGGTGCGCGCCGCCTACGACGACGGCGTCCGGGGCGAGGAGCTCTACCGCACCCTGCTCGACCTCGGCGCCGCCGACTTCCGCGAGTACCAGGAGTTCCTCGACACCTTCGAGATGGAGTTCAGCGACCCGGGTCAGCGTCCGGACGGCTCGGTCGTCGGGGGCGACGGGCAGGTCGAGCCGTTCCTCAACGTCCAGGTGCTCTTCGACGCGTCCGGCAGCATGCGCGGTCGGGTGGACGGTCGCCCGAAGATCGACCTCGCGAAGGAGGCGGTCGAGGAGTTCGTGCAACGCCTGCCCGAGGGCGTCAACATCTCGCTACGCGCGTACGGCCATCTCGGCAGCAACCAGGAGGAGGACAAGGCCGAGTCGTGCGGCACCACGGAGGACGTCTATCCGTTCGGCGCCTACGACGAAGCCCGGTTCTCCGCCGCGCTCGCGTCCTTCTCCCCCACCGGCTTCACCCCGATCGGCAGGGCGATCGAGGACGCCGCCGCCGATCTCGCCGCGCTGCCGGGCGACCTGCCGAGCGCCGTCTACGTCGTCAGCGACGGTGAGGAGACGTGCGACGGTGACCCCGTCGCCGCCGCTCGCGACCTCGTGGCCGACGACGTGCAGGCGGTGGTCAACATCATCGGGTTCGACGTCGCCGATGCCGAGGCTCGGGCGCTGGCGCGACGAGAGCCGGGCGGTCATCGCCAACGAGCGCGACACGACCCGCGCCGACGTCGCCGAGCGCCGGGAGGCGGGTCGTGAGCTCGCCGCCGACGAGCGCGAGGCCTTCCTGGCGATCGCCGAGGACCTCGGCCTGGAGGCCAACGACCGCACGATCCTGCGCAGCGCCATCCAGGTCCGCGGCACGACCATCCGCGCCCACCTGTTCACGGGCTACACCAGCATCCGCAGCGAGGTGTTCCTCGAGGGGACCAGACGCCGCGTGGAGATCTGGGAGGAAGGCACCCGCGAGCGGCAGCGCCTGTGGGACGAGTCCCAGGGCTACTGAGCGTCCACCACGCGGCCGCGCCGCCCGCACGACCGGCCGGCTCACGCCCACGCGGGCGGGGGTTCGCGTCGGGCGCGGCGCGGCGCGTCGGGCACGACGAACGCCGCGAGCAGACCACCCAGCGCGCCGAACAGGTGCGCCTCCCACGAGATGCCGACCGCACCGGGAAGGACGCCCCACAGCATCCCTCCGTAGACCACGACCATGATGCCGCCGAGGACGATCTGCGCACCGTCGCGCGTCACCAGTCCGCGCACCGCCAGGTGCACCAGGTAGCCGAAGACCAGCCCGGACGCACCGATGTGGACGGTCCCGCCCTGGCCGACGACCCAGACGCCGATCCCGCTGGTGAGCCAGATGATCGCGGTCACCGACACGAAGGTGCGCAGCCCCGACAGCGCCAGGAAGAACCCCATCACCAGCAGCGGCACCGTGTTGCCGATCAGGTGCCCGAAGCCGAGGTGCAGCAGCGGTGCGAGCACGATGCCCTCGAGGGCGCCGGTGTCGCGCGGGCGGATGCCGTACGCGTCGAGCCGGGCCGGCAGGACGGCGTCGACGATCTCCAGCACCCACAGGATCGCGACGAACCACCCGATGGTGAAGGCCGCGCGACGCGGGGCACCCTGGGTGAGCTGCATGCGACGAGCCTAGTCTGCAGAGCATGACCACCATCGCCGTCACGGGTGCCACCGGGACCATCGGACGCCTGACCACCGAGGGCCTCGTCCGCGCCGGGCACCGTCCCCGTCTGCTCGCGCCCCGACCGGAGCGCCTCGCCCCCACCGACCTCCCCACGGCCGTCTGCTCCTACGCCGACGCCGAGGGGACACGCGCCGCCCTCGAGGGTGTCGACGTCGTGCTGTTCGTGTCCGGCCGCGAGGACGCCGACCGCCTCGACCAGCACCGGACGTTCGCCGCCGCGGCTGCCGACGCCGGCGTCAGGCACGTCGTCTACACGTCGTTCGTGGGCGCGTCGGCCGACAGCACCTTCACGCTCGGGCGCGACCACGCCGCCACCGAGGAGGCGATCCGCGAGACCGGCGTCGCGTGGACGATGCTGCGCGACAACTTCTACGCAGAGGTCTTTCCCCTCTTCGCCGACGCCGAGGGCGTCATCCGCGGGCCCGCCGGGGACGGGCGGGTGGCGGCCGTCTCCCAGCGCGACGTCGCCGCGGTCGCGGCGCACGTGCTCGCCGATCCCGCCCCCCACGCCGGAGCCACCTACGACCTCACCGGGCCCCGCGCCCTCGACCTGACCGAGATCGCCGCGGTGCTGAGCGAGACCACCGGCCGTCCGCACCGCTACGAGCAGGAGACGGTCGAGGAGGCCCGCGCGTCGCGTGCGTCGTACGGCGCTCCGGACTGGCAGGTCGACGCATGGGTGAGCACCTACACCGCGATCGCCACCGGCGAGCTGGCCGAGGTCAGCGGCGACGTCGAGCGGCTGCTCGGTCGGCCGGCCACGCCCTTCGTCGATGCGGTCTAGGCTCGGTCCATGACCACCACCCCCGACATCGCCGTCTTGACCGTCACCGGGTCGGCCACGATCCGCGACCACGACGAGCCGCCGGCCGAGGGGATCCTGAGCGTCAAGCTGGTCACGAAGGACGGTGAGGTGCTCGCGGGGATCGCGGCGGAGGCCACCGAGTCGCACACGCCGTTCACGCTGAGCGTCGACGTCGCGATGGCCCCGAACCCGGCTGCACTCCGCCTGTGGGCGATGCTGCGCACCCCCGTCGGCGTGTGGGGCACCCCCGACCTGATCACCGTTCGCGAGGAGCTGGTGTTGTCGCGGGTCGACGCCTGATGAGCGACGGCGCCGCCCAGCGCCAGTCCGACGTCCCGCCGGTCCTCGGTCGCATCGCCTCGCTCCTGCGGCCCTACCGCGGGAAGCTGGCGCTCGTCGGCGTCGCGGTCGTCGTCTCAGCCGCCCTGACGTCGTACGTGCCGTTCCTGACCCGGGCGGTCTTCGACGACGCGCTGTTCCCTCCCGGTGGCGACGGACCCGACCTCGGGCTGCTCGGCCGGCTGGTGGCGCTCATGTGCCTCATCCCGGTGGTCACGGCGCTCATCTCGGTGGGCCAGAACTGGCTCACCGCGACCGTCGGCAACTCCGCGATGGCCGACCTGCGCGGCTCGCTGTTCCAGCACTTGCAGAGGATGGAGCTGGCGTTCTTCACGGCCACGAAGACCGGTGCCATCCAGTCGCGCCTGGCCAACGACGTCGCCGGGGTGCGCACGGTGCTCACCGACACCGCCACCACGATCCTGCAGAACACCGTCACCGTGGTCGCCGCGCTCGTGGCGATGGTGATCCTGTCGTGGCAGCTGACCGTCATCACGCTCGTGCTGATGCCGCTGTTCATCGCCGTGCAGCTGCAGGTCGGCAAGCGACGCCAACGCCTCGCCCGCAAGACTCAGGAGTCGCTCTCGGAGATGACGGCGATCACCGAGGAAGCGCTCAGCGTCTCGGGGATCCTGCTGTCGAAGGTCTTCAACCGTGCCGACATCGAGACCGAGCGGTACCGGGCCTCCAACCGCGAGCAGGTGCGCCTGCAGGTGGACCAGGCGATGACCGGGCGGACGTTCTTCGCGATCGTGCAGACGTTCTTCGCGATCACCCCGGCCCTCATCTACCTGTTCGCCGGTCTGCTCGCAGCCGGCTCGATCCCCGGTGGGACGAACGCCCTCACCGCCGGCACCCTCGTGGCCTTCACCACGCTCCAGGCACGCCTGCAGATGCCGTTGCTGCAGCTCATGCGCGTCACGCTCGACGTGCAGACGTCGCTCGCGCTGTTCCGACGCATCTTCGAGTACCTCGACCTCGAGCCGGCCATCACGCAACGGCCGGGCGCCGTCGCGCTCGCCGGGCCGGGAATCGGGCGCGGCGTGTCAGTGGAGCTGCGCGACGTCTGGTTCCGCTACCCCGAGCCACGGGTCCTGACCGGCAAGACCGAGGTGAGCCGCTTCGGCGACCCGACAGTACGCGACGCCGGCCCCGACGCCGAGCACACGCCGACCGTCTCCGGGTGGGCCCTCGAGGGCGTCTCCCTGACCGTGCGACCAGGCCAGCTCGCCGCCATCGTGGGGCCGTCGGGCTCGGGCAAGACGACGGCGACCTACCTCGTCCCGCGCTTCTACGACGTCGACCGCGGACAGGTGCTCGTCGGCGGGACCGACGTGCGCGACCTGACCATGGACTCTCTCGCCGACGCCGTCGCGATGGTGACGCAGGAGCCCTACCTGTTCCACGGGACCATCCGTGACAACCTCGCCTACGCCCGTCCCGACGCGAGCGACGAGGAGATCGAGCAGGCGGCCCGCGACGCCAACATCCACGACCGGATCATGAGCTTTCCGGACCGCTACGCCACGCTCACCGGGGAGCGCGGCTACCGGCTCTCCGGTGGCGAGAAGCAGCGTCTGGCGATCGCGCGGGTGCTGCTGAAGGATCCGCGGATCCTCATCCTCGACGAGGCGACGTCGGCGCTGGACTCCGAGACCGAGCGGCTCGTGCAGGACGCCCTCGCGCGCGCCACCGACGGGCGCACCACGATCGCCATCGCCCACCGGCTCTCGACGATCCACGACGCAGACGTCATCTTCGGCCTCGAGGACGGTCGCGTCGTGGAGTCCGGCACCCACGCCGAGCTGCTCGAGGCCGGGGGCCTGTACGCCCGCCTGTACGCCGAGCAGTTCAGCCGCCAGCGCGCCTGATCGCGTGGTGACCGGCCGCGGGCACTACGGTCGGGACATGCGGACCGAGCGCACCACCTACCTGCTCGTCGACGGGGAGAACATCGACGCCACGTTGGGCTCGTCGATCCTCGGGCGACGCCCCAACCCGCAGGAGCGTCCGCGCTGGGACCGCCTCCTGCGCTTCACCGAGGAGCACTGGGACCAGCCGGTCCGCGGGTTGTTCTTCCTGTCGGTGGTCCAGCACGAGCTGCCGATGTCGTTCGTCCAGGCACTCACCGCGATCGGCTTCCGTCCGGTGGCGCTGTCCGGCGACCCCGACCAGAAGGTCGTGGACATGGCCATCCAGCGGACCCTCGAGGCGATCGTCGAGCGCGACGCCGACGTCGTGCTCGCCAGCAACGACGGCGACTTCCTGCCGCAGGTCGAGTCGCTCGTGCACGGGTCGCGCCGCGTCGCCGTGCTCGGGTTCGACGAGTTCCGCAGCGCCGGGTTCACGGCGCTGGAGAGCCGCGGCCTGGAGCTGCTCGACCTCGAGCACGACGTCGAGGCGTTCACCGTCTCCCTGCCGCGACTGCGGATCGTGCCGATCGACGAGTTCGACCCTGCCGACATCCTCTAGAGGCCCGCGAGCCCCACGTACTTGGTCTCGAGGTACTCCTCGATGCCCTCGGCGCCACCCTCGCGGCCGAAGCCGGAGGCCTTGATGCCACCGAACGGTGCCGCGACGTTGGACACGACGCCGGCGTTGATGCCGACCATGCCGGTCTCGAGCCCCTCGTAGACGCGGACCACGCGGGCGTGGTCGCGGGTGTAGGCGTAGGCCACCAGCCCGTACTCGGTGTCGTTGGCCATGCGCAGCGCCTCGTCCTCGTCGGTGAACGTGACGACCGGGGCGACCGGACCGAAGATCTCCTCGCTCAGCAGACGGGCGTCGTCCGGTACGTCGACGAGGACCGTGGGCGCGTAGAACCAGCCGTCACCCTCCGGCGCCTGCCCACCGCACAGGACCCTGGCACCCTTCTCGACGGCGTCGTCGACCAGCTCGGCGACGGAGTCGCGCTGCTTCTCGTCGACGAGGGGTCCGACCTCGACGCCGTCCTCGGTGCCCGGGCCGACACGCATGGACCCCATGCGCTCCGCGAGCTTGGTGGAGAACTCCTCGGCGACCGAGGCGTGCACGATGAAGCGGTTGGCGGCGGTGCAGGCCTCGCCGAGGTTGCGCATCTTCGCCAGCATCGCCCCGTCGACGGCGGCGTCGACGTCGGCGTCCTCGAAGACGACGAACGGGGCGTTGCCGCCGAGCTCCATGGACGTGCGCAGCAGGCCCTCGGCGCTCTGCTCGACGAGCGAGCGGCCCACGCCGGTGGAGCCGGTGAAGGTGAGCTTGCGCAGCCGCGGGTCGCGGATGATCGGCTCCATCACCTCACCGGTGGAGGTGGTGGTGACGACGTTCAGGACACCGTCGGGCAGACCGGCCTCGCCCATGACGTCGGCCAGCCACAGCATCGTCAGCGGCGTCAGGCCGGCGGGCTTCACGACCATCGTGCAGCCGGCGGCGACGGCGGGAGCGATCTTGCGGGTGCCCATGGCGAGCGGGAAGTTCCAGGGCGTGATCATGAGGCACGGCCCGACCGGCTGCTTGAGGGTCAGCAGGCGCGTGGCGCCGTTCGGGGCGACGGAGTACCGGCCGCTGATGCGGACCGCCTCCTCGCTGAACCACCGCAGGAACTCCGAGCCGTACGCGATCTCGGCCCTGCTCTCGCTGAGCGGCTTGCCCATCTCCAGCGTCATGATCGTGGCGAGCTCGTCGGCACGGTCGGTCACGATCGCGAAGGCACGGCGCAGGATCTCGCCGCGGTCGCGAGGGGCGGTGGCCGCCCAGTCGGCCTGGGCGGCGACAGCGGCGTCGAGCGCAGCGGCACCGTCGGCGACGCTCGCGTCGGCGACCTGCGTGAGGGTGCGTCCGGTGGCGGGGTCGTCGACGCCGAACGTGGCACCGCCCTCGGCGTCGCGCCAGGAGCCGGCGATCAGGAGCTGGGTGGGGACGTCGGGCAGGTCCGGGGTGCTCATGCCCGCAGGCTACGCGTCAGCGACGACGGCGGCAGCACCCCCGGGTGCAGGATCGACGCGATCGCCTCGACGCCGTCGACGAGCCTGGGACCGGGCCGCACCACCATCGCGTCGCCGTCGATCGCCCAGACCGTGGCGTCGGGAACCTGCTCGGCCACGACCCGCGCCTGCTCGCTCGCCCCGTCCAGTCCGAACCCGCACGGCGCGACGACGAGGACCTCCGGCGCGACCGCGCGCAAGGCCTCCCACGACGTCGGACCGGACGCGGTGCCCTCGTGCATGCCCACCGGCTCGCCGCCGGCGGCACGCACCTGGTCGGGGATCCAGTGCCCCCCGCAGAACAGCGGGTCGTCCTCGAGCCGGGACGGGTCGAGGGTCACGACGTCGGCGGTGCAGCCGAGGTGGCGCAGTGCTGCGTCGACCTGAACGGTGGGCAGGGCGCACACCCGCCTCGTCGAGCGTGTCGAGGTCGCGACCGGCGTCCCGCTCGCCGCGGACGTACGCGTCGATCTCGACGGGCGTCATGGCCGAGGTGTCCGCGCCGGAGACGATCACCCGGTGGTCGCGCCGGGCCCGCTCCGGCTCGTCGCACTCGAAGGTGACCGCCACGAGCCGGTCGTCCAGCCCGAGGGCGTAGACGATCTCCGTGGCCGAGGGCAGCAGGGAGGCGACGCGCATGACCTCAGTGTCCTCGTCGCCGCCGCGGGAAGTACTCGCGGACCCGCACCACGACGAACACGCAGACGAGCACGGCCACGGCCACGACGACGACCTTCTGGAAGGTGCCGGCGTACGGCTCGACGCGGTCCCACTCCTCGCCCAGCCGGAACCCGGCGACCACCCAGATCGCGTTCCACACGGCGCTGCCGCCGGCGGTCAGCAGGAGGAACAACCCGACGTTCATCCGCTCGACGCCGGCCGGCAGCGAGATGAGACTGCGGAAGATCGGGATCATCCGCCCGAAGAAGATGGCCTTGTAGCCGTGCCTCGCGAACCAGGCCTCGGTGCGCTCGAGGTCGCCGAGCTTGAGCAGCGGGACGTGCGTGAAGACCCACACCGCGCGCTCGCGGCCGAACCCCCGGCCGAGGCCGTAGAGGATCATCGCGCCGACCACCGACCCGAGCGTCGTCGCGAGCAGTGCTCCGGTGAGCGAGAAGGTGCCTTGCGCCGCCGCGAACCCGGCGAGCGGCAAGATGATCTCGCTCGGGATCGGCGGGAAGAGGTTGTCCGCGCCGACGGCGATGGCCGCGCCCAGCAGACCGAGGCTCTCCATCAGGTCGACGAAGAACCCCGCGAGTCCATCATCTGGACCGTTCACGGCCCGCTCAGAGCTCGGTCCAGGCGATCTCCGGCACCGCGACCGCGGCGAGACGGGCCAGCAGGCCGAGGCGGGCGGCCTGGACGTCGGGGTCGGGGTCCATGACGCGGACCTGCTCGAAGTAGGTCTCGACCACCGAGGGCAGGTCGCCGGCGGAGGCGAACAGGTGCACGACGTCACCGTCGCGACCGGCCATCTCCTGCTCCAGTCGCGCCACCTCTCGCGCCAGGGCCTGCTCGGGAGCGGACTCCGGCTCGCTGTCGACGACCGGGGTCCCCTCGGGGAGGATCCGCAGGACGCGCTGGATCGCGGCGAGGACGCTGCCGTCGGCGTCGGACTCCAGGGCCTCGCTCAGCGAGGCCAGCAGGGCGTCCGCACGGGCAGGACGGTCGGCCGCGGGCAGCACCGCGCGGACGAGGTCGTGGCGGGCGCCGGCGTCGATGAGCTGCAGCTCGTAGCGCTGGCGGACGAACTCGGCGGCCTTCTCGCAGGCCTCGGCGTCGACGGAGATGCCGTCGGCCTCCAGGCGGCGCGCCGCGGCCTCGATGCCCTCGGGCACCGAGACGGCCGACAGCCGCGGGAAGTCACGCAGCACCCGCACGATCCCGAGCGCGGTGCGACGCACGCCGTAGGGGTCGGACGTGCCGGTGGGGACCGAGCCGATGGCGTACATGCTGGTGAGCAGGTCGAAGCGGTCGGCCAGGGACAGCACGGCACCGGGGACCGACTCCGGCCCTGACGACGCAGCCGTGCGCGGCATCTCCATCTCGGCGATCGCCTGGGCGACGGCCTCGGGCTCGCCGGCTCGCACGGCGTATTCGCGAGCCATCGTGCCGGCCAGCGACGACAGCTCCACGACCATCTGCGTGGCGAGGTCGAACTTGCCGAGCGCGGCGGCGCGGCGCACGGTCGCGACGTCGTCGTCACCCAGGTCGTAGGCCTCGACGAGCACGTCGGCGAGCGCCGCGATCCGGTTGACCCGGTCGTCGAACGAGCCGAGGCTGGTCTCGAAGGTCAGGTTGCCCAGCCGGGAACGGAAGTCCTCGGGACTGGTCTCCTGGTCGGCACGCCAGAAGAACGCGGCGTCCTCGTACCGCGCACGGATGACGGCCTCGTTGCCGGCGCGGACGGCGTCGCGGTCGCACGGGCCGTTCGCGACGGTGACGAAGTAGGGCAGCATCGCGCCCTGCTCGTCGACCACCGGCAGGTAGCGCTGGTGCTTGCGCATGACCGTCGTGAGCACGGCCTGCGGCAGGTCGAGAAAGCGTTCCTCGAACGAGCCCAGGATGGGGTGCGGGTCCTCGACGAGGTCGGTGATCTCGTCCACCAGCGACGACTCGCCCTCGACGTCGACCCGGCCACCGGAGTCGTTGGCCACACCGACCGCGACGTTGGCGACCAGCTCGCGGCGCTGCTCGCGGTCGGTGAGGATGCCGGCCTCGGCCATGACGTCGGCGTAGGCCTCCGCGGACTCGACCTCGACGAGCTCCTGGCTGGCCTTGCGCAGCACCCGGGTGGTGCGGCCGGAGACCAAGGACGACACCGCGACGGGGACGACGTCCTCGCCGAGCAGCACCACGAGCCAGCGCAGCGGGCGGGAGTAGGTGAGCTCCGGGTCGCCCCAGCGCATGTTGCGCTCCGAGCGCAGCGAGCGCACGGCGGCCGCGGCGAGCTCGGCGACGATCTCGACCGAGCTGCGTCCGGGCACCTGCTTGACGAGGGTGACGTACTGCTGGCCGTCGATCTCGGCCTCGACGACGTCGTCGGGGGTGCCGCCGTTGCCGCGCAGGAACCCGGCGAGCGCCTTGGTGGGCTTGCCGTCCTCCTCATAGGCCGCCGCGACCTTGGGCCCGCGGACGGTGCGCGTGGTGTCGTCCTCGGTGGGTGCGACGTCGAGGACGGTCACCGCGATCCGTCGCGGAGTGGCCTGGACGGTGACCTCGCCGTGCTCGAGGGAGGTCTCGGCGAGCAGCTGGCGGACGGCGTCCCCGACCTGCTGCTGGGCCCGCTGCACGTCGGTGTGGGGCAGCTCCTCGACACCGATCTCGACGAGCAGGGTGCGCACGTCCTCGACGACGGGCGGCTCGTCGACCTCCGGTGCCTCGAACGGGGCGGGGGTGCCGAGGGGGAACTCCAGCTCCTCGCGGCGGGCCACCCACAGCTCGGAGACCGCGCGGGTGAGACCGCGCATGAGACCGAACGAGCGTGCGCGCTCGGTGGTGCTGATCGCACCGCGCGCGTCGAGCACGTTGAACGTGTGGCTGCACTTCAGGACGTAGGAGTACGCCGGGACGGGCAGCTTCGCGTCGATCATCCGCTGGGCCTCGGCGGCGTAGGACTCGAACAGTCGGCGGTTGAGGTCGGTGTCGGCGGCGTCGAGGTAGTACCGGCTCATCTCGTACTCCGACTGCAGGTGCACGTCGCCGTAGGTGACGGAGTCGTTGTACTGGATCTCGGTGAAGTGCTGCACGCCCTGCAGGGCCATGACGATGCGTTCGAGGCCGTAGGTCAGCTCGACCGCGACGGGGTCGAGGGTGAGGCCGCCGGCCTGCTGGAAGTAGGTGAACTGGGTGATCTCGAGGCCGTCGAGCCAGACCTCCCAGCCGAGCCCCCACGCGCCGAGCGCCGGGGAGGCCCAGTTGTCCTCGACGAAGCGGATGTCGTGGGCGCGGGTGTCGATGCCGATCGCCGCGAGGCTCTCGAGGTAGATCTCCTGCGGATCCGACGGCGCCGGCTTGAGGATCACCTGGAACTGCGTGTGCGTCTGCAGCCGGTTCGGGTTCTGGCCGTAGCGGGCGTCGTCGGGACGGACGCTGGGCTCGACGTACGCGACGTTCCACGGCTCCGGGCCGAGGACGCGCAGGGCGGTGGCCGGGTTGCCGGTGCCCGCCCCGACCTCGGTGTTGAACGGCTGGGCGATGAGCGCACCCCGCGCGGACCAGAACTCCTGGAGTCGCAGGATCACCTGCTGCATGGTGGGCGCGGCAGGACGTGCTGCGGGGGAAATCTCGGTCATGTCTCAATCAGTCGTCGGCGGCGGGACCTTCCGAGAGTACCGGCGACGTGTGGCCCGATCGACACCGACGCGGCGCAAGAACCCGGTGCGACGGCCCCCGGCCGCGGTCTGCACCACCTCAGTAGAACTCGCCCGCGGCGGCGCCAGGGGTCTCGGCGGTGCGAGCCATGGGGGTGAAGCGCGAGTAGTGGCCCTGGAAGGTGACGGTGACCTTGTTGACCGGTCCGGAGCGGTTCTTGGCCAGGATGATGTCGGCCTCGCCGGGACGCTCGGACTCGCCGCCGCCGTGGGAGTCGGGACGGTTCAACAGCATCACCATGTCGGCGTCCTGCTCGATCGAGCCGGACTCGCGCAGGTCCGAGAGCATGGGGGTCTTGTCGGTGCGCTGCTCCGAGCCACGGTTCAGCTGGCTGATCGCGACCACCGGGACGTCGAGCTCCTTGGCCAGCAGCTTGATCGCACGGCTGAACTCCGAGACCTCCACCTGGCGGTTCTCGACCTTCTTGCCCGAGGTCATCAGCTGCAGGTAGTCGAGCACGATGAGGTCCAGCCCGTGCTGCTTCTTGATGCGCCGCGCCTTGGAGCGGATGTCGGGCATCGTCATGTTCGGGGAGTCGTCGATGATGATCGGCGCGGAGTTGACCCGGGGCATCGCACGGGTGATGGCGTCCCAGTCGGTGTTGGTCATGCCGCCACCGCGCATGTGGTGAATCGCGACCTTGGCCTCTGCCGAGAGCAGGCGCATCGCGATCTCCGCGCCCGTCATCTCCAGGCTGAAGATGGCCGACGGTCGCCCCTGGGCCACCGAGCAGGCGCGGACGAAGTCGAGGCCCAACGTGGACTTGCCGACACCCGGACGCGCGGCCACGACGATCATCTGGCCACCGCGGAACCCTGTGGTGAGGCGGTCGAGCTCGGGGAACCCCGAGCCGAGGCCGGACATCTCACCGTCGCGGTTCTGGATGTCGTCGATCTCCTGGATCGTGTCGGGGATCAACGCCGACACGGCGCGGAAGTCGTCGACCGCCGACGACCCGTCGACCTCCAGGACCTCGGCCTGGGCGCGGTCGACCAGCTCGGACAGCTCGCCGGTCTCGGCCCAGCCGAGCCCGGCGATCTTCTGGCCGACCTCGATGAGGCGCCGCAGCACCGCCTTCTCACGCACGATCGTGGCGTAGTAGTCGGCATTGGTGGCGATCGGCACGCCCGCGACGAGCGTGTGGAGGTACGGGGCACCGCCCACGCGGGTGAGCTCGCCGCGGCGCTGGAGCTCGGCGGCGACGGTGATCGCGTCGGCCGGCTCCCCGCGTCCGGCCAGTCCGGTGATGGTCTCGAAGACCGCCTCGTGCGCGGGACGGTAGAAGTCGCGGCCGTCGAGGATGTCGCCGGCGACGTCGATCGCCTGCTTGCTCATGAGCATGGCGCCGAGCACGCTCTGCTCGGCCTCGATCGCCTGCGGGGGCACCCGCCCGGCGGAGGCCGTCTCCTCGTTCTCGGGCGCCGGCGCCGGGTACAGGTCCGCACTCACAGGCTCGCGCTCCTCGTCATAGGGTCACCGTAGGCCGGCCCTCCGACAGGGCCGACGCGCCACACTAGGGCGCCGCGGGGACCACACGGAAGACCGATCCGCACAGCCCCTGGGGACAAGATCGACGCCCCTGGGGAAAACGCCGCGAGGCGTGTGCACAGTCCGTGGACAGACCTGTGGACGTTAGGGTGCCGTTCATGTGGAATGGTGCCCTGACCTGCGGAGACGTGTTTCCCACCGTGTGGAATCAGATCATTTCTGTTCCCCGTGGCCATCTGGGGGCCACCCGATAGACAAGTCGACATCCGGCCCTTAGCACAGGTTCATCCACAGGAGTGACGGTTTTCGTGGCGAAGTTCATCGACCGACGTCCGCGCATCCGTCCCGTCGACCGACAGATCGCCGCGGTCGCCCTGCCTGCCTTCGCAGCGCTCGTCATCGAGCCGGTGATGCTGCTCGCCGACACCGTCATCGTCGGTCGCCTCGGGACGGGTCCGCTCGCCGGGCTCGCCGTCGCGTCGACGGTCCTGCTGACCATCGTCGGCCTGTGCGTCTTCCTCGCCTACGCCACGACCGCGTCGGTCGGTCGTCTGCAGGGCGCGGGCCGCACCCGCGACGCCTACACCGAGGCCGTCGCCGGCCTGTGGCTCGCCGTGACCATCGGCGTCGTCCTCGCGGTCGCGCTGGCCGTCCTGGCCCCACCGGTCGCCGCCGCCTTGTCCAGCTCCCCGGCCGTGGCCGAGGAGGCCGTCACCTACCTGCGCCTCACCGCCCCCGCGGTACCGGCGATGCTGCTCGTGCTCGCCGCCACCGGCGCGCTGCGCGGCGTCCTCGACCTCCGCACGCCGCTCGTCGTCGCCGCCGCCGCGACCGCGCTCAACGCCGTCCTCAGCGTCGCTCTCGTGCACGGCCTCGACTGGGGGATCGCCGGGGCAGCGGTCGGCACGACCATCGCCCAGTGGATCGCCGCTGCCTGGCTCGTGCTGGTGCTCCTGCGCGGCGCGCGTCGGCACGAGGCCGCGACGGGCCCCCGGGTCCGCGGCGTCCTGGCCGCTGCCCGCGGCGGCGCCCCGCTCCTGGCTCGCACGGCGACCCTGCGTGTCGCACTCCTGCTGGCCACGGTGCTGGCCGCGCAGCTCGGCGACGCGCCGCTCGCCGCCCACCAGGTCGCCACGACCGTCGTCAGCCTGCTCGCGTTCGGGATGGACGCGGTCGCGATCGCCGGGCAGACGCTCACGGGACGCTCCCTCGGCGCCGGCAGCGTCGCGCAGACCCGTGCCCTCACCCGTCGGATGGTGGGGTGGGGTGTGTGGTCGGGGATGCTGCTCGGGGGGCTCGTCGCCGCACTGGCGCCCGTCGTCGGACCCGCCGTGACCCCCGACGTGGCCGTCCACGAGGCGCTGCTGCCGGCGCTGCTCGCGGTCGCGCTCGTCCAGCCCGTCTCCGGCGTGGTGTTCGTGCTCGACGGGGTCCTGATCGGCGCCGGGGACGGCGTCTACCTCGCGTGGGCGGGGCTCCTCGTGCTGGCGCTCTATGCCCCCCTGGCCGTGGTCGTCGTGGCCCTCGGAGGCGGACTCGTGGGCCTGTGGGCGGCGTACGGCGGCCTGCAGGTCGCCCGGCTGGCCACCCTGTGGTGGCGCCAGCGCGGCGACCGCTGGATGGTGCTGGGGGTCCGCTGAGGGTCCGGCGGACGACCCCGCACGGACTCAGCGGGCGCGCCAGTAGCCGGTGAGGTCGAGGCAGTCCCGCTCGAGCCCGCGCTCGGCCTTGAGGAACTGCCGGATGGGACGCAGCATGGCCGACTCGCCCGAGACCCAGGCGAAGGCCTGACCGTCCCACCAGGGCGCCGCCTGGACGGCACGCGCCAGGAGGTCGGTGCTGCCGGGCGGCGCACCGTCGCGGTGCAGCCACGTGAGCTCGACCTGCGCGGACGTGGCGAGGTCCTGCTCGTGGGTGCGGTCGGCGACCTCGACGAGGACCTGCGCGCGGTCGTCCGGCCCGAGCTCCTCGAGCAGGCGTCCGATCGCCGGCAGCGCCGTCTCGTCGCCGACGACCAGCATCCAGTCGGCGCCCTCGGGCATCGTGGCGCTGTGGGTGGGCCCGACGATCCAGGCCGGGTCACCTGCTGCCAGGGACTCGACCCAGGTGGAGGCGTGACCGGTGGGGTGGTGGGCGAAGTCGAGGTCGAGGTGTCCGGCGACCGGGTCGAAGTGCCGTGGCGTGTAGTCGCGGTGGATGGCCCGCACCCCGCCCGCCGTCCAGTCGAGCCGACCCTCTTCCTGCACGGGCAGGACGGGGCGCGCGTGACCGGGCGAGGGCAGCAGCACCTTGACGTGGTCGTCGAAGGCCGGCGTGCTGAACGCCGGGACGCGGACGCCGCGGACCTCGAACGCTCCGAGCTGTGCGCCGACGAGCCGGACCCGCCGCATCCCCGGGGTCACGTCGTCGATGCTGGCGACCTCCAGCTCCCGCAGTGCGGGAGGCAGCGTGAGTGCGCGGCGGCGCGAGCGCGACACGTCTCAGTCCACCAGCCCGACGCGTGTCCAGTCCGGACGCAGGAACGTCGACGGGCCGTAGTTGGCCACGCCGTCACGCAGGGCGAGCACCTCTGGCGGCACGGTGAGGGGCACGAGCACCAACGGCTCCAGCACCTGAGCGTCGAGCGCGGCGACCGCCTCGGCCCGGTCGTCGGGGTCGAGAGCCACGCGTGCGGCCTCCCACACCTCGGCCGACCCGGCGGCCACGCCGGTGACGTTGTCGACCGAGCCGGCCGGTCGCAGCCGTGACTCCATCGGGGCCACCCCGAGGATCGCGGCGTCGTAGGAGAACGTCAGCAGGTCGAAGTCGCGGGGCACCAGCACCTGCTCCACGAAGTCCTCCGGCGCGACCGGTCGGACCTCGACGGTGGCGCCGGCCTCGCGCAGCTGGTCGGCGACGGCCTCCGCCCGCGCCTCGGTGACCTCGCCCGCGGGGACGGGGAAGCGCAGCGTCACGTCGGAGAGCACCTCGCGTGCCGCGTCGGCGTCGGGTGCGGGGAGCGCGTCGCTCGCGTCGACGTGCCCCTGCTGGCCGGGCACCGTGAAGACGCTCTCCGCCACCAGCGGCGGGACGTCGAGGTCCGCGACGCCCGCCTCGGCGAGGGCCTCCCGGTCGAGTGCCTGGACCACCGCACGTCGCACCGAGTCGTCGGCCAGCGGGCCGCTGCCACCGGCGTTGAGGGTCAGGTGCGTCCAGCGCGAGCCCGTCGCCGTGCGCAGGAGGTCGGCGTCGAGGTCGGTCCCGCTGGAGGGCACCACCTCGGCGACGTCGAGCTCGTCGGCGGCGAACGCCTCGGCCTGGACCTCGGGCGTCGCGAGTCGCCAGACGATCTGGTCCAGCACCGGGCGCGGCCCCCACCAGCGTGGGTTGGGCTCCTGGGTGACCGTGCCGGTCTCGAGGTCGATGTCGGTGATGGCGAACGGCCCGTTGGAGGGCACCGGCTCCTCGGCGAAGCCGTCGGCGAACCGCTCGGCGTCAGTGCTGATGTCGGCCGGCAGGCGCGGGTAGACGAACAACGGCCAGTCCGAACGCACCCGCTCGAACCTGACGGTGTACGCGAGGTCGCCGTCGGCCTCGACGGTCTCGACGTCGTCCCATCCCTCGTCCTGCGCGACGGCCTCGACCCAGGCGCTCATGTCGACCGACGTGATGGGCGAACCGTCCTGCCAGACGGCGTCGGGCTGCAGCTCGACGCGCACCTCGAGCGGGTCGTCGCCGGTGACCTCGACGGACTCGGCGTAGGCGGGGTCGACCTCCCAGCCGCCGTCCTCGCCCAGGCGCACCGCCGAGCCGGTGGTGGGGGCGAGCAGCCGGTCGAGTCCGGACCGGCCCGGCAGCGCGCCCTCGGCGGCGACGGCGGGATTGAAGCTCGACGGCAGCACGTCGATGCCGACGCGCAGGACCCCGCCCTCGGACAGCTCTGCCGGATCGACGGGCGACCACCCGACGAGCGGGTTCGTCGGCTTCTCGTCGGAGCCGCCCGGCTCGTCCGGGGACCCTCCCCCGAACAGGCCGCAGCCGCCGAGCAGCACGAGGGCCAGCCCGGCGGCTGCGAGCCGCACCGAAGGAGTCAGCGTCTCACTTGGACGCAACGACGTTCAGCCGGACGTTCGCGACCACCTCGGGGTGGACGCGCACGGTGATGTCGTGGGCGCCGAGCGCCTTGATCGGGTTGCCGACCTCGATGCGCCGCTTGTCGACCACGGCACCGGCCTCCTCGAGGGCGGCGGCGATGTCGGTGACGGTGACGGCGCCGAACAGACGACCGGACTCACCGGCCTGGACGCTCACGTTGACCGGCTCGGCCTCCAGTCGGCCCTTGATCTGCTGGGCCTCCTCGAGGTCGTGGACGGCGCGGGAGTCGCGCGCGGCCTTGATGGACTCGACCTGACGCGCAGCACCCTTGGTCCAGCGGATCGCGTAGTGGCGCGGCAGCAGGAAGTTGCGACCGTAGCCGTCCTTGACGTCGACGACGTCGCCGGGCTCGCCAAGGTTGGAGACCTCGTGGGTGAGGATGAGCTTCATGAGTGGTTCCTCCCTCAGCGGGTCGTGGACGTGTAGGGCAGCAGCGCCATCTCGCGCGCGTTCTTGATCGCCTTGGCGATCTGGCGCTGCTCCTGCACGGAGACGCCGGTGACGCGACGCGCGCGGATCTTGCCGCGGTCGGAGATGAACTTGCGCAGCAGCGCGGTGTCCTTGTAGTCGATCTTCGTGTCAGCCGAGAGCGGGTTGCTCTTCTTCTTCGGCTTGCGGACGACGGGCTTGGCCATGATGTGTGGTGCTCCTGTGAAACGAAGGGGGAAAGAGGATCAGAAGGGGGGCTCGTCGGAGGCGGCGGACCCACCCCAGGCGTCGGACTGGCCACCGGACTGCTGAGGCTGCGTGGACCACGGGTTGGCCTGGGCACCGCCCTGGCCGCCGCCGCCACCCTGACCGCCACCGCCGGCGTTGCCGCCGCCGGAGCGCTGGGCCCGCGACGTCTTGGCCGTCGACCAGCGCAGCGAGGGGCCGACCTCGTCGACCTGGATCTCGACGCTGGTGCCCCGCGAGCCGTCCTGGCGCTCGAAGTTGCGGATGCGCAGGTTGCCGGTGACGATCACGCGCTGGCCCTTCTGCAGGGACTCCGCGACGTTCTCGGCCTGCTCGCGCCACACGGCGCACCGGAAGAAGTTGGCCTCCCCGTCCTTCCACTCGTTCGTCTGACGATCGAACGTGCGGGGGGTCTGAGCGACGGTGAAGTTGGCCACCGCGGCGCCGGACGGGGTGAACTTGAGCTCCGGGTCGTCGGTGAGGTTGCCGATGACGGTGATCGTGGTCTCGCCAGCCATGAGGCTCAGCCTTTCGATGGGGTGGGGTCGTCGGACTCCATGGAACCGCAGACCGGGGACATCACCTAGAGCGTGTCCACAGTCCGGTGGTCACCGGAGGCGTCTCAGCGGACGTCGGGCCGGGTGACCTTGGTGCGGACGACGGACTCGTTGAGGCCGAGCTGGCGGTCCAGCTCCTTGACGGCCTCGGGCGTGGACGTGAGATCGATGACGGCGTAGATGCCCTCGTTCTGCTTGTTGATCTCGTAGGCGAAGCGACGCTTGCCCCACACGTCGACGTTCTCGACGGACCCACCGTCGCCGGTGACGACCTTGAGGTAGGTCTCGAGGCTCGGAGCGACCGTGCGCTCATCGAGGCTGGGGTCGAGGATGACCATGACTTCGTACTGACGCAACGACACGTGCGCCCTCCTTCGGTCTGAACGGCTACGGGCGGTCCGCAGCAGGAGGAGGTCCGCCATCGGACGGCGGACAACCGTGGCAGTCTAGCCGGGCCCGGGACCGCAGGCCAAATCAGTCGCCCACCTCGACCGGACCGCGCTCACGCCGAGCCGATCGCCCGGAGCACGTCGAGCCGGGCGGCCCGCCGCGCGGGCAGCACCGCCGCCAGCACCCCGACGACGACCGCGGCGAGGACGTAGAGGCCGAGCCGCGCCCACGGGATCGACAGGACCTCCACGCCCTGGTCGGCCACAGAGCGCTGCAGCACCGTCCCGAACCCCAGGCCCGTGCCGATGCCGAGGGCGGCACCGAGGAGCGCGATGGCCACCGACTCCAGGCGCACCATCTGCCGCAGCTGACGCCGCGAGAGCCCGATGGCGCGCAGCAGCCCGACCTCGCGCGTCCGCTCGACGACGCTCAGGGCGAGCGTGTTCACGATGCCGAGGATCGCGATCACCAGGGCGAGGCCGAGCAGGGCGTAGATGAGCAGCAGCAGCTGGTCGATGCGCTCGCGCTGGCCCTCGGTGAACTCCTCGCGGTCCTGCACGGTCACGGTCGGGACGTCGGCCACGACGCGCTCGACGGCACGGTCGAGCGCACGGACGTCCACCCCCTCCCCTGCCCGCACCGCGACGAAGGAGTCCTGGGCCGGGATGCCCGACCCGTCGAGCAGGTCCCGCGAGACGATGCCCCCCTGCAGCGCCTGCGACGGCTCGTACAGACCGACGACGTCCACCTCGACGCTCTCGAGTCCCTCGGCGGCGGCGAAGTCCACGGTGCTGCCGACCTCGAGTCCGAGCTCCTCGGCCTCGTCGGTGTCCAGGGCGACCTCCCGCACGGTCCGGGGCGCGCGTCCCTCGACGTAGTCCGGGGCGACGACCGCCTCGATGTCGTCGAGGTCGCCCGCCAGCGCCGGCAGTCCGTCCTCGCCGACGCGTCCGGAGACCGCCTGCAGGGCCGCGACCCGCTCGACGCCCGGGACCTGCGCGACGTCGTCCGCGACGCTGGTCGAGAAGGGGATGCCCACGGCGTTGCTGATGACGAGGTCGCCGGGGAAGTCCGCGCGGACCGTCCGCTCGATGGAGGCGTTCACCGAGGAGCCGATGATGGACATGGTGGTCACGAGCGACAGGCCGATCATGAGCGCCGACGCGGTGGCGGCCGTGCGCCGGGGCTGGCGACGCGCGTTCTGCCAGGCGAGCACGCCGACCGCGCCGAAGACGCGCGCGTAGACCCGGCCGGTGATCGCGAGGACCGGCCGCGCCAGGACCGGGGCGGCGAGCGCCACCGCGAGCAGGACGGCCAGGACGCCGAGACCTACCGTGAGCACCGCGTTGCCGGCCCCGCCCAGCCCCCACGCCAGCAGACCGGATCCCAGCAGCGCGAGAGCGACCGCCACGACGGTGCGTCGGCGCACCGAGGTCTCGGGCAGCGCCACCTCGTCGCGCATGGCCGCCACCGGCGGGACGCGGGAGGCGCGACGCGCCGGGGCGTACGCGGCGACCATCGTCACGAGCACCCCGACGGTGTAGGCGACGACGGCGGTGCGCGGGCGCAGGACCAGCGGCGTGGAGTCGAGGTCCAGGCCGAAGGAGGCGAACAGCAGGCGCAGCCCGGCCGCCAGCGCGAAGCCGAGGAGCAGGCCGACCGTGGACCCGAGCAGGCCGACGACGAACGCCTCCGCGAGCACCGAGCGGGTCACCTGCCCGCGGGAGGCGCCGAGGGCGCGCAGCAGCGCCAGCTCGCGGCTGCGCTGCGCCACGAGGATCGAGAAGGTGTTGACGATGAGGAAGGTGCCGACGACCAGCGCGATGGCCCCGAAGACGAGCAGGAACGTCGTGAGGAAGTCCAGCGCCGTGCCGATGACGCCCTGGATCTCGGCGGCGACGTCGTCCCCCGTGGCGGCCTCGAAGCCGCTCGGCAGGAGCGTGCCGACGGCGCGGGCCAGCTCGGCCTGGCCGACCCCGGGGGCTCCGGTCACGGAGATCGACGTGAAGACCGGCTCGCCTCCGAGGAAGAGGTCCTGCGCGGTGGCGGTGTCGACCACGACCAGGGTGACCCCGGCCAGCCCACCACCGGCGAACTGCACGGTGCCGACGAGCGTCGCCTCGATCTGCGGGACGGGACCGGTGCTGAGCAGCGTCACGGTGTCACCCACGGCGTATCCCGCCTGCTCCGCGGACCGGACGTCGAGCGCCACCTCGCCGCCGGTCCGTGGCTCGCGGCCCTCCGCGACGGAGATCGACGGTTCTCCCAGGGCGTTGGGGGCGTCGGAGAAGTTGAAGGTCAGGGTGGGCGCCCCGGCGCCACCGAGGAGGCGTCCGTCGGCACGGACGACGAAGAGCCCGAAGCCGTCGACCGTGCCGTCGGCCCGCTCCACCTGCGGCAGCGCGGCGATCTGCTCGACGAGGGGCGCGTCGAGGGTCTGGGGGACGCCGGCCAGAGGCACCGGACCCCCACGGCGCTCGACCGGGTCGCTGGCGGCGCGGACCGTCACGTCGGGCACCGAGCCGTCGACGATGCCGTCGAAGCTGCGCTGGATGGTGTCGGTGAAGATGAACGAGCCGGCCACGAACGCGACGCCCAGGACGATCGCGAGCCCGCTCAGGAGGAGCCGGACCTTGCGGGCCAGGAGGGTGCGCCAGGTGACGGTGCGCATCAGCGGGTCTGCAGGGCCGTCATGCGGTCCGCGACGCTCGCCGCGGTCGGCGAGCGCAGCTCGTCGACGACACGACCGTCGGCGAGGAACACGACCCGGTCGGTGTACCCGGCGGCCACGGGGTCGTGGGTGACCATGACGATCGTCTGCCCGAGCTCGTCGACGCTGCGCCGCAGGAAGCCCAGCACCTCCGCGCCCGAGGCGGAGTCGAGGTTGCCGGTGGGTTCGTCGGCGAAGACGATGTCGGGCCGCGAGACGAGGGCGCGCGCGCAGGCCACCCGCTGCTGCTGGCCGCCGGACATCTCGTTCGGGCGGTGGCCGAGGCGGTCGGCGAGTCCCACGGCCGCGATGACGGTCTCGAACCACGCGTCGTCGGGTCGCCGACCGGCGATCGACAGCGGCAGGAGGATGTTCTCCCTCGCGGTCAGCGTCGGGACCAGGTTGAAGGCCTGGAACACGAACCCGATGCGGTCGCGCCGCAGGACGGTCAGCTCCTTGTCGCGCATCCGGCCGAGCTCCTGCCCCCCGACGGTGACCGTCCCGGAGGTGGGGGCGTCGAGCGCGGCCATGCAGTGCATCAGCGTGGACTTGCCGGACCCGGACGGGCCCATGACGGCCGTGAACTCGCCGGCGCGGACGTCGAGGTCGACGCCGTCGAGCGCCCGCACCTCGGCGTCGGCGGTGCCGTAGGTGCGCACGAGGTCGCGCACGCTCGCTGCCGGTGTCGGCTCGGCGGTCTGGCTCATCGCGGCTCCTGGGGTTCGGGGAGAACGCTATCGGGCCGGTCCGTCGGTGCAGGTAGCGTCCTGCCCATGGACGCGCGGATCGAGACCCTGCTGGTGTCGCCGCGCCACCGCTACGACGGCCGTCCGGGCGACGGACCCCGGCCGGCGGCCGGGCCCGAGACCGTCGAGCGGGCGACGCTGCGGGCGCACAAGGGCATCGTCGGGGACCGGTACTTCGGCACGCGGCACCGCTTCGCGTCGGTGACGTTCCTGGCCGCGGAGTCCGTCGAACGGCTCGAGCAGGTGCTCGGCGGCCTGCTGCCGGGCACCGGGTCCTTCGACCCCGTGCTGGCGCGTCGCAACGTCGTCACGCGGGGGCTCGACGTGGAGGACCTCGTCCACACGGTCTTCACGGTCGACGCCGGCGCCGGCCCGCTGCGCTTCCGGTCCCTGACCCGGGCGAACCCGTGTGCGTGGATGAACGGGGCCTACGCCGACGGCGCCCACGGCGCCATGCGCGGGCACGCCGGGATCCGCTGCGAGCCGCTCGACGACGGCGAGCTCGTCGTCGGGCCGGTCCGCCTGCTCGACGTCGTCCGCCTGAGCCCCGACGAGCTCACCGCCGCACGGCGTTCCGCCCTGGCCTGAGCTGTCAGCGCAGGCGGGTGATCTCGACCTCGACGAACAGCTGCGACGTCCCCTGGGCGGAGTAGAGGCCGCGCAGGGGCGGGACGTCCGCGTAGTCGCGGCCGCGACCGACGACGATGTGCCGCTGGGACACCTCGACGTCGTTGGTGGGGTCGCGGCCCGTCCAGTCGTCGTCCCACCACTCGACCCACGCGTGGGACTCGGCCGTCACCGTCTCGCCCACCGCGGGCTCGAGGTGAGGGTGCAGGTAGCCGGAGACGTACCGGGCGGGGATCCCGGCCCACCGCAGCGCACCGACGGCGATGTGCGCGATGTCCTGGCACACGCCGTGGCCCTCCTGCCAGGCGTCGGCGGCGATCGTCGTGACCTCGGTGGCGCCGGGGAGGTACTCGATGCGCTCGTGCACGAGTGCCAGGGCGTCCCGGGCGTACTCGCTGGGCGTGGCCGCCGCCGCGCGCAGCGGCTCCAGCAGCTCCACGAGCGAGGGGTGCGGACGGGTCCACTCGGCATCGGTGACGAGGAACTCACAGAACTCGTCGGTGACCCCCGACAGCGCGTCCCAGCCGACCGGCTCGGGCCCCTCGTCGGTGTGCGGCGAGGTCTCGACGGTCGACGTGGAGACGACGACCAGCTCGTCGTGCGGCTCGTGCACCTCGAAGGCCGTCACCACCGAGCCCCAGTAGTCGCGGTACTCCTGCGACCACGCCGTGGGCGTGACGTCGACCCGCGAGCGCAGGACGTACTGCTCCGGCGTCGTCAGCGGCGTCATCCGCGCCTCGTTGTAGGACGCGCGGGCGCTCTGGTCGTAGGCGTACCCCGACGTGTGCTTGATCCTCCACTGCATGCGCTCGTTCACAGGACCGCTCCTCCCGTCCACTCCTGGGCCTCCGAGTGGGAGAAGTACCGCGCCGTGATCGCCTCGCTGGCGTCGGCGCAACGCCGTTGCAGGCGTTCCATCTCCGTCGGCAGCTCCTCCACGATCTCCGGCAGGGGGCGGTACTCCAGCTCCGTGCGGGCCCGACCGAGCAGCCGCTGGGCCTCGTCGCCGAAGCCCGAGCGCTGGCCGCGCGCCTCCAGCAGGCTGAGCGCCCGCTCCGCCTCCTGCAGGGAGAAGACGATCGAGCGCGGGAACCAACGGTCGAGCAGCAGGAACTCCGCCGCCTGCCGGTCGCCCTCGAGGCCCCGGTAGGCGCGGATGAACGCCTCGTACGCGCCACAGGCACGCAACGTCGTCGGCCAGGCCACCTGGGTCTCCTCGGCGAGCGCGGCGGTCGAGAGCATGCGGGCGGTCATGTCGACCCGCTCGATGCTGCGACCGAGGACGAAGAACTGCCACCCCTCGTCGCGCGGCATGGTCGAGCCGGCGATGCCGTTGATCATCGCCATGCGGCTGCGCACCCAGGCGAAGGTGTCGACCGGACGTTTGCTGCGCGCCGACGGCACCCCGCGCCACGTCGTGTTGATGGCGGCCCAGATGTCGGTCGAGAGGATCTCCCGCGCTCCTCGGGCACTCTCGCGCGCCGAGTCGATGGCCGAGGCGATCGAGTTGGGCGAGTCGGCGTTGTGGGCGAGGAGGTCGAGGATCGTCCACCGGTTGACGTTGTCCGGTGCGTCCTCGATGCCCATGACGGTGAGCAGCTGCTCGCACGAGACGGCCTCGTCGACCGACGGGTCCTCGACCAGCACCTGCATCTGCACGTCGAGGATGCGGGCGGTGTCGTCGGCGCGCTCGAGGTAGCGGCCGATCCAGAAGATCTGCTCTGCGATGCGGCTCAGCATCAGCGCACCTCTCCGTCGGAGGACTGGCTCTGGCTCTGGGACTGGGTCTGCTCGTCCTCGACCGCGTCCTTCGGGTCGGCCGGGGTGGACGGGTCGGCCAGCACCCAGGTGTCCTTCGACCCGCCGCCCCGCGAGGAGTTGACGATGAGCTCGCCCTCCGGGAGGGCGACGCGCGTCAGGCCGCCGGGCAGGACGTAGACGTCGTCACCGTCGTTGACGGCGAAGGGGCGCAGGTCGACGTGCCGAGGGCGGATGCCGTTCTCGACGAGGGTGGGGACGGTCGACAAGGAGATGACCGGCTGGGCGATCCACGCCCGCGGGTCCGCGGCGATCTTGGCGCGCAGCTCGTCCAGCTCGGCGGCGCTCGCCGCGGGGCCGATCACGATGCCCTTGCCGCCGGACCCGTCGACGGGCTTGAGCACGAGCTCGTCGAGCCGGTCGAGCACCTCGGCCCGCTGCTCGGCCTCCCCCAGGCGCCACGTGTCGACGTTGCGCAGGATCGGCTCCTCCGACAGGTAGTAGCGGATGAGGTCGGGCACGTAGGTGTAGATGAGCTTGTCGTCGGCGACGCCGTTGCCCACGGCGTTGGCGATCGTGACGTTGCCGGCGCGCGCCGCGTTGATGAGTCCGGGGACGCCGAGCATCGAGTCGGGCCGGAACTGCATGGGGTCGAGGAACTCGTCGTCGATGCGCCGGTAGATCACGTGGACGGGCTCGAGGCCCCGCGTGGTGCGCATCGAGACCCGGCCCTGCTGGCACACGAGGTCACGCGCCTCGACGAGCTCGACGCCCATGGTGCGGGCCAGCAGCGTGTGCTCGAAGTACGCGGAGTTGTAGACGCCGGGCGTGAGCACGACGACGTTCGGGTCGCTGACGCCCGAGGGCGCCGCCGCCCGCAGGGCGGTGAGCAGGTTGCGGGAGTACTGCTGCACCGGACGGATGCGGTGGTCGGCAAAGACCTCCGGGAGCGCCGCTGACATCGCCGGGCGGTTGGTCATGACGTAGGAGACGCCCGACGGGACCCGGCAGTTGTCCTCGAGCACCCGGAACGCGCCGTCGGCGTCACGGATGAGGTCGATGCCGGAGATGTGGACGCGCACGCCGTTGGACGGCTCGAGACCGGCCACGACGCGGTGGTAGTGCGGTGAGGTCAGGACCGTCTCGCGCGGGACGACGCCGTCCGCGAAGACCTCGCCGGGGCCGTACACGTCGGCGAGGAACGCCTCGAGCGCCCGGACGCGCTGGCGCACCCCCTCGTCGACGGGCTGCCAGTCGACGGCCTCGATGATGCGCGGGACGATGTCGAGCGGGAAGGGACGCTCCTCGCCGCCGACTCCGAAGGTGACGCCCTGGTCGAGGTAGGCCGAGGCAAGCGACTCCGCGCGGGAGCGGATCTCCTCGTTGCCCATCTCGCGGAACGCCCCGTGCACCCGGGCGTACTCCTCGCGCAGGTGCTGGTCGTCGAACATCTCGTCGAACCCGCGCAGCGGGCCGTAGCCGTCGAACAGGTGGGCGTCGTCCACAGGTCACCTCGGCGTTCGGGGATCGGTTCCTCCATTCCTACCGAATCCGCGAGGCGAGCGCACATGCTGGGACCGCCTCGGGCTGCGAACCGCACGGATAGTTCTACCGTGGAAAGATGTCGTCCTCCGCCGCCGCGAGCACCACCCACCGCGTCCCCGTCGGGCTCGCCGCGCTCGTCCTCGTCCTCGCCGTCGCCCAGGCCGCCACCCCTGCTCTCTCCACGGTCCTCGGCGGCGCCCAGCCCGACGAGTCGACCGTCGACCTGCTCATCACGCCGGCCGGCTGGACCTTCTCCATCTGGGGTCTGATCTACCTGCTCGCCATCGTGACCGCGCTGGCGGTCCTGGTGCGACGGTCCACCGGCAGCCGCGACCCCCGACGCCTGCTCGTGGCCCTGGCCGTGGCCCAGGCCGGCGCGGCCCTCTGGATCGTCTTCTCCGCGAACCAGATGTCGTGGTTCACGTCGGTCACCTTGACCGTCATGGTCGTGGCGCTGCTCGACGCCGCCCGCACCGCGGCCGGACCGACCGGGACGACCGAGGGCGACGAGTCGCCCCGGTGGCTCACGCTGCTGGTACGCACCACCGTCGGCATCTACGCCGCCTGGGCCACGGCGGCGGTCTTCCAGAACTGGGCCTCCGACCTCGCCGAGGCGACGCTCGACCCGACCGACGTTCGGTGGCAGCTGGTGCTGCTCGTCGGATCGGTCGTGCTGGGAGCCGCGGTGACCGTGCTGCTCGGCGGTCGCCTGCCGGGATACCCCCTCGCCCTGCTGTGGGCGCTGACCGGCATCCTCGCAGAGGCCCGCGGTGACTCCGCCGCCGTCCTCGTGACCGCCGTCGCAGGCATGGTGGTCGTGCTGGCCGCCCTCGTCGTCGCCCTGCGCCGGGAGCGTAGTCTGGCTCCATGAGCACACCCCGGACGATGACGGCCGAGGAGACCGCCGCGCTCGTCCGGGTGCGGCGCCGGACGGCCGCGCTGGCCTTCGTCGGCGTCGCGATCCACGGGGTCATCGCCCTCGTGGTGGTCGCCGAGATCATCGTCGACGAGCCCGGGCGGCGCGGAGCCGCCATCGGCCTGCTCGTCATGTCCGTCGTCGCCGCCGCGCTCATGTACGTCGGGACCCGCGTGCTGCTCGGCGCACGCCTGTGGTCGCCGGTCTGGATCGCCGTGGCGCTGTCGCCCGCCGTGGCAGGGTTCTTCTGGGTCCTCTGAGACCGGCACGACCCTCGGGGACCCCGCTATCCTGTGCGCGGAAAGGTGCGCCGATGGCACAGACCCCCGTCCTCGTCCTCAACGCGAGCTACGAGCCCCTGCAACGGGTCTCCATGCGGCACGCCATCAAGATGCTCGTGCGTGAGGTCGCCGTCATCGAGGAGGAGGCCGAGGGGACGTTCGGACCCTTCCCCCGCCCGAAGGTGCTCCGCCTTGTCCGGTACGTCGTGATGCGCTGGAAGCACCGGCGCGGCCACCTGTGCACCAAGGCCGCCATCAAGGCGCGGGACAAGCACTGCGGCTACTGCGGCGGCGCACCCGACACGGTCGACCACATCGTGCCGCGCAGCCGTGGTGGCACCCTCACGTGGGAGAACGCCGTGGCGGCCTGCCTGCGCTGCAACCACCGCAAGGCCAACCGCACGCCCGCCGAGGCGGGGATGACGCTGCTGGTCACGCCCGCCGCGCCACCCGTCGGCTTCGTCCTCTGACGGCGCGACCGTGAGCCCGTCGCGTGAGGGACCCCTCGGCCACTGACGCCCTCGACGGTCGGTGCGAACCGGATCCGTCAGGCAGACTGGTGCCTCCGGCGGCCGGGTGGGCGGCGGGCCGAGGGCGATCGTCGAGCAGGCGGCGAGCCCGCGAGGAGAGGTGGCTGGCGACGATGACGGCGATCGAGGCCGAGCACGACCTGGTGGTCCTGCTCGACGACGACGGCAACGCCACCGGCACGGCCCCCCGCCTCGCGGTCCACACCGACGACACGCCGCTGCACCAGGCCTTCTCGCTGCACCTCTTCGACGACGAGGGTCGCGTGCTCATCACCCGTCGCGCCCTGTCCAAGCGGACGTGGCCGGGAGTGTGGACCAACTCCTGCTGCGGCCACCCCCAGCCGGGGGAGGACCTCGCGGACGCCGTCCGCCGACGACTGCGCGAGGAGCTCGGCGTCGAGGTCGAGGACCTCCGCGTGGTGCTGCCCGACTTCCGCTACCGGGCCGTGGACGCCAGCGGGGTCGTCGAGAACGAGATCTGTCCCGTCTTCGCCGGTCGCGTCAAGGGCACGCTGAGGCCCGATCCCTCGGAGGTCAGCGAGCACGCCTGGATCGCCTGGTCCGACCTCGCGACCGCCATCCGCGCCACTCCGAGCGTCTACTCCCCGTGGGCCGGTCTGCAGGTGCCGCAGCTCGACGCGGAGCGCTGCCGACTGCCCCTCGACCCGCCGCTGGACCGCGACGTCCTGCCGGCCCCGACGGCTGCGGAGGACGCAACCGTCGACGCGGTCACCGACCTCCTCGCCACCGAGCTCACCTGGGTCGGCACGGTCTGGGACCAGCTCGCCCCCGCCGGCGGTCCCGGCCCGCTCACCGACGAGCCCGGCGACCTGCCCGCATGGCTCCGCTCGCTGGTCCTCGGCGGCGGCAAGCGGCTGCGTCCCCGGATGTGCCACTGGGGCTTCGTCGCCACGGGCGGTCGCACTGGCACCGCCGCGCACACCGACCTCGTCCGGGTGGCCGCCGCGCTCGAGACGCTGCACCTGTTCGCCCTCGTGCACGACGACGTCATGGACCAGTCCGACGAGCGTCGCGGACGGCCCGCCGCCCACGTCGTGGCCGCCGAGCGTCACCGTCTCGCGGACGGTCACGGCGACTCCGACCGGTTCGGCGAGAACATGGCCATCCTGCTCGGCGACCTCGCCCACTGCGAGGCCGACCGCCTGGCGCACACGCTCCCCCTCGAGCTGCGGGCGTCCTGGTACGAGCTGAACCTCGAGCTCATCATCGGCCAGCGCGCCGACCTGACCGGGGCCGCGTCCCGACGCGACGACGCCGCGCACGCCGAGGCCGTCGCCGCGCTGAAGTCCGGCGCCTACACGATCGCCCGGCCGCTGCAGCTCGGCGCGCTCGCCGCCGGCGCCTCCGTGCACCAGCGCGACGCCCTCGCCGGCTACGGCCACCACCTGGGACGCGCCTTCGCCTGGCGCGACGACGTCCTCGGTGCGTGGGGCGACCCCGTGGCCACCGGCAAGCCCGCCGGGGACGATCTCCGCGAGGGCAAGACGACGATCATCTGGACCCTCGGCGCGGAGCGCCTCGACGGTGCGGCCGCACGGGCGATGGCACGGGTCGGCACCGCCGGGGCCCGTCCCGACGACGTCCCGCTCCTGCAGCAGGCGCTCGAGGACGCCGGCGTCCGCAAGGACGTCGAGGACCGCATCGTCGTCGAGGCCGACCGTGCCCTCGCCGCGCTGGAGACCGATGCTGCCGAGTTCACCCCCGAGGGCCTGGCCGGGCTGCAGGCCATCGCCCACACCGTGTCCTGGAGGACCGCATGAGCCACGTCGTCGTCGTCGGAGCCGGTCTCGCCGGGCTGGCGGCCGCCTGCCACCTGGTCGGCGACGGTCACCGCGTCACCGTCCTCGAGCGCGAGGACGTCCCCGGTGGACGCGCCGGGCGACTCACCCGGGAGGGCTTCACGTTCGACACGGGCCCGACGGTGCTGACGATGCCGGACCTCATCGACCGTCCACTGCGGGCGGCGGGCTCGAGCCTGGCGGAGCGGCTCGAGCTGACCCTGCTCGACCCCGCCTACCGCGCCTTCTACGCCGACGGCTCGACGTTGGAGGTCCGCCACGGCCACGAGGCGATGCGCGCGGAGATCCACCGCGAGTGCGGCAGCGTCGACGCCGCGGCGTTCGACGAGTTCGTCGTGTGGCTGCGCAAGCTCTACCTGACGGAGATGCCGCACTTCATCGACCGGAACTTCGACTCCCCCGTCGACCTCGTCTCGCGACCCCGCGCGGCGGCGAAGCTGCTCGCGATGGGCGGCTTCGGCCGCCTGGGACCGATGATCCGTCGACGCTTCGCCGACGAGCGCCTGCACCGCCTGTTCTCCTTCCAGGCCCTGTACGCCGGTCTCGACCCGGAGTCGGCGCTCGCGCTCTACGCCGTCATCACCTACATGGACTCCATCGAGGGCGTGTACTTCCCCCAGGGCGGCATGCGCGCGATCCCCACGGCGCTCGCCGACGCGGCCACCGACGCCGGGGCGGAGATCCGCTACGACACCACCGTCACCGCGCTCGTGCGCGACTCCGGCGGTCGGGTGCGGGGTGTCGCCACGGGCGAGGGTGTGGTGCAGGCCGACGCCGTGGTGTGCACGATCGACCTGCCGGTCGCCTACGAGTGGCTGCTGCCGGAGCTGAAGGTCCCCCGCGCCGTGCGCGGCATCGGCGGCAGGGTCGGCGGCGACTACTCGCCGTCGTGCGTCGTGTGGCACGTCGGCGTCAAGGGCCTGCCGCAGGGCAAGGCGCACCACAACATCCACTTCGGCCAGGACTGGAACGGCGCCTTCGACGACCTGCTGCGCGGCGGCACGCTCATGCGCGACCCGTCGCGACTGGTCACCATCCACTCCCTCGACGACGACGAGGCCGCGCCCGACGGCGACAGCACGCTCTACGTCCTGGAGCCGACGCCCAACCTCGACGTCGGCCGGATCGACTGGACGGCCGAGCGCGAGCCGATGAAGGAGCGCCTCATGGAGTTCCTCCAGGGTGCCGGCTACCCGACGGACGTCGTGGTCGAGGAGCTGGTGACGCCCCTTGACTGGAAGGACCAGGGCATGGCCGCGGGCACGCCCTTCGCTCTCGCGCACACGTTCGCCCAGACCGGTCCCTTCCGTCCGGCGAACGTGGACAAGCGCGTCCCGGGGTTGGTCTTCGCCGGGTCCGGCACCGTGCCGGGCGTCGGCGTCCCGATGGTGCTCCCGTCGGGCCGGTTGGCCGCCGAGCGCGTCAACCAGCTGCTCGGCACTCGCTGAGCGGCCGCTCAGCGCCCGAGGGTGGCGCGGGCCAGCTCGCGTCGGCCCGACCAGGGCATGTCGGAGAACATCGACCACATCGCCCCCGCGACCGCCGACGAGCCGGCGTCGCGGGACATGAAGGCGCGCTGCCGGTGGGCGGGCAGCCGGCCGAACCCGTCGAACAGCGCCAGGGTGCCGTCGACGTCGAGGCGCAGCAGCGCGCGCAGCCCGGCCTCCCGCAGGGCGTCGACCGGGCGCACCGGGTCGACCTCCTCGGGCACGCTCCCCCGCACGATCTCCTCCGCGAGCGAGCGGCCGCGACGCATCGCGTGCGCGACGGAGTAGCCGGTGACGAGGTGTCCGCCTCGGCCTGCGACGCCGAGCGCCAGCGTGCCGGGCACCGGTGGGCGGCCCCGCCCGCGCATGGGGATCCTCACGATCTCGCGGTGCAGCGGCGACTCCACGACGGCCGCGTCGACGCCGCGGGACCGTAGCCGTCGACGCAGGCGACGCCGCAGCTCCTCGATCGGCATGCCGGGGGCGGCGGCCAGGCACGTCTCCTCCAGCAGGACGGTGCCGTCACCCAGGCCGATAGCGTAGAGGAACGTGGGCGTCGCACCGGGTGGCGCGACCCCGCCGGGTGCCCAGTCGGTGCGCCAGTCCATCAGCAGTGCCTCGGCACCCTGCAGCGCCGGCACCGCGGCCGCCGCAGGGACCACGATGCCGAACGCCGTCTGAGCGGGCTCCGGGTCGTCGGGGACCCGCCCGTCGGGCCGGGCACCACGTGCGTCGACGACGACCCGCGCCGACGACCGCAGGGCCGTGACACCGGCGTCGTCCAGCCGGTCCCGCCGCACCTCCACCCCGGTGAGCGGCAGTGCCGCCTGCACGCGGGCGTTGTCGAGCACGACGTAGGTCCGCTCCAGCCGGTGGTCGGACCCCGCGCGCACCTCCGGGGCCGTCCACCGAGCCCTCGCGACGTCTGCGCGGAGACCGCCGAGCTCGTCCTCCCACACCCCGTACGTCGGGATCCAGACGGCATCGGGTCGAGGATCCACGGCGAGCACGCTCAGACCGAGCGCGGCGCAACGCGAGGCGAACGTCCGCCCCGCCGGACCGAGTCCGACGACCGCCACGTCCACTCGTCCACGCATGTCCCCATCGTCGCCTACGCGTAGGCTGAGCCGCACCATGGCACGATCCCTGCACCCCGATCCCCGGCTCGCAGCGGGCTACGCGCGGTGCGCGGAGCTGACCGAGCGGCACGGCACGACGTACTACTGGGGGGCGCGGCTGCTGCCGAGGCAGCAGCGCATCGACGTCTACACCGTCTACGCCCTGTGCCGCCTGGCCGACGACATCGTCGACGAGCCGGAGCGGGTCGATCCCGCGGTCCCGGGCGCCGACGTCTCCGATCCCGGCGAGCGGCTGCGTCTGTTCGAGCGGCACTTCTGGGACAGCGTCGACGCCGGGCACGCCGCCGATCCCGTGATGGCCGCCGTCGTCGACAGCCTGCAGCGTCGCGGCACCGACCCCGAGTGCTTCGACCGGTTCTTCCGCGCCATGGAGCTCGACCTCACCCGCACGACGTGGCAGACGTGGGAGGACCTGCGCGACGGATACATGGAGGGCTCGGCCGCCGTCATCGGCGAGATGATGCTGCCGGTCCTCGAGCCCCTCACCCCCGAGGCCAAGGAACCGGCTCGGGCGCTCGGCCACGCCTTCCAGCTGACGAACTTCCTTCGTGACGTGGGCGAGGACCTCGAGCGCGGCCGCGTCTACCTCCCGCAGGAGGACCTGCAGCGGCACGGGGCCGACCCGTGGGAGCGTCGCGTCACGCCGGCGTGGCGGTCGATGATGGCCGAGCAGGTCGAGCGCAACCGGGCCCTCTACCGCGCGGCGGCGCCCGGGGTGGCGATGCTGCCGGGTCCGGGAGCCAGGTGCGTCGCCACGGCGCTGCGCATGTACGCCCGCATCCTCGACCTGATCGAGGAGAACGACTACGACGTCTTCTCGGGCCGCCTGCGGGTGAGCCCGCGCAGGAAGGTCGGGATCCTCGCCGACGTCCTCGTGCGCGGTCCGCGACGTGGCCTGCCGGCCTCGCCCAGGCCGAGCCTGGCGCCGCGCAGCCAGTAGCCGGCGATCAGGTGGTCCCAGCCGAGCTCGGGCTCGGCCTCCAGCCGGGGCTCGAGGGCCAGGAGCCGGACGAGGAGCGCGTCGGACTCCTGCAGTGCGAGGGGCTGGCCGGGGCACTTGTGCTCCCCGTCGCCGAACGCGAGCACCGGCTCCCCGACGCCGGTCGGCAGGGGCCGGCCGGGGCACAGGTCGAGCGGAGACTCCCCCACGGCGCGGGGGTCGGCGTTGCCCTGCCGGACGCACACGTCGACGAGGTCACCCGGCTCGATGGTCCACGTCTCGCCGCCGTCGCTCACGTCGATCGGTCGCTGGGCCCGCCGGTACAGGTGCCCGACGACCGGCTCGAGCCGGATGATCTCGCCGAGGATCGCGAGCCGCTCGGTCTCGCCGGCGGCGAGGTAGCGGGCCCGCAGGGCGTCGTCGTCGAGCAGGTGCAGGGCGGCCATGACGATGAACTCGCGCGTCGTCACCATGCCGGCCGTGCCGTAGGTGACGCACTCGACGAGGATGCTCGCCGTGGAGTACCCCTCCGCGAGCAGGTGGCTGATGATGTCCTCGCGGGGCTCGCGACGCCGAGCGCGGACGGCGGGGCGGACGTCGGCGAGGTACAGCCGCGCGACGGGCAGCAGACCGTTGCGGGCGGCCTGCATCCACTGCCGCCGGGTGCGGCCGAGGTCGTCGCGGGTGATGTCGAAGGGTGGCTGGCTGAACATCGACTCGAGTCGGCGCGCCATCTGCGGCACGGACGACTCCGTCAGTCCGACGAGCTCGGCGGTCACCTCGACGGTGTACAGCAGGGCGAGCTCGTCGAGGGTGCACCCGCCGTCGGCGACGGCGTCGGCGAGGAGTCGGTCCGCGACGTCGTGCATGAGGCCGGTGTACCGGTCGGCGACGACCTTCGGCGCCCAGAAGCGGGCGACCTTGCGTCGCTGCTCGTCGTGCTGCGGGCCGTCGGAGACGAGGATGGGGTGATGCTCGAGGTAGCCCTGCGGGATGGCCTCGGCGGTGAAGCCCGCCTGCGTGGTGGCGTGGCGTGCGCGCAGCACCTGCCGGGCCGCCTCGAGCGAGCGGATCCGCCACACGGTGCTGACCCCTGGCCGTCCGGCGGCGTCGACCCGCTCGACGCGTGGCGCGCCCGAGTCGTGGTCCGGCTCGCCGGGCAGCACCGCTCGTCGACGCGAACGGGCGTCGGCGCTCATCGGACGCGGCGGCCGGGGATCCGGCGGGCGATGCCCTCCAGCGGGACGGTCCAGACGTCCTCGCCGCGCACCCCCCATCCGGCGAGCAGGTGGTTCGCGGCGAGCACGCCCGTCGTGGCCGCGCGCTCCATCAGGGCGATGGGCCAGTCGACCCGCAGGCCGTCGCCGGCGAGCGCGAGGCCCGGGTAGGGGGTGTCGACGGTGAGCCGCTCGCGCCACGGCGCCGTGCCCACGAGGCCGCAGTCGTCCTCGACGAGCAGCTCCTCGTGCACGACGCCGAGCCCGCGGGTCTCGGGGTAGACCGCGTGCAGCGCGTCCATGAGGCGTGCGCGCAGGCGTTCGGTGTCGAGGCCGAGCGGGCCGTCGCCGGCGAGGTCGGCGTCGCGGGTGGGGTCGGCGGCGTAGGCGTGCAGCTCGACGACGGACCCGCCGTGCTCGGCGGTCCACCGCGCGGCGCCTGCCTCGAACCGCTCGAGGACGGTGACGTTGTCGAGCAGGTCGTAGCCGCTCGTGCCGAGGAACGCCTCCCGCTCCGGCGCGACGGTGCCGTCGAGCCAGACCCGCAGCACGCCGAACGGTGGGGCGTTGCGTGCGGACTGGGCGCGACGCTGCCAGTCGCGACGGGCGTCGTCGTCGGCAGGCAGCGGCGCCACCAGTTCGCGGGTGACGCGCGGGTCGGTGGCGACGACGACGGCATCGGCCCGCAGGTCCTCCGCGCCGACGCGCACCAGCCAACCGTCGCCGTCGGGGGTGACGGACTCTGCTCGCGCTGCGGTGCGCACCCTCGCCCCCCGCTCCTCCAGGTAGCGGCCGAGCGGCGCCCAGAGGACGGTGTCGTAGTCGTCGTCGGGGACGTCGAACATGAGTCCCTCGCGCGAGCCGGTGAAGTAGGTGTGGAACATGCCCACGAGCTCGCCGGCGCCGAAGTCGTCGGGGTGGGCGAAGAAGGACCGCGCGAAGACCTCCAGCGCCAGGTGACGGGCACCCTCGGGGAAGCGCAGTCGGTCGAGGAAGGCCTGCGCGGACTCGCCGTCGTAGCGCTCGTGGCTGGCCGGGTAGGAGCAGTCCACGAGCTCCATCGCGCTCGCGACGTCGACCTGCGTCAGCGCCGAGACCGGGAACGTGGGGCTGCGCAGGACGAAGGCCAACAGATTCAGCGGGGGCGTGACGGGCAGGGCGGCGAAGGAGTCGGTAAGGCCGTCGGCGCGCTGCAGCGGGTAGTCCGGCACCGGCACGAGGTGCGACAGCGTCGGGTCGACGCGACGCAGCAGGGCGCGCAGCGTGTAGTACTGGCGGAAGAAGGCGTGGAAGCCTCGGCTCATCGTGCGCCCGGAGCCGTCGTCGGTCTTCCAGGAGCGGACGCGGCCGCCGAGCTCGTCGCAGGCCTCGAGGAGCGTGACGTCGACGCCGCGCTCGGCGAGGACGACGGCGGCACCGAGCCCGGCGATGCCGCCGCCGACGACCACGACGTGCTTCGCGTCGTCCAGACGGGCCGCGCCGGGGGCGGCCGGGTGCAGGACGGCGCGCGGGTCGCGTCCCGGAGGAAGCGGCCGCATCAGGCGGGGCGGCGGGCGTGGACGGTGTGCAGGATGCCGCGCTGCCACCCGCCCGCCGTCGTCCAGGAGATGTCGGTGAGGCCGGCGCGCTCGAGGCGGGCGTGCAGCTCGTCGCGAGAGTCGTTCTCCAGCACGCTGCGCCACAGGTAGCGGTAGATGGAGGGGTTGCCGCGCACGGCGAGCGCGAGCGGGGTGACGACGCCCCAGCACACGGCGCTCCACGTCGCCTCGGCCCGCTTCGAACCCTTGACGTGGTAGTCCTGCAGCGCGATCCAGCCGCCGGGTCGGACCTGCGCGGCGATGGACGCGACGACCTCGTCGCGCTGCTCCTCCGGGACGTTGCGCATGAGGTAGGCGGCGAACGCTCCGTCGGCGGGGCCGTCGAGCGTGCGCGCGGCGACGTCGGGCAGCTCCTGGGCGAACGCGTGCACGAAGTCGACGCCGGCCGGCCAGTCCTTGGCACGCGCCTGCTCGAGCATCCCGTCGGAGGCGTCGACACCGACGATCCGCGCGTCGACACCGGCAGCGTCGACGAGGGCGCGCGTGGAGAGTCCGGACCCGCAGCCGAGGTCCCACAGCGTGAGGGGTCCGTCGATGCGCGGCAGGCGCAGGACGAGTGCCTTGGCCGCGTCGCGCAGGGCGTCGTGATAGCCAGGATTCAGGCTCGTCAGGAGGTCGTACCGGCCGGAGGCCCGGTCGAACTCGTCGGCCAGACGTGCGCCATGGGTCGGTTCCACGGGAAACACTGTAGGTGCGTGACCGGCGCGCCACCGGACATGGGTGGCGTGCGGCCGGGCCCGGTGCCCCGGGGGCGCGGCGCGAGGCAGTGGTCGGCGACGGCCCTCGCCACGGGTCGACCAGCTGTCTCAGAACTCGACGACAGAACCCCGGATGAGACACACGAAGTGAGACGGGTTTCAGAGAATCAGGAATGACTGAGTGTGACTTCGTCTGCTGAATGGCGGGGTTCTTCGGTCGCTTCGTGGCGGGGTCAGGTGACACCGATGACCAGGGTGCTCTGTGCGGCTTCGATGACGTCGTTGGTGATGGTGTCGAGTTCGTTGATCTTCAGGACCCGCTGGATCTGGGGGAAGAGGCGTTCGAGGAGCCGGAAGTTGCCGCGGGTGATCCGTGCGATGGCTGCGATGGCTTGGGCGTCGGTGAAGTCGTCGGGGTCGAGGGTCTTGCCGAGGGATCGCCAGTGTCGCTCGAGGACGAACAGCAGTTCGTCTTGTCCCAGGGGCCGGTACTGGTGGGCGAAGCCGACTCGGCTGTAGAACTGGGGGTAGTGGCTGAACTGCTTCTCCAGGCCGGGCATGCCGATCAGGATCAGGGCGATGTCGTCGCGGTCGTAGCGATCGCGCAGCAGTTCCAGCGCGGCGGGACGCAGTCGTTCGGCCTCGTCGACGATGATCAGCTCCACGTAGTTCCTGCCGTGTCGCCATCCCCAGGCCTCGGGAGTGGCCGTGCCGGGAGGTACGAGGTGCTGCTCAATGCACATGTTGGTGCGGGTGATGGCTTGGGTCAGCTGGGCGTGATGCAGCCGTAGGTGACAACTGACTTCTGGTGCGCGGCACCAGGAGAGAGGATGTCGCTATGCCTGCTCCGTATCCGCAAGAGTTCCGCGATGACGTGGTCGCGGTCGCCCGTGGACGAGACTCCAAGACGACGTTGAAGCAGATCGCCGAGGACTTCGGGATCGCTGAGGCCACGCTCACGAACTGGCTGAAGGCTGCCGACGTCGAGGGCGGCAAGCGCCCGGGTGTGACCTCGGATCAGGCTGCCGAACTGCGCGAGCTGAAGCGTCGCAACCGGTTGCTGGAGCAGTGGGGGCACCTCCCGCTTGCGGGGGCGAACGAGGTCCTGCGCCGCGCGGCGGCCTACCTGTCTCAGGCGAACTTGAAACTGGGTGGCTTGTCAAAATGATCTACCCGCTCGTGAGCGAGCTGGCCGCAGGCGGGATTCCCGTCACGGTTGCGTGCGGGGTTCTGAAGCTTGCGCGTCAGCCGTACTACCGCTGGCTCGAGGAACCCGTCACGACCGCTGAGTGGGTCCAGGCGCACCGAATCAATGCCCTGCACGATGCCCACGCCGAGGACCCGACCTTCGGATACCGGTTCCTCGGTCACGAGGCGAAGAAGGCGGGCTGGTCAATGAGCCGCCGCACTGCCTGGGCGTTGTGTTCACAGGCCGGGATCTTGTCGGCTGCGCAGCGTCGCCGCCGCGGCAAGGGCGTCAAGGCCGGGCCGCCGGTCTTCGACGATCACGTGCAGCGGATGTTCACCGCCGACGCCCCGAACCACCTCTGGTTCACCGACATTCCCCCAAGCACTGCGTGCAGGGAGGTGCCCCCACCGAGCACTGGACCGCCGAGGGCAAGCTCTACTGCTGCGCGATCAAGGACGCCTGCGGCCACCGCGTCGTGGGCTACTCGATCAGCGACCGGATGCCCGCTTCGCTGGCCGTCGATGCACTCAACAACGCCGTCGCTCGTCGCAAGGCCGAGGGCCACGACGTCGCCGGCTGCATCCTGCACGCCGATCGGGGCAGCCAGTTCCGCTCCCGCAAGATGGGCCACGCGTTGAACCGACACGGCATGGTCGGCTCGATGGGACGGGTCGGCGCGGCCGGAGACTGTGAGACTGTGAGACTGTCGATCGTCTCCTGGCGGCCTGACTCTTGCTGACGACTGACCTCGAAGTTGGGTGTCCTTGCTGTTGATCTGTCGTCCGCCAGGAGGCGCAACACCACCTTGGTGCTGGCCGGG